>JBFLVQ010000007.1:0-43137 GCA_040758525.1 Acidobacteriota bacterium
AAAAGAGAAAATAAGGAGAAAAGTGTATGGTTCGAGCAGTTGGTAATAATGACACACAATCATTAAACAACGGTGGTAATAATACGTACACGGTAAAATCAGGTGACACGCTTTCTGAAATTGCCCAACGCAATGGTGTTAGTCTAAGCAGTCTAATTGCGGCAAACCCACAGATTAAAAATCCCAGTCTTATTTTTCCTGGGCAACAGATCAATGTGCCTGCAAGTGGCGCAAAAACAGGAAACCTCTCAGGTTTACCGGTCGCGCGCGCTACAGCTCCTAGCGAAAGCCCTAGTGGTGGCAAATATACAGTAAAATCGGGTGATACACTTTCAGGTATTGCCGAGCGTAAAGGTATTAGTCTAAGTAGTCTAATGAAGGCCAATCCACAGATCAAAAATCCTAGTATGATCTTTGTTGGACAGCAGATTAATCTGCCAGGAGGCAGTGGAAATGGTAATGGTTCAAAACCTACCACTAAACCAACAAATGGTACTGGTGGTGTTGGTCCAGTTGGACCTACTCCTCCTACCAATACCAAAGGGGGAATTACCCTCAGTCAATTACAGCGTATAATGCCTAATCTGCCAGCCAGTAAAGCACAAAAGTACTTGCCCTATCTGAATCAGGCTATGGCAGAAGCCAATATTAATACCCCCGCACGGCAGGCCGCCTTTTTGGCTCAACTCGCCCATGAGAGTGGAGAATTAAAATACTTTGAAGAGCTAGCTAGTGGCGCTGCTTATGAAGGCCGTCGCGATCTAGGCAATGTCAATCCAGGTGATGGGGTACGTTACAAAGGGCGTGGTCCAATTCAATTAACAGGACGTAACAATTATCGTGCTGCCGGTCGGGCGCTTGGTATCGATCTAGAAAATAATCCTACTCGCGCCGACGATCCAGATGTTGGCTTCCGTACTGCGGCTTGGTTCTGGAGTAGTAGGAATCTCAATAAGTATGCTGATGCCAAGAACTTTGATGCAATAACCTACCGAGTCAATGGTGGTTATAATGGCAAGGCGAGCCGAGATATGTATTACCAACGAGCACTCAATGCTCTAGGTGCTTAAATTTAAGTTAACTAGTATCATTGACCCCGTCTTCTCAATCGAGAAAACGGGGTCAATCTATTTGCTGCTCGCGTTTGAATGTATGACATAGACTGTTGAGTAACTCATTGGCAGCCAAATGGCGAGCGCGTCCTCTGGAGAGTAAAGCCTCAAGCCGCAAGCGAGGTGGCTGAAGATTTAGACTCAAGGCAGCCACCTGTCTAGATTGAAGATCCTCAGCGACTGCATATGCAGGCAGGATACCCAATGCATGCGGATCAGTGGCTACACCCCGTTTGACACCTTCAACACTGCCAACAGCCTCAAGATCTGGTCCTGGAATGCCATTAGACTCGAAGAAGCGGCAGACGAGTGAATAAAAGTCGCCGGCTGCATCGCTTATAAAAAGCGGATACTCGGCAATCTCGTCATGACGTACTGGTGTGCGGGTACGGCTGCGAATGAGTGGATGAAGCATTCCAGCAAAGATGATCAATGGTATATCAGTAGATACCACGACACGCTCTAAAGATAGCGTTGCTGTAGTAGATATAGATGGGCTGAGTTGATCGATAAACTCATCGGTATAGAGCCGTAAGCCAATATCGAACTCTCCATCATCAACACCTGCTAGGACACCTAAGCAGGTTGCTACTGACACTGCGAAGCGTGTATTAGGCCATTGCGTCCGTAGCCTTGCCAGCGCCTTAGGTAGTAGATATGTGCTAATGGACTCATTGGTGATGATCTTTAGGGTAGCATAAGCGCCATTAGTCGCATTGACGACAGCTACCTGAGCGGCATCAAGCGATGCCAGCACACTGCGTGCATATGGCAAAAAGGCATGGCCTGCCGCAGTCAGCGAAACATCATATGCTCCACGCCGACGCAGTGTCACAGGCGTTCCTAGTACGCGTTCCAATGCAGCCAGTGACTCAGAGACTGTTGATTGTGCAAGCCCAAGGGAGCGAGCTGCACTGCTGATGCTTCCTAGATCCACTAATGTGACAAAGGCGCGTAGATGACGGATCTCTAAGGCAGATGCTTGCTTTCTCTTTTGCCGTATTCGATGGTGACTCATGTTATACTTCTGTTATCCTCTTGTTTGATATTCACATAACAGATTTTACCCGATAGCCAACACTTAAGGATAGGCCTTCCTTTAGCCTAATCCGGCAAACGTGGGACTATTGGTTTGTGTCTGTTATGGTTCAAATGACAAATCGGTCGAGCCGATGGAGAATATCGGTATTTTGGAGATCCATAGATATTACTTCACAATATCACCCTATAATGCAGGTTCTTAACAGGAGACATCAGAATGCAGAAAATTTTAGTAACTGTTCTAATCAATGTATTGATGTTTACTATTGCCTTGGCAAATAATAGGAGCGTGGACAGCAATTTAAGTGACATTGAATACAACGCTAAAGTAGATACTAATAACACCGGTTTCACAATTACGAAGATTGGCGATGGAATTTATGCAGCTATTGGTGGCGATGATGATCCGGCTGAGAGCAACGCTGGATTTATCATTGGAAACAATGGTGTCGTAGTAGTGGACACATTTGAAGATGTAGCGCCAGCGAAAGATTTACTGACAGAGATTCGCAAAATTACCAACCTACCAATACGATATGTAATCAATACCCATTACCATCTAGACCATACTGGGGGAAATGCGGTCTTTGCTGAGGCTGGAGCTACGATTCTAGCGCAACGCAATGTACGTGGCTGGGAGCGTACAGAGAATTTGAAGTTCTTTGGCGCTGATCCCAAGCCTGAGAAGAGAGCCTATGTTGAGGCATTTGTGCTACCCGACCTAGTTTATACCGATGCAATAGATATTTATCTTGGCAATCGACTGATTCAAGTTCGCTATATGTTAGGACACACTGGAGGTGATTCAGTGGTGATTGTGCCAGGTGGGAAAAATTACAATACCGATATAGTTTTCGGCGGCGATCTCATCTGGCAAAAACATCTACCTAACCTGATAGATGCCTCAACTGCGCTATGGACTCAGACGCTGGATAAACTGTTAACAGATCATGCTACAGCAACATTTGTTCCTGGGCATGGTGATCTGGCCAGTGCCGATGATGTTCGCGATTTCCGTGATTATCTAGTTACACTACGAGCCAAGGTTGCTAAGGCTCAGAGCGATGGAAAGTCCGGGGATCAGTTGGTCGAGGCGATCCTGGCAGAACTGAAAAATACCTATGGCAAATGGGGATTTTTTGACTATTTTATCAAACGTAATATCACACAAACAGCGGCTGAGTTTAAGGGCGAGAAGAGAATTCCGGTTCCAGCCAAGAATTGATAAGAAGGGTGTAGAGATTGGCGGCTAACTAAGTAGCCGCCAAAATAGCAGCACTATTGTTGAGACTTCAGGATTGTCTCAAATATGACGTTGTTTGCCATATCAAGAATATTAGTAAAACTTGTATAAAAGGCAGATTCTTGGTCAAGTTTTCCTCTTATCTCTTTAATAGTTTGAATAAGTTTCAGTGCCGCTGTCTTTATTTTTGTTGTATCTGCGAATTTTTCCATTACTTGTAAATTGGTCCAATCAGCATCTAGATCTTTTAACTTGTTGAGCACTTCCAACTCTCTAGAATATTTCTCAAGCCCTGCCAACTGTTTATCTTTGCCAATTTCCGTAAGAATTTTATCCAAACCCTGTTGCCAGTTCTGATAGGCTTCTTCATATTGGGGTAGTTTGGCAGGATCACGAGGTTTAATCGGTCTTTGCTGCCATTGCTCTTGGAGCTGTTTTGCTAATGGCATCTCTTTGCCTAATAGTTTAAGGATAAAAAGTACTTCCCAACTTCTTGCGTTCACTTCCTCAACGCTTCGGTAATACTTAAGCAATACTCTAGCAGAAGGATTCTCGACAGCACTAAATTTAAGTCCTTCAATAAAGGAAGGGGCTTCATGAAGTTGTCCTTGATAAAGAGACTGCTGTTTTTCCTCCGGTAATTCTTTAATTATAGTCTCTAGGTCTTTAATGAAGTTTTCCAGGAGTTTGTTTTGCGAAATTACCGAGTCTCGTACCGTGATTTTTTCCATTATGCTATCAAAGATAGTCCTATTCGATCTGATATCTTCGAGTAGTAACTCGACAAATTTGAAGCGCTCTGTCTTTTTAAGCTCTTCAATAAGTTCTGTCTCAAATGCCTTTGCTCTTCCTTGTCCAGGATGCTTTTTCTCTAGAGCATCTAAGTACTCTTTTACATTATCGAGCACCTGTTTGACTTGAACATCAATAGGGGTTTGCGCTTTCAGATTCGTCTCTTTAAGACCATCAATAATTTCATTGAGCTTTGTCTCATCTATTGACTTCAAAAATTCTTCCAGTTGCGTTCGCAAATCCGAATCGGTAAGAGGTTTTTCTATATGTTTCTTAGTCAACTCTGTTAGTTTATCAAGGATAGCTTTATCGCTAACAAATAGCTTCAAGCTGCCATCATTATTGAGCTTTGGTTTTCCTACTGTCGCCAATACCTCATCAAGTGCTAGTTTTTGGTATAGGTCAGGATTAGCTTTCTTCAAAGCTGCGAATAGTGTTGTGCGGCTAACATGAGAGAATTCATGCACCAGTACGCGGATTATTCGACCGATATCTTTACCTTTTATATTTTCTGGGTTGATAGATAATTCTCCTGTGGCAGGATTGTAAGAAGCCTGATCAGATGATGGCTTAGTTTCCAGTTCAATCTTGAGCGTTTCAATAAAAAATTCTGGCAACCCATCCAAGTTCAGTTCTTTGGGTAACTCCATCTGCTTGGCAACATACTCCAGCACCTTCTTAGTATTAGCTTTAAACTCACTCTGGAAGTTAGCATCCTCTACCAACTTTGGCACTTTAATCAATTCATCTAAGAGTTGTCGAAGTTTTAAGGCTGGCTCTTTAAGCTCGGGCGGTAAGAATTTACCATTTGTGTCTGATCGTAATAGTTCTTCCAACAATTCAAGCGAAGGCTTCGATCTTAACACTAGATCATTGAATTCAGCATTTTCCACTAGTCGCTTAAGCAACACTTTCTCACTCGGCACAACATCCGGCTCATTTAAAACCTCTCTTACTTTTTCTCTAGATTTTACAAAGTCAGTTTTAGCTTCTTCCAATGTTTTACCAAGTTTAGTCTTGCCAGAGCGATAAGCTTCCATCAGATCTTGAAATGATTTATCGGCTTCAGCGAGGGCCTTCTGCAGATTGTCTAAAGCCAGTTTAGCGCTATCCAATTTGGCCTTGGCTGCATTAGCTGCCTGTCTCAGTTGTGGTGCATTGTCGAGTCCGAGATTCTCTGCCCGTCTGGCTCTACTCTCTGCAATATCTGCTTCTTTGGTCAGCTCTCTGGTTCTTAACTCACCAGCCTTGATCAATGGGTCCTTGAATTTTGAATTAATACCTTTATGTATAGTCTTAACAGTAATGGCTCCTGTGCCAACTTGTGTACCCAGGGTCAATAAGCTTTGGAAATATTGTCTAATGGCGGCTTCTTGTTTCTTGCTGTGAGCAAGATCTTTTGCTTTCACTACCTCTGCAGAGTCTTTGTATGGTCCATCCTCAATAATGGTATTCTCAGCCCGTGGCATATTGAGGATCTCTTCTATACGATTAATATTACCGCCCACCGTCATTGCCAGCATAAAGGTTGCTAATGGCCCCATTACTGCTTTTCCCAAGGCTGCTTCGCCACCCGTAAAGAGTAAAGCGACTTCTACACCTTCAATGGCATCATTTTTCTGTTTATTACTGCCCAGGTATTTCTCCAATTCTTGCTCGAAAATATTAGAAAGGCTTGGCAGTTCCATTGCTTTAAATTGATCATCCAGCTTCTTGAGATCATCTACTAGCCAGGGTGTTTTACCTACTTTCCATACTGACACTGCGTCATAGAACATATCACTGTACATCTTCATCAATTCTACTATTGGTTCAGGCACATCACTAATCAATCCCCAATCCTTCTGATAATCGGCAAGTGCCAAGTTATCTAGACGGCTGAGCATAGTGGTCAGTTTTAATATTGTGCGTTGTTGCTCGGCAAGCCCAAGCTTAAGCTCCTCAGCAGTACGAAGATATTTCTCTTCTTCTATTATTATAGAATCAGGAATGTAATGTGTAGCATCATAGAAAGGACTCCCTTGCTTAATTAGATCTTTATCTTGCAAGAATTTGATTACTTCTTTAGGATTGGTTGAGAGCTTCTTCAATTCTGCAATGATCTCAGGAGTAAATTGGGTAACATTAAAATTCTCTTTGATCTTATCTATGCTAATGGTTGTACCATTCTTTTCTGTTAAGTTAGCAATCTCTTTCATTAAATCTTTCAGCACTTTTGTATACAATTCCAGTCTGGTTACGTCATTTTCTAATTGCTTAATTTGATTCTGAATCTTTATATACTCTATTACTTTTGGATCACTCTGTTTAACAATAGCTTTTTCTAGTAGCGAGCGTTGTTTGGCAATCTCAATAAGCAACTCTAGTTGTAACCTATTTCTATCTTCTGTACTGGATGTCTTTCTACCTTGTGCCTGAATTTCTGCAATCTTTTTATCAATTTCAGCAATCTGCTGTAACAATTCAGCAACTTCAGAGCCAGGAATAATAGGCTTTTCCAGCTCCGCTTTCTTAGCTTTTGCGGCGGCAAGCTTCTCTTTAATGGTTTCTATCTGTTTCTGCAAAGGATTATTATTACGCGAGCCTAAAGAGTTATCTAAGTCAAAACGATATTGTTTATAGAGTGCCACCAGTTTAGTTGTTAACGATTTGGCTGCTTGCTCTGCATTTACTGTTTGATCAGGCATACCCATAGCTAATGTGGAGCTAACAATCAATTCTGCTAATAGATCTGCTGATGAAGTGTTCTGTGATCTATTTGATGCTGTTTCTGGTGGAGTTTGAAGCTGCTGTGCAAGGTTGAATTTAAGTAGATCGCCAGTATTAAACTCCTGTTTTACCAGCGATGTTTCGAATGGCTCTGGCGTATTGATTGATAGCTCATTGTCGGTATTAACCAACTCAATGGGCGTTGTCGAATTTTGATTTTCACTATTTATCTGAGCATCAGTATCGAATGGAGAATTATTATTCGCATCAGCATAGTTGATGGTTATATTGATTAACTTATCCATTTGCTCTCGCTCCTTAAGAGATTAAGGTTTAGTTTCAAACAAGTTGATAACCTAGAGTTGAGCCAACTCAGACAAGCTCGTTATAATAGGCTGAAAAATGTCTGCTTGTCTGAGTTGGCTTGCTGGCAGTGTCACTGCCAGACAATTTTCATAGCAAGGTGATTGATCTATTGATTAAGACCAAAGCGGACAAAGGTTCGTTGCCGATATTCGACGGAATTAAGAAACCCATCGAGCACTATGTTGTAGGCTGCCGCAGGCGTTAAGCCACCGGGAGGAGTGTTGTTCTGTAGAATACTCAACCAGAAGTTATACCCTCCTGGATCTGGTTCTCTTCGTAAATAGACTCTATAACACTGAAGCACAAACTCTTGGTTATAAGTTGGGGTACCACGAAAAACAGGATTCAAGGCTGGTTTATTACTTGTGAACTCTGTAGAAGTAAAGAAACCTGTTGATACATTGATACGTTGTCCCCTAACACAGTTTGGTTCGCCACCACATAGAGTGAGTTGGCTGGTCCAGAAATCCCATCCTGCAAAATCTGGTTCACGATTAAGAAAATCTCTGTAGAGATAGCCGGCAAAGAATCTTGCTTCATCTATGGGATTGCCTGCTTGTGGATAAACAAAAGTTACCCCAGTTACATCATCGAGACCGAGTAGTGCTCCACGTCCATTGCCATATGCAAATGCGCGCATGATTGCGGTAGGTACAATGGTATGGTTAAAACCAATAGTATGGCCGATTTCATGACAAGCTACTTCTGCCAAGTTTGCTGGTATTGCTAAAAAGCATTCGAAGAATCGATTAAAGACAATATCGCCTTCCAGAATACGTCCAAATACTTTACCATTGATCACGGTAGATTGAGTGCTCGCCCTAGAGATGCCACCTATCGCTAAGACTCCACTACATCCTACTGGATCATCAATCTGATTGAGCGGATCGTTGTATGATATTGCCGTTACTCCATCTGCTTGGAAACCAACTGCAGATGTGAAGCCAATATTCTGAAGAACTATTGAGCTTGTACCGACATTTGTCCAAGCTGCTAATCCCTGATTTATCTGTGTCGCTCCCCCACTTGGCAGAGGTGCTCCGGATGGGTTAATTTGGTAAGACACAGGTATTCCAAAATCTGGTTCAAACCAACGGAATCCACTACCAAGAAAAGTAAATTGAGGAGTGATTCTGCCTGACCCAGGGTTTTCTTCAGATTCATCGAGATATTCTGGAGGAATTTCAACTATTGGAGTCTCTTTGTATTTGCTCTCATAAGCAACCACTTTTGCTGATTTACTGGCAAGAATGGTCTGGATTTTTTTTGTGAACTGCTTAAGGCTGGCACTGTTAGTTATCTTATTGCTTTCTTTAACTCCAAGTAGATTGACTTTATCACTATCAACTTTTCGCTCAATGTAAGAGTGTCTAGCCTGTTTATCTTCTACTACATCGTACTTACCTTGAAAAAGATGTGCGACTCTTAGCGTGCCATCTGACCAAGTATTCAAAAAGAGCAACACACGTTGACCTATCTGATATCTAGGTGTACCGAAGATGATCGTTGAGTCTTCATCAATGGTTCCTCCCAATTGCTTAAGAACCACATAGCTATTCTGAACTTCTCCTTTCAGAACTTGAGAAATATCAATTTTCACATAAGTGAAAATATTCTGGTGGTTATTATCCCACTGAGGTTTAATGTATCGAACTTCGCCTATGAGGATGATACGAGAGTTAACAATAAGCTGTTCATCCTCAAGCATCACAGCAGTAGTTGCCATATTTGGCTTGGCGAGAAATAACAGAGTTGTCAGAAGAATGATGCTCTGACATACAGACTTCAAAAGAGTAGGTTTCATTACTGATGCTCCTGTTAGTCTTAGGTTTGATCAAAAACTGCTATAGAGAGTAGAGAAGAATGGACAAGCCCTCTGGCAAACTCTCTACTCTCTGGGACTGAGGTCTTGTGTTACATCAATTTCACTCCAAGTAGTGAAGCTGTTGTTTTGAAACGTAGGTAAAGTGTAGGTCGAGAAATTCTCTTCTATAAGAGATATTTTTGAATTTCTTTATTCTTAAAATGACACGCTATGTTTAAGGTGTGGGTTCTAACAGACTGGATTGTTAGTAGAGATCTGAAGAAGTTTAAATATATTTTAATAAACTGCAGTCGGCTTATCGCGGTTCACCTTGTAATACAAATGCAGCCCAATAGAATGGTGATTGCCACTGTTTTTCTGTTAGCATTGATAACTGTGCCGCTCTCAGTGCTGTCGAAGGTCTTAACCTCTCTTTTCCAAACATACCTAGATAGAAGCGCTTCATTAACTCTGCTGTTGCTGTATCACTTACATCCCATAAACTAACTAATACGCGTGCTGCTCCAGCATAGATAAACCCTCTACTCAAACCTACTAACCCTTCACCTCTGATCTGCTTTCCTAAACCTGTCTGACAGCCACTAAGTATTACTAGTTCCGCTTGGAGTTTTAGGTTAAATACATCGTGTAGGCGTAGAAATCCATCCTGATATGCTCCATCTCGATCCACCAGAGATAGAACTATCCCTGATAACTCTGGATGTGTATTATTCAGCAATGCATGAGTAGCAAAATGTATTACAGCATACTGAGAAATATCTGAGCTAGTTGCTGCAGCTCGATTGGCATTAAAATCGAGGGCCTGCTTGCTCTGTGCCACAGGCACAAGCGCCATTATGGCTTTAGCCTCTCTGCGTGTAGCAGGTAGGCGTAGAAAACCATGCTGTAGTTTCAAGCCAGACTCTTTAGCAACTCTCTCAAGATCCAGAAGTGGTAGCGAATCATTTCTTGTAATAGCATTTGATTCGTTAGCCACCTCTTTTATCGTGTTACTCTCACGTTTTTTGGTAAGTGCAGTCTTGACTCGCTCATCATCTTTTTCAAAGACTGGATCGGCAAACATCAAAACCGATTTTGGCGCTAAGGGACGTCTATTAAGTTCACGACGTAATAGAGCCAGGGTCGAGATCGATGGTAGATGAATGATTTCATGCTCGATTATCAGCGGTCTATATCGAGTAGAAACTAGCTGTTGATTCTTTGATTGTCGATTACCATTGAATGGTTCAGGCAATGATGCAAATGGTATATATTGTAAAATCTCATTATTTACAATGATCAAACGTTTCTTCTCTAACAATGGTGCTACAGGTGCTAATAACATCCTACTTAGTGCTGTAGCAGCTTCTGGATATTCAATCTCGGCCTTCTTTAGCCGTTCATCTCGCTCTGCTTGTGTCTCAAAATCTATCTGTTTATGTGCTGTCAACAGTTCATATACACGTTGCGCCATTGCCTCTATCTCAACTCGCTGTGGCAGTTCAAAACTATGAATAGAGGTTGGTGTTACTGCCCAAAGAAAACTCCTATCTGTTCCTAATGAATATTTCAGCAGCAATGTGTCATTATCTAAGACTTCTTCCTGTATCTCTCTTAAGCTAAGTGGTTGCGGTTGGGTTAGGGCTGCATAGCGGGGGCTCTGCTGTCTGATTTCTGCTTCAACCTGCTGCAATTGCTCTATTAATTTTTCAATCTCTTTTCTTAAAGACTCTACTTGTTGAGCCGCTCTCCTGTTACCAAACAATCTTTCATACAGCTCTGCTTTAGCATTAAGCAACTGTTTTAACTTATGTTCTTGCTCAAGTAGAGCTGTATCTATCCCTTCATGAATGTCTATTCTTGATTCAGCGAGTAGATCAAGCAGACTTCTAGCGCTAGCACGTTCACTGTTCTGAAGCGCAATGGCATCATATTTCTTTAATGGATACTGTTTATGAAGCTGCATCAATAGATCTATATAAAACTCATAGTGTTCTTGTACTGAAGCAAAATAGGATGTACGAAGAGCTTTAATATCGATCTTAGTACGCAAAGATTCAATTAGACCAATTGCCTTCTCGGTCTGTATAAGCGCTTCGGCAGGTTCATCGTTATGACGTTTGGCTTTGGCTATATTGAGCAATGTTGCTGCTTCACCACCCTTATTGCCAGCAACTTGCCACAATGGCAGAGCTTTATTGCCGTACTCAAGGGCCTGCTGATACTCTCCCAGTGATCTATAGACTCTCCCAATATTGTTAAGGGTGGCGGCTTCACCGACTTTATTACCAGTAGTTTGATGTAATGCCAATGCTTTACTATAGTACTCAAGCGCTTTCTGGTTCTCATTTAGCGATTTATAAACATTACCAATACCATTGAGAGTGTAGGCTTCACCAGATTTATCACTTATCGCTTGCTGTAATGTTAGTGTTTGGTTGAAGTATTCCAGTGCCTTCTGAGTATCTCCTAATAAGTTATATATCAGACTAATGTTGTTAAGGGTGGCAGCTTCTCCAGCTCTGTCCTTTATCGCTTGTTGTAATGTTATCGCTTGCTGATAATACTCAAGCGCTTTCTGATTCTCATTTAGTGAACTGTAGAGTCTACCTATATTGTTAAGCGTGTATGCTTCGCCAGCTTTGTTACCTAGCATCTGCAGCATCGCTAGTGCTTGTTTGCAATATTCCAGCGCCTTCTGATACTCTCCCAGTGCCGTGTAAACTGCAGCCATATTACTAAGAGTAGCAGCCTCATTATCTTTGTTGACAATGGCTTTCCTCAATAATAGCACTTTACTATAGCATTCGAGTGCCTTCTGATTCTCTCCTATAGATCTGTAAAGTACACCTATGTTGTTAAGAGTAATAGCTTCACCTATCTTATCATCAATAGCTTGCTGCAATGACAATGCTTTATCATAGTATTCAAGTGCCGTCTGATGCTCGCTTGTCAATCTATAGACCTCACCAATACAGTTGAGCGTATAGGCTTCACCTAACTTATTACCGATCACTTGCTGTAATGTTAATGCTTGATTGAAGTATTCGAGTGCTTGCTGATTATCTCCTAATAAATTATGCATCAGACCAATATTATTGAGTGTAACAGCTTGAAAATATTTGTCACCGATAGCCTGCCACAATGGTAGCGCCTGAAGAAAACATTCCCGTGCTTTCTCTCTATTTCCCAACAAAAATTGCGTATTGCCTATCTCGCCTAGCGTTAGTGTCTCCTCATAGCGTCTACCGATAGCTCTCCATAGTCGCAGTGACTCTAGATACTTATCGATTGCCTTTCTACGCGATTCGGCAATCTCTGCCTTTCTCAGGTTGTTTGCTGCTAAATACTCTGCCTGTGCGGTTATACAATCTTTATCTGGTGCTGTGAATGGTCGCTGGTCTACTATCTTTAACTGATAATGTCCTGCGGTAGCATTCTTATCCAGAGCGCGCACATCCAATTGATAGTTTGCGGTTGTTTGAGCTATTAGAAATACTGACTCTAACCCTTGTTTTCCATTCAGTCTATTGACTTCAATCAATTGCTTTCCATTTGGATCAAGTAGTGTCACAACCAGATCTATTCCACGTTGCTCAACAGCTACATGTAGGAACTGTTCGGAAATAAGTTTAATTTTATATGAGTGAATCTCACTGCCTGTCAATTCACGATCAATTACCCTGCCTTGCTCAAGCAAGTCAGTAACTTTATCTGTGCTTGCCTGGCTATCCACACCATTACTAACTTCTCTTAGTAATGAAGCTTCTTGCCCTTGTGCTATTATCATTGGCCTAACGCCTAGCAAGAGGATCAGTAATAGACCAAGTTTAAGATGTACAACGGGATGATACTTAACGTATGACATGGATCACTCCATTACCAAGCCTATGCTAACTGCTACGATAATTAATTTTGTTCTAATTCACCTCTAACTTGCTGTTTACCATGAGCAGATAGTTGTTGCAATATATCAATCCTGCAGTCTAGAAGAACCTTAGATCCGTTTCAACACCAAGTAAGAGATAGGCAATCTCTTTGGCTCACTGTATATTCATTAGCTGACTAGAGCTGACTAGTCTCTCAATTTAGCTACTATTTACATTATACCTTGTATACTAAGGTATCAATGTGAAAGAGATCAATGACCAAGATCAAATGACTGGGGACAAGTGGGAAATACAGCTACGTAAAGGATGTCTTGAGCTAGCAATACTGGCTACGTTATGGAGTGGAAAACTCTATGGGCTTGAGATACTGCAGTGGCTAGGTAGCGATTCCGATTTAATCATATCAGAAGGAACCGTCTATTCACTGCTCAACCGCTTAAAAACATTGGGAATGGAAGAGAGCGAGTACTTGAGGCAGATTAAAATGATGCCAGCACACATACCATTAAATGAGGTCTGGTTTGCTGCGTCTTCTTCAGATCCTGAAGTCCATTCGGACGAATTTTTAAGTTTAGCTCCCTGACTCATATATTGAGAACCTAGATCGCTATGTTGATAATTAGGAGAGACTTGATTGTCCAATGATAGAAACAGTCGATGATTAATTGAGTTAAAAATAGAATGTTGCTATTATAAATCTTTTGTTAAGCGTTCACAGAGAGTTGCTTGCGGATCGAGGGACACTCATGTCAGAGATTACGAAAGTCAGGTTCGTGCTTGCAGTCCTTGATCTAAAGAGATCAACGGACTACTACTCATCGGTGCTTGGGCTGGCAATCGACTTTGAAGCCCCGGGCTGGTCGTTTCTATCGCGTGGCAGCTTTCGCGTCATGCTGGGTGAATGCACTGACGCCATTCCTCCAGGAGACTTGGGGGACCATTCCTACTACGGATACATCACGGTCAACGATATTGATGCTCTCTACAGTGAGTATGAGCAGTCCGGAGCACAGTTCACTCAAGGGGTGGCCAACAAACCATGGGGTATGCGTGAGTTTGGCATTCGCACGATAGACGGCCATAGACTCATGTTTGGTCAAGAGCTATGAGCAACAACGCATTGGCGACTAACAAGGCCCTGCAGGCGACGCGCGAAACGCGCACGCCTGATGGCAGACGTTAAGTTACTTTCTATCGATATTAACTAGTATCTGGAGTCATAGGCGATTCAGAATTTTAAATAGGGTTAATCAGGATAAGTTTGTGAACAAGATCGATTGCCAATTTAGTGCAGAAGAGATTATCCAAATGTTGAAGGAAGCACGTGCTCGCACCCTAGAGCTGGTTGCTGACCTTAGTGACGAGCAGATGATGGCGGAAAAACTCGATATTATTAATCCGCCGCTTTGGGAGATAGGGCATATAGCTTGGTTTCAGGAAAATTGGGCTTTACGTCACCTGCGCAAGCATCAACCGATATTGGTAAATGGCGATGAGCTTTATGATTCTGCCAAGGTAGCACATGATACTCGTTGGGATTTGCCTTTGCCGTCCAGGCAACAGACACTCTCTTATATGCAGCAGGTGCTCGATCTTGTGATTGAAGAACTTTCTTCCCATCCTAATGCAGAAGAGATCTATTTTCATCTATTACCACTATTTCATGAAGATATGCATGCAGAAGCACTCACTTATACCAGGCAAACAATGAGATATCCGACCCCGCTTTTGACTCCCAGCTCCAGTTTGCCTAAAAATTTTCTCCCTACAATCCCAACTAACGATCAAGTAACGATCAGTAATCTTGGCGGGCCATTGCCAGGCGATGTTGAAATTCCTGGTGGATCCTTGCTATTAGGTGCAACAACCAGCCAGCCTTTTGTTTTTGATAACGAAAAATGGGGGCATTGGGTCGATATTGCCCCTTTCTGTATTGCTCGTGCTCCTGTTACTAATATCGAGTTTGCTGCCTTTGTTGATGATCAGGGTTATCAATATCAATCTTGGTGGAGCGAAGCAGGTTGGGTGTGGCGACAAAGAGTTGACACACAACATCCGCGCTACTGGCATAGAGAATCAAATGGTAGATGGTTCTGCTGGCAATTCGATCGTTTAATTCCACTCCCTGAACATCAGCCGGTTATTCATATCAGTTGGTTCGAGGCAGAAGCCTATTGTCGGTGGGCTGGCAGGCGACTACCTAGTGAAGCAGAATGGGAGATGGCAGCATCGACTGAGCCGGGTTTCAATAGAGAGGATAAGTCTGTAATGGTAGAGTACAAGCGAAACTTTCCTTGGGGAGATACTTTTCCCAACTGGGCAATGGCCAATCTTGACTGGCAAGCAATGGGCTGCCTCGATGTCGGTGCTTTGCCTGCTAGTGAAAGCGCTTGGGGATGCCGTCAGATGATTGGTAATGTATGGGAGTGGACAGCTAGCACTTTTCTTCCTTATCCAGGATTTATCATTGATCCTTATAAAGAATACTCTGCGCCATGGTTTGGCACTCAAAAAGTTTTACGTGGCGGTTGTTGGACAACACGAGCACGTTTAATTCGTAACACCTGGCGTAACTTCTACACTCCAGATCGACGAGATGTCTTTGCTGGTTTCCGAACTTGCGCAACATGAATATCGAACTTATTACACCCCTAATTAACAATACAACAAATGGTAATTACGTCACTGCCCAACGCGTTGGCAGTATACTGCGTCAACTCGGCCACCAAGTAACCATCAGCCATCGTTACGATAGTAAACCCTGCGATCTGTTGCTTGCTCTACATGCATTACACAGTTATGAGTCGATCAAACTGTTTCATGATCGCTACCCCAATCGACCACTAATTGTTATGTTAACGGGCACAGATCTCTATAATTACATTAACATAGCTTCCCAAGCGCGAAGATCGCTGGAACTGGCTACGCGGCTAGTGGTACTGCAGAAGAGGGGGCTATTAGCCATACCTGAACACTTACGCGAAAAAACACGAGTAATTTATCAATCTTCACACACTATTAAACGAACCACACTCAGTACAGAATATTTCCAGGTGTGCGTTATTGGTAATCTGCGCCAAGAAAAAGATCCTTTACGCACTGCCTTGGCAGTGCGTAAACTCCCAGCTTCTTCACGTGTACGTGTAATTCATGTTGGCCAAGCACTAAACGATGAGATGGAGAAGAGTATTCTAGCCGAGATTGCTGACAATCCACGCTACCAATGGGTTGGTCCACTGACGCACCAAGAGACAAAAAAAGTTTTAGCGGCCAGTCATTTGGTATCGATTACTTCCCGTATGGAAGGTAGTTCCAATGTTCTATGTGAGGCATTGGCAGCTTCCTTACCCGTTATCGCTTCTTATATTCCTGGTCTGATCGGTACTTTAGGCGAAGATTATCCAGGCTATTTTCCTGTTGGTGATACCGATTCACTTACCAAATTGATTGATAGAACTGAAACAGATGCAAGTTTTTATCAGAAACTCCAACAACACTGCGCTCAACTATCATTTCTAGTTGATCCTGATAATGAACGACGATGTTGGCAGCAATTGCTGGCCGAGATCGCTTAAAACAATTATGGAAAAAATTAGATTAACTGCTTTAACAAACTACGCTGGTTGAGCGGCCAAAATCGCGCCTCGCGATCTGGCTCAAGTTTTGAGTCGCTTGCCTAAGCTACCGATTAACAATAAGCTGCTAGTTGGCTTTGAAACAGCAGACGATGCCGGTGTCTACAAACTTACCGAAGAGTTAGCATTAGTACAGACTGTCGATTTTTTTACTCCTATAGTTGATGACCCATATATTTTTGGTAGGATTGCTGCTATCAATTCGCTCAGCGATATTTGGGCAATGGGTGGGGATACATTAACTGCACTGGCAATAGCGGCCTTTCCTATGGCTGAGGTACCCCAAGATGTATTAGCTGAAATAGTGCGTGGGGGAGCAGAAGCACTGATGGAACATGACGTCAGTCTGCTTGGTGGTCATACAGTAGAAGATCATAACCTTAAGTTTGGCTATGCAATTACGGGAATAATCGATCCAAAAAAGATCATACTTAACTCTAGTGCACAAGCTGGCGACACGCTTGTGTTAACCAAGCGACTAGGCACTGGCATAATCGGCACAGCCATTAAGTTCGGATGCGCTTGCGATGAGGCCGTTACTGCTGCGACTGAAGGAATGTTGACATCAAATCGATTGACAGCAGAAATAATGCGCAAGTTAGGCGTACATGCAGCTACCGATGTGACTGGCTTTGGGTTGCTAGGACATAGTTATGAAATGGCAAAGGGTAGCAGGGTTACTTTCCAGATCAATCCCGAAAGAGTTCTGGTTCTACCCAAAGCCCTAGATTTGGCAGCGGAAAAGATCCTTACTCGTGGCGATCGCACAAATCGCGAATATCTGGGTAAGGAAGTTGAGTTTGCGCCTGAAGTATCAGATCCAATGCGTTCAGTGCTATTCGATCCGCAAACATCAGGAGGGATGCTCATTAGTATTTCTGCTGAGAAAGCCCCATTATTGCTGGCAGAACTGCTCAATGCAGGTATTGTCGCGTCCGAAATTGGTCGAGTAGTCGAATATAGCGGTAAATATCTTCAAATCAAACCAGCTAATTAGCTGTGGAGTTTTGAGAAGACTACTGGATCGGGTTTTGCTACAAATCAGCAGGATGCTTGATAAACTGTAATAAATTGTTAGGGTAAACAACGCTTTTCAAGCGGCAAAGTATTTGGTAAGATGAACGCTACCTAGTAGGTATTTGCTTTTAAGTGTTAGTAAAAGTGTTCCCAATCAGTGAGATTTAAGAGTAAGCATCTACACCGATCTGAGTATTATCATAGTTCGACAGTAACAATCTAAAACCGGCTTTGAGGTCTTTTCCAGGCAGAGTTAATTGCAATAAAGGGGGCTGGTAAAATGCTTTATCGAGCTCTTGGATTTGTTTACGGAATAGTCTGTTACCTGATCTTCTTCGGGACTTTTCTGTACATTATTGCTTTTGTAGGTAACTTTAATCAAATAGTTCCGATAACAATAGACCATAGTGATGCGGGAGTAGGCGAATCGCTTACTGAGAGATTTGTAATAGACACTCTCTTGCTTAGTCTCTTTGCCATTCAGCACAGCCTAATGGCTCGTCAGTGGTTCAAACGCCGTTGGACCTGAATTATTCATCCGCTGCTGGAGCGCAGCACCTATGTACTGATTACAAGTCTGGTTCTGATGTTAGTATTTTGGCAATGGCGGCCCATAGGAATTGAGCAAGCTGTTTGGGATGTAGAGAACTCGGCAGGACGAATTGTGCTGCAAGCGTTATTCTGGGTCGGTTGGGGAATAGTAGTAATCTCGACTTTTCTTATTGACCACTTTGATCTGTTTGGACTTAAGCAGACCTACTACTATTTAAAAGAGATTGAATACCTGCCACCGTCGTTCAAGACACCGATATTTTATAGATGGGTGCGGCATCCCCTTTATGTGGGATTCATTATTGCTTTTTGGAGTACACCCAAAATGACTATTGGTCATCTGTTCTTTGCAGTGATGACCACGGCGTATATTGGTATAGCAATTCAATTCGAGGAGCGAGATCTTAAACGTGCACATGGAGAACACTACGCCAATTATTGCACACGTGTATCAATGCTAACCCCTATGCCTGTATTGAAGACAAAGGATAATCCTCAAGGAATTGATTCCCAGGCAGCTAGAAAGTGAAAACATAACTTTGAAATTAGGCAACAATATTATCTTGTAGCGCAGTCTAAGGAACTTCTTAATGCTATTAGAAATTAAGCAGGCGACCGATGTGTAAATAGTCCGCGTTTGTTAAATATATGAACACTTCCTTCGATAGCGCTATTAATTGTTGAATCTATAATGGCAAACAATAAACCTGTGCGTTGCTCGAAGCCTAACTCGTCAAGCACTGCCAAGACAAGATCACGTGCATAGGCCTTCTTTTCAGGACCGCTAAGAGAGAGATAGCCTTCAGCCTCATGCACAGCAGCAGATACAACTTCAACAAGAATCATCAATGTTTTACGTCGTGTGCTTACCCACACTAATAGATCAGCAACTCCATGAAAAAGTTGCCCTTCACTAATTATTAACCCTTCACGTTCTACGGCATCAATAGCAGCTTTTATTTCTGGGGAAATAACAACCGGTCTCTGAAACATCTTTCTGATATTTTCAAAGAGCTTAATGATAAATAAAAAAAGTAGTCTGATAAATTTGTGCAAAGATGCGCGGAATTTGATCAAGACTGTTTGTGGTTTTGTGCGCGATCCATTTTCAACCCACAAGCCATAACGATTTGCCATAAGAACTAATACATCGACGCTCCAATCAACCACAAGGTCTACAATTACTGGTTGTAGGTATTGCGGGATATCGGGAATGTTAAGACTGCGGTTGCGCAAAAGGTAGCGCACCATTTCTTTAACTTCTGCAGCTTTCAATGGGCCCATACCTGGTGTAGACCCATACCGCTGCTCAGCATTCTGTATAAGGACTTCGATAAGATCGATCCAAACAATTATAGCTCTCTGAATTGTCTTATCATGTTTGGAAAGAAAGTTGAGAGCTCTAGCTAGATCCCTATCCAAACCTTCTGCCATTGCAGTGCGCATAAGTCGGCGCACCTCTAAAATCGTAGACCGGAATTCTTCGCGCCTAGTTGGTTGTTTAGCTCGAAATGGAGACAATATTAAACCGAAACAGGATTCCACTAATTTGATGGTAGTGTTACCAACCGTGCGGGCGATCTCTATTGCGGTATTCGGCAGATCCGAAAGCTTCATCGCAATCGCCTCCATTGTAAGAAGATCCAGGCGTACAAGAGGATCAATGCCGTCCACAACAGCCACCTTAAAGAGATTCCCAATAGCGTAGGTAATGTCGGTATTGCTAGTAACAATGCGATGCCTATGGAAAGGATCGAAGTTACTAATAACTGTAAGCGTTGATTACGTATTCGCTTTAGTTTAGGCGCTTCTGAGATAGATACTTTGATCTCAAATCGCCCTTCCGATAGTTCACTAAGAAGCTTGTTAATCTGTCCTGGTGAATCTCGCAGAAGCGGAACCATGCTGAGAACTGTTGACTCAAGAGCCTCAGTATTAACTCCGCGTAATAATTCTTCCAATTGTAGGTCGGAAAAAAATTCTCGGCCCACGGATCGCAAATCAGCTTCTGTTCCTAGTTTATAAGCTACGGTTTCGGCTGTAAGAAGGGCTCTGTACATCGATAAGACTTTGGCAGGCACATGTAATTTATGTTGCCGCGCCGCCCGCAATATTCCAGCTAAAGATTGTGCAGTTGGTGAACGATCCCTCTCATTATCTATAGAGTCATTTTTTGACAGCTCTTTACGTGCCCGGTTTAAATAGGGACCTATTGCCGTCATAAACTCTGCGCGGAAGGCCTCCATATCTGTTTCTTCACTTGGGATAAGAATATCGGATATAGCGCCGAACATTCGATTCCCATCGCGGCTATAAAAAGCCGACAGATAGCGCATCTGACCCTCTCGTATGGTTTCATCAAGCTCATCACACAGCCCAAAATCAACAAACCCTATAATATTTCCTGGCAAGGCAATTAGGTTACCGGGATGCAGATCTGCATGGAAGAATTGATAACGAAAAATTTGTACCAGACTAGACCAGAGTAGATTGGTGGCAAGCTGATCACGGTCAATACCAAACGCGTCAATCTGCTCTTCTCTGTTTGAGCCATCGGTGTGCAGAGCCAATAATAATTCACTTATAGGTAAGCCTCGCAAATATTCGGTCGTTAGGACTCTAGCAGTGCTGTAAGCAGGAAATGGCTGTGGTATTTTCTGAAAGCGGCTGCCAGCAGCAAGCTCATATAATCGAGTCAGATTTCTCATCTCATGATGGAAATCTACTTCCTGCATCAGCCATCTCGCCAACTCTTCAACAAGTTTGCGTGGTGATATGATAAACGATGACCCGCTCATCTCAAGCAGCCGGGCCAGTCGTTTTGCCCGTTTGAGATCGCGCTCAATCTTAGCCAGTATATTAGGTCGCTGGATCTTGACTGCGACCTCTATACCATCCTTTAAACGAGCTATATGTGTCTGTGCTAAAGAGCCTGCCGCAACCGGCCTAGGGTTTATATAAGCAAAAATTTCGTTTGGTTCACCTCTCAACTCTGCTTTCAATATAGCCTTTGCCTGCTCCCAAGAGAAAGGCGTTACCTGATCCATCAAAAGCATTAACTCATCACAGTACTCTTGAGGGACAAGGTCGGGGCGTAAAGCCAGAAACTGTCCGATCTTTATAAATGTTGGACCAAGACGCTCCAGACTCTGCCGAAATCCTATTGGTCCATTGACAAAACGCTCAACAAAAGAGCGCCGAGAGTTCTTTATCGCTTCGGTCATTTTGGACTCGCTTTCACAATGGAGAAAGTAAGCAGAAATATAGCCAGACTCAAGATAATTACTAAGAAAGTTAGGTCTATCTTACTGCTGAGTCCCAGTATTATTAATGAAACTCCAACCATAGCTGCAGATACATAACGAGTTGCCAAAAGATCTGAGGAAGTACTCTCCCAGGATTCTTGAACTATTGTTGCCCAGCTAGAGTCCTCTTTAAGCAGGCGGTTCATTATATTATTGAGGTAGTTAGATATTACAGGGGATAACTCGGCAACATCCATTATTAACTTGCGATCTGTGATCATGTTGATCAATCGCTCAGCAGGGCTGGGACGAATTTGCTCGAAGAAGACACGTAATTCATGTAATAAATCGAAGTGGCGCGACATACTGAGGGCGCTGTAATCAAGAGCACTCAGTGCTCTCCAGAACAACAGAGTATCAACGCCAATTCTCATATGATGTCTTCTCACAATTCCCAACAATTCGCCAAAGTACTTACCCATGTGGCGATCTTTAAACGTGGAGGTTGGGCTCTTAGAAGCTTCATACCAACGTCGTATACAACCTAATGCCTCCTTTTCAAAAGCTCTCAGATCAGTCTCCTCGGTAGGAGTTGTTAGTTTTAGAAAATAACGAAGAGCTTCATTGAGGTTTCCCACAGCGACAAACTCAATATATCCTGCAAGAATTTCTCGTTGATACTCAGTAAGTTCGCCAAAAATGCCAAAGTCAACAAAAGCTACATTATTATGATCAAGAATAATAACATTGCCAGGATGTGGATCACCGTGGAAAAAGCCGCATACAAAAAGCTGATGCAATGCAGCATGAGCCATATTATGGCCTGTTTCTATGAGAACAAGATTGGGAAGACGGGCAAGGACCTCATCCTCTCTTCCCTGATTTTCAAGACTTATAACTTGAGCTAGGCTTAAGCCGTCAATGAACTCCATGGTCAACACTTTCGATGTAGTGAGCTCCCAATAAACAAAAGGAACAACCTCATGCGGTGAAGCATTTTGACGCAAACGATCTGCTGTGTGGCCCTCAATTAAGAAATCCAATTCTCTCGATGTCCATTTAGCAAACTCTTCCACCACTTCTCTCATTGACAATGTTCCTAGTAAGCTCAGTCTATCTGATAGACTTGCAATGCGTCGCAAATTACGTATATCAGCAGCGAATATAGGTCCTAAGCCCGGACGTTGAATCTTTACTGCTACACGTTCATTAGAATGGGTTCTTGCCTCGTGCACTTGGGCAACAGATGCTGCGGCAACAGGCTTAGGATCAAAGAAAGAAAAGTTCTGAGCAAGTGGACGTTGTAACTCTATTTCTAACACTGCTTTTACTTCTGGAAAAGTTAAAGCAGAGACACTTTCATAGAGTCTACTTAATTCCTGGCACACTTCTTCAGGCAGCAGGTCTCGACGCATAGCCAAGTATTGGCCAAGCTTTAGATATGTGAGCCCTAATCTTTCTAGTGTATGACGTAATTGCTTTGGATAATCGTTATTCTTTGTAGCCAAACCAAAGATGTATTGTGCCAGAAGAGCTATACCCAATCTAGAGACCTGCCAAAGCGGCAAAATGGCACGCTGAATATCTAGAGTTGTTTCACGAACCCAGCGCGCCAATCTACTTGAAGCCATCTATTCACCAAGGAAAGGCCATTAACCTTTTGCCGGATCTAGCTCTGTCAATAAACAGAAATCAAACCATTCAACAAAATTTGCCTATACATTCTGGACAACAGCATTAAGGAAAGGCCAACTCGCTCAGAGTAGGTCGAGAGTTTTTCAGAAATGACAATTTACTATAGGAGCACTAAGGCTCTGGCTAATACAAACAAAAGTAATGCTACCTGTAGTTATAGAGGTTTTAGGTCTCCTTAGTCTCTTTATAGCTCTCGTGTAGCTTTTCAATTACTTTCCCAGGAATATCAAAGAATTGCTCAATAGCATCCAAACCGCCTGAATAGACATCTTTGGGCAGATCCCTAGTTAAATCAGAGGTCGAGGATTTCTCTTTGGGTTGATTTCTCTTAGAGACCGTGTCTGCAAAAGTCTCCAAAACACTACCAGTTGAACGAACAAACTCTACACCAGCAAGTGTAAATGCTCTGATAAGACTGGTGCCTTCATCTGTTGCCCGCTTAGATATATTTTTGGATGATTCAGATGTTTTAGAGCGACTTTTCTGCTTCTCCTGTTCGGTTTCCAACTCTTTTTCCAACTCCTGAACCTTGGCTCTTAGTCTAGCTACTTCTTCTTCCAACTCTTGCTTTGTTTCAGGCATGATTTTACCTCCTCGGATAGCCTCTTAATCACGTTTTAGAAACCCGCTCTGGCAAATTTTGCTAACGGGTGAAGATCATCGTTTCCTTGATCCAAGTCGCTAAAGATGCTAGCGAGTAAAAACAAGACTAGACACACTTCCGGGTAAAGCATAGAGCACATGCTCTACAAAATCAACGTTGCCCTGGCAATGAATCACTTACTTTTCTTCCCCAGTCAGTATCGAGGAAATAGCTAACAACTTTGCCAAAGTAATCACGAAAAGTAGGTAATGTGATTCCACTGCCATTTAGTTTATTGAGCAACTGTTTATTGTCAAAACACTGGTTGATTCCCATTTGTGGTAGAAAGTTGTTGAGCACTTTCAACATCTCGATAAGTAAATTGTCACCAGATTTCATGCTTTTCTCTACATAGTTCTGGTAGTCTGATAGAGGAACAAATTCAGGTTTCTTTATAGGCAGCCACTTCTGGATGAGCGGATGTTTCTCGAACAGATCCAGCGTGATCTGTTCTACTTCAGCCATTGTAGGACTACCACTTGCTCCTGCACAAATGTGTAAAACCTCGCCGGGTGCAAAACAGGATTCAATCAGAAATGCAAGTGCTGAAATTGACCAGTCTGTTGGAATCAAGTCTATTGACCAGGATAGATTTCCTGGCGCGACCGGCAATACATTCCTGGCAAAGAGCCTTAATATTTGATGAAAATAGTTATATTGTCTGACACGTCCAGTTTTAGAATCACCAATAATTGTGCTCAGGCGATAAATGACTGACGGGATTTCCGCCATAGCCTCAAAGACCAGTTGCTCTGCTTCATACTTTGATTGCTGGTAAGTATTGACGAAGCCGCTATCGTTATTGAATGCTGTCTCCGGTATCTGTCCGACTGTGCGACCTGCAATATATATAGTGCTTAAATGAGCAAACTTCTCAAGTCTTTTACAACCCCGTGCCAGTTTCAAAATATTCGCAGTGCCACGAGTATTGGTTGCTCTGGCTTCCTCTATAGGCAGGCCAAAGCGTGTTTCCGCAGCACAATGGATGATTTCAGTAACATCTTTTTGAATTTGACGCAGAGTGGCTGTGTGTAGGCCAAGCCCTGGTCTAGTTAAGTCGCCTTCAATTACTGTAATCTGTGCACCCTGATTTAGCGAAGATATTTTATCAGGGGTTCTAGTTAGAACTATTATCCGACGATCTGGTCTGTAGTCTTTCAATACTTGAAGTAGCTCACTACCCACAAGACCTGTTGCGCCAGTAAGCAATGATACCGAGCCATTCATCTATTATCCTTTCGTTATCTATGAGTGATAGACAAATCAACTGCATAGCAGCCGTGTTAAATATTAAGCATTTTGTGCGGAATCAATGAGATTCGTGCTATTACGCCATTCTGTAGTAGCTACGAGTTTGTCTCGTAGGAAAGCAGCGAGCTGAGCGAGGCTAGCCCCCTCTAAAAATTTGAGTACAGGAACTTCCACTGCTAGATCAGCTTCTATTCTATTCTTTAGCTCAACGGCCATTAGTGAATCTATCCCCATACGGTTTAAGGGTTGCTGCACATCCAGTTTTGATGTTGCTAATCCCAACACTCTTCCGCCCGCATCGCACAAATACTGTTCAAGCAATTGCTGTCTCTCAGTTGCATCTGCATTAATTATAGTGCTGCGATTGATGCGCTCTACACCCGCTGACTCTTCTGCAGCGAGATCACTATCAAGTATAAGAGATAATAATGACGAAATACTTGAACCAGCACTTAATTTCGCTAAAGCTCTCTTATTAATTGGTACAACAGCAATCTGTGGAGACGGGTGATCGATGAGCATGTCAAACGCTCGAAGCCCCTCCTCAACTGGGATAGCTGCCAAACCTCGATTAGCAAGCTTATGTTGATCAAGGTGGGAAGCCATACCAACTTCGGCCCAAGGTCCCCAGTTAATGCTAAGGGCCGGCAGTCCTCTGGTGCATCGGTAATATGCTAGCGTATCCAGGAACGTGTTTGCTGCAACATAGTTCCCCTGACCTGGATTTGAGAAGATCGTGGCTGCGGAAGAGAATAGTATGAAGAAATCAAGCTCCATACGTGAAGTTAATGTATGTAGATTCCACGCTCCCATTATCTTTGGTCTAAGCACCTTGTAGAAACGATCCTGGTCCAACTGCAGAACTATGCCGTCATCAAGGACGCCCGCTGCATGCATTATGCCTCTGATGGGTGGTAGTTTTGCTGCTACTTCCGCCATGAATTGAGCTAGTTGATCCTCTTCCGCCACATCGCATTTGCCAACCAGGATATTTGTGCCTGCCTCAACCATAGAGCTTAAAGCCTCACTTGTCTGCGCGGATGGATCGCTCCTTCCAATTAGAGCAAGGTTCTGTGCACCATTTCTAACTAGATCTTGGGCCACCTTCAAACCTAGCCCTCCTAGCCCACCTGTGATTAAGTAAGTACTGTCGCAGCGCACACCTCTGTTTGAAAGGTTATCTTCGGTCTGATCGAGCTGTTCAAAGGAAAGAATAATTTTTCCTGTATTCTTTCGTTGAGCCATATACCTGAAAGCGCTGGCTGAATCAGTAATTGAGAAAACTTTATGCGGAAGAGGTTTGAGATCACCGCTTTTAAAGCGGTCCATTATCTCATGAAGGATAGATTGACTCAGATCAGGGCGATTTATAAATACCTGCTCCATATCAATTGCCGAAAATGCCACGTTGTTACGGAAAGGGTATAAGCCCAGTTGGCTGTTCTCATATATATCAATCTTGCCAATCTCGACAAATCGCCCGAAAGCTCTCAGTGTTGCTAAACCCGTACTTATGGCTTCTCCGGCAAGCGAGTTAAGAACAATATCTACACCCTCATTATTTGTCAGTCGCATGACTTCATGAAACCAATCTAGAGAACGAGAATCCAAAACATGTTTCACACCAAGAGACTGGAGATATTCACGTTTTTCCTGGCTCCCTGCGGTTGCGAAAATTTCGGCTGCTAATGATTGAGCTAAACTAATGGCGGCTAGTCCCACACCGCCAGCAGCGGCATGAATAAGAATTCTTTCACCAGCTATAAGTCTGCCTATATGACTCAGCGCATAATAGGCGGTAGAGAATGCTACAGGTATTGTCGCCCCTTCTTCAAAGGATATATCAGGAGGCTTCTGAACTACAAAATGTATATCAACTGTGACGAAGTTTGAGAACCCATTATGTGTTATTGCGATAACTTCATCACCAACTACAAACTGCTCAACACCATCACCGACGTCAACTATCCTGCCTGCACATTCATCTCCTAGACGAACTTCTTGATCGCTAATGCCGGGATATAGTCCCATTGCTTTCAAAACATCTCTAAAATTGAGACCAGCGGCAAACACCTCTATTTCGACCTCACCTCTTCCAGGCTTTCGACGAAGAGTTGGCCGCAATGCCAAATTGTCCAGAACATATGGAGGTGATATTTCAAGGCGGAAAGCTTGACTGCGGGGAATTTCTAAACTCTTTCTGCCATTCGAGGGAAGTGATTGGTCTGATTCCAGAATTGTTTGTGAAGTCTGAACTAATCGTGGCACATATCGCGCAAGATTGCGGAAAGCAACTTGACTCTCTCCTTTAGGCATGAGAAGTTCATTAAGCACTTGGTAAACTTCATCATCGTTACCCTCAGGATCAAGGTCTATACGGATACATCCAAGGTTCGGTATCTCGGACGCAATAACTCCACCAAACCCATATGCAGGAGATTGAGAAATCGACACCGTACCCATACCATTCCCGATGCTTTGAGAACCTCTGGTAACCAGGCAAAAACAGCCTGATTTACTCCAATCGGATTGGGTTAGAGCTTGAACAAGATGCAAGAGGCTGATGCAACCTAGCGTTATGGATGATTCCCAGGGGAAGCCCATTTTCTCCTCAGGAAGAGTTAGATTGAGGTTCCACAAATGAACAACACCTCGCCATAGATTCTGATCAAATATGGAAATGGCTTTCATTAAATCTAGGAAGTCTTCCGCGCAATGTGGGCGGACTAAATACTCATGGCTTGAGAGCTGTTCAAAACTTTCTCCAGGTAAAACAACTACAGAAGAATCACCACGTGTTTCTAGAAGTTCTTTGAGCTGTTTCCCAACTCCTGTATGGTCAGAAAGGATCAGCCATAGACCTGGTGAGCTTTCTGACTCGAAGTTCTCTTCGTTCTGACGAGGCATTGGCTGCCATTGAATTTCGTACAACCAATCTTTGATCCGCTGCTCCGCTTCCTGTTCGGGAGCTCGTTCCAATCGTGTACAACGGACTCCTAACACTTCCGCTAAAACCTTTCCTTCTTCATTAAGCAGACGGATATCACCTTGCAGAGTCTGAGAATCACTATTAATTTCTTCACACAACCGCACATAACTCCAAAATTGTGGTCCTATAGATTCAAATATCCTAACCTCAGTAAAACTGACTGGGATAAATAAAACTTTAGCAGCCTCTCCCAGGGAACTATTTACTGTAGCTCCTAACACCTGCGTGCAGGCATCAAGAATGGCTGGATGCAGTTGATACCTTTCCCAATCAAATTCGAGTGATTGCGGGACCTTAATTTGCCCTAAGGCTTCTCCTTGACCACACCATACTCGCTGTATGCCTTGAAAAGCAGGTCCATAATCGAATCCTCTAGATCTTAATGATTGATAATAGTCTGTACCGGAGACCTCTTCTGTGCAGTGGGTTCGTATTTCATCAAACGATAACATCAAGACAGGTTTTAAGGTTTCCTGCTCCTTCTTGATATGGGCTTTTCCGGTTGCGTGAAGAGTCCATGAATCTCGACTAGCATCACTCTTGGCACGACTATATATACGGAAATGCATCTGTCCTGGCACACTGACATAAAAGATCGTTTGCACAGTAGGCACTTCGGATTCACTTAGAAAAAGAGCCTTCTTGAACTCAATCTCAGTTAATGCAAAAGAAGTATTATTGAAAATCTCTTTTGATGCAGCGAGAGCCATCTCAACATATGCCGTTGCAGGTAACAGCGAAGCACCTTGGAGTTTATGATCCATAAGATAGGTGAGAAGTTGAGGGTTAAGATCACTCTCCCAGAATTGGGTTCCCGTATATTGAGCAGTTTTCAAATGTTTGCCTAGCAGAGGATGAGTGCCTGTTAAATGATTTTCTAGCGTTGAATCTGCAAGATCGTTTTTCTCAATCCAATATCGCTCTCTTTGCCATGGATAGTGTGGCATTGGCACGAAAGAACACTCTTTACCATATAAAGCATTCCAATTTAGTGGAAGACCGATTGTATAAATGGTTTTCAATCCTCCCAATATAGCGGCTCGTTCTGCCGCTCCTTTTCTCATAGTAGCAATAGCCAGTGCGTCATATCCCTTTTCATTAATGCATTGTGATATGGCTACAGTAAGGACCGAATGGGGGCTAATCTCAAGAAATACTTCATAACCTTCTTCTAGCATTGTCCCAATCGTATCGGAAAAGAGCACAGTCTCTCTAAGATTTCGTTTCCAGTAAGCAGCAGTCAGAGCGTGACCTTCAAGAAGTCCTGCTGTCACAGTTGAGAAGAAAGGGATCAGATTTTCAGTAGGCTTGATCTCCTTGAGCGATTCCGCTAATTCAGGTAATAGCGGGTCCATCTGCGCACTATGAAATGCATGATTAACTCTCAGTTTTTGGCAAAATATGTCTCTTTTTTGAACTATACTAACAATCTCTTCAAGTGTCTCCTGATCTCCTGAAATTACAGTCGATTTAGGACCGTTGTGAGCCGCTATAGAAACTCGGCCCGCATATTTCGTCAACAGATCCCTTGTGTCATCCAACGATAACCCTAACGCAACAGTTCCTCCTTGCCTAGCCGTGAGTTGCATTAGTCGTCCTCGGTGATAGATCGTATGGACTGCGTTGGCAAGATCCATTGCTCCTGATATATGAGCGGCAGCAACTTCTCCCATGCTATGTCCGACTACGGCGTCTGGGTGAATGCCCCAAGAACTAAGTAGAGATGCTAGACCCACCTGAAGCATGAATATGGCTGGTTGGGCTACTTCGGTTTCATCGATTCTAGATGTGGATTGTTCAGCATAAAGCTGTTCAATCAATGACCACCCAGAATAGCTACGAAACAACTCATCGCACTGCTCTACCTTTGCTCGGAATATCGGCTCCTGTTCCATTAATTGCCTACCCATTGCTAGGCTTTGAGAACCCTGACCTGAAAATACGAATGCAATCCTTGGTCGTCGGCCAGGAGCTTTTCGGCGGTGTGATATTCCCGAATTGCTTTCACCTTTAATGAACGCTTCCAGACAGGATTTCACTTCCTTCCAGGAACGTGCTACAAGTGCAAGCCTATAATCATAATGTCCTCTCCTCGCAGCACTGGTGTAGCAAGCATCCTCTAATCGGATCGACGTATTCACATCTTCAGCAAGTGCAAGGTAATCACTCGCGAGGGCTTTGAGAGCTTCAGGACTGCGAGCCGATAAAGGGAGCAAGTATGCTCGATCGGAATCGACATTCTCGCTACTTTCGATTTCAGAAGTTGTGGGAGCCTCCGACAAAACAATGTGTGCATTAGTTCCACCGAATCCGAACCCACTAATTCCAGCAATAGCGGGTCCTTGATCTTTAGGCCAGTGGCCAAGTGACTTCTGCACATAGACGGGCAGAGTATCGAAAGGAATGAGTGGATTTGGTACTTGAAAATGCAGGCTTGCAGGGATCAATTTATGTTTCAACATTAAAGAAACTTTGATTAAACTTGCCATTCCTGCAGCGGTCTCGGCATGCCCAATGTTAGTCTTGACAGAACCTATTGCGCAGCGCTGCCCATCGGGTCGATCAATACCAAGCACGCTGCCAAGAGCCTTCACTTCAATAGGATCGCCTAATGATGTGCCTGTCCCATGAGTTTCGACATATTGTACTTGGCCAGGAGAGATACCGGCGCGCCGATACGCATCTCGAAGTAACAACTCCTGAGCCTGTTGATTGGGAGCAGTAAGACCATTGCTATGTCCATCTTGATTGATTGCGGTGCCACGTATGACTCCATAGATTGTATCGCTATCCTCGATAGCTTTGCTGAGATGCTTTAACACTAAGATGCCAACTCCCTCGGCTCGAACATAACCATTCGCTCCTGCGTCAAATGCTCTACAGCGACCATCGGGCGAAAGGAATCCTCCTTTAGATAATGCGATGCCCGGCTTTGGATCGAGAATGATGTTGACTCCTCCTGCTAGAGCGAGACTCGACTCACCATTCCATAGGCTTTGGCAGGCAAGATGTGTTGCTACCAGCGACGATGAGCAAGCCGTATCGACTGCGATGCTCGGACCGCGAAAATTAAAAACATATGAGATTCTATTAGCCGCTATACTGAGGGCGCCACCAGTGCCTGCATAGGCGTTACTAGCTGTTTTAATGTTCGAGACCTGCATTCTTCCAAAGTCTATTGTTCCAATACCAATAAACACTCCTGTTCGTGAACCTGCAAGCAGAGCTGGAACCTGACCGGCATCCTCTAATGCCTCCCAAGTTACTTCGAGCAAGATTCTTTGCTGCGGGTCCATGCGAGAAGCTTCACGTGGTGAGATTCCGAAGAATTGCGCATCAAACTTGTCTACATTATCAATGAACCCGCCCCAGCGAGAGTTCATCTTACCCACTGTTGCAGGGTTCGGATCATAGAAAAACTCAGCATCCCATCGGTCAGGGGGAACCTCTTTAATGGCATCCACACCTTCACACAAAAGCTTCCAGAACTCTCTAGGATTACTGGCCCCCGGAAATCGACACCCTATTCCAATTATGGCAATGGGGTCTTTTGATAATGGAGAGGTTTCGTCGTGTTCAGCGACGGAGATTTTGGAATCTGTAGACTGAGCCAGGTATTCGGAAAGGATCTGTATGGTGGGATAATCATACAGAAGTGTGGGAGGAAGTCGCCGCCCCAGCCAGACTTCTAAGTCGCCACAAATGCTGACAGCTTGAGCAGAATCTATACCGAAGCTGGCGAAAGCTTCATTAACATCTATCTCCGAACTCTCCAGCCCCAATAGATCGGAAAGTTTTGAAATCAACCAGCCTTGACTCTCTTCGACAGTACACTTTTTTTCACCGATCACTCGGTTCTGTGTATCGGTACTATGGGTTCTGCTAATGTCTTTGAGTTCTGAATTCTGATTGCTCATTTTATTCCTCTATGGTCTGAAGGCTCTCAGTAAGAAATTCGTTTCGGCAAGCTGCACGTTGAATCTTTCCACTTGATGTCTTAGCAATCGTTCCAGGTAACAATAATTTGATAGCATAAACGCTGAGATCATGCTCTTCGGCTATAGCTTTTCGAATCGCTTTGTAGACCTTCTTGATATCTAATTCAGCAATGGATGTCTGAGCAACTTCAGCGACAACAACAATGCGCTCTTCTCCGTCAATTTCTACTGAAAAAGCCGCGCTGCAACCTGCTCTTATAGCTGGGTGACTCTTCTCAACAGTGTATTCGATATCTTGAGGATAGTGATTATGGCCACGTATGATGATCAAATCTTTAAGACGGCCTGTGACGAAAAGTTCGCCTTCTTTTAAGAATCCTAAATCTCCGGTACGAAGAAATGGCCCTTCACCACTATTTGCTAGGTAAGCTTGAAATGTTTTAGAGCTTTCCTCGATATTATTCCAATAACCCTGACCTACACTTTGGCTCGATACCCATATCTCGCCAATTTCATCGGGGGAACAGATCGTTCTATATTCCGGATCAACAATGATTATTCCCGTGTTGGGCATAGCCTTTCCACATCCTACAAGAGTACGAACCTCTTGATGATCGTCAGCAGGTTCTACCACACGATTGTGGACTAGGGCATTCTTTTCAATGGTAATGAAGACAGGATCATGTCGGCCAGAAACTACCAGAGTTGATTCAGCAAGACCATATGCCGGGAAAAAAGCGCGCTGTCGGAATCCGCATGGCGCAAACGTTTTTGCAAATCTTATAATCGTGTCTTTGCGGATTGGTTCGGCGGCATTGAGAGCTGTACTCCAACTGCTTAAATTTAGCGTTGCGAGCTGTTCTTGTTGAATTTTTTTGACACAGAGATCATAAGCAAAGTTTGGGCCTCCACTATGAGTTGCCTGGTGCTTGGAAATGGCTTGAAGCCACCGAACAGGCTGCTGCATGAAAGAGACATTTGGCATCAGGATACAATGAAAGCCTGTATATATAGGTTGGATAATTCCATCTAAGAGCCCATGGTCATGAATGTGTGGCACCCACATTACAGATACACTCTCATTGGTATAATGCCAACTGATCCTAATGCATTCAGAATTGTTTAGAATGTTCTTATGATTGACCATTACCCCTTTGGGGCTTGATGTAGATCCAGAAGTGTACTGAAGAAATGCTAATGTTTGTAAATTGATATTTGGCTCGCGCCAATCTTCTGACGCATCTATCGCTATCGTGTCAGTGGTCAACCAGCGCATTGATTGCAATTCTGATGACATAGAAAGTATTTTTTGGAATTCACTCATGGCTTCAGATGTAGTTAACGCCATTTTGGGTTGAGCATCTCTTACCAATGCTTCGAGTCGGGGAAGTGTCCTATTAAGTCGTGAGGCGACAGGCATCGGAGCGGTAACGACTATTGCTCCAGCATAAAGGGTGCCATAAAAGGCAGGCACAAATTCAAGGCTTGGTGGATAAAGCAGTAAGACTCGTTCACCTTCAATATTCTCCCGCTGCATTGAGGCAGCAATCGCGCGCGCCTGCCGGTCGATCTCACCATAAGTCAAGCTAGCGGCGCCCTTTTCTCCATCAATCAAAAATGTAAAAATCTTTTCTTTAGGTTGCTGTTTTGATCTGCTGCACAACAACTCTACTAGATTGCAGGGACTAGACAGAGGCTGTGCTAAGTAGGGCATGGCGGCCATATTTACTCCCCTTTAGGACAAAAATTAATAAGGTAATTACAATCACTTGTATTCAGGTTTAGTTTTTTCTATGAAGCCATTCTTTAAAACTCAGCCATTGAATACTTAAATTTTCAGAACGGGAATTAAACTATGTAGTATTCTTATTAACTGCAGGTGATTACTATACAATTGCGGGCAATCATTATACATATAGACACTATCCTATTACATCATTGCGAAAACAAGTATCCATTTGGACACTCACCAGATTAGTTAGATGATGAGGTAACTATATTGGCGTGCACTGAGTTTGAGTGCACGCCAGAAAAGTGTTAATGCCCTTGATCTTGTTCTACAGATTGCCCGAGATGATTTGAATTTACCAGCACACCATGGGTTACTGTAATGCTACATACCAATACCTTCCGCATGCCATTGACTATCTCCTGCTGATAATCCACAAGCCTGCTGTGACACAACGAAAGATCAAATTATGCTGGCATCATTAATTGGGACACTTAGTGACCAAAGTCTGATCACACAGTAACCTCTTTGGATATAGGCTCAACTTTTCCTTGCCCAATTAGCATTGTACCAAGAGTGTCACTTTCTATAGATCGAGCCACAAACGTATAACTGCCTGCGATGCACAAAATGTATGTCTCACCGCCAAGGGCTGTAGGAAAAGTCATCACCACTCGTCTCTCCTTAGGGTTAAAGCCCCAACTCACAGGTTCACCTTTTAGAAGGGTTTCGTAAACTTCTGCTCCCGACCGGGAGCTTACATCAGGTTTTCAATAGGTAGGCGCGAGAATATCAATCTTTGTCTCATCAGGGTTAAAGAGACGATGCTCTGCTATTTCTCCTTTACCTGCGAGACGGAGGCTATGGTCATCAAACACTGATCCTTGAGAGCGGATAACTGCGTCAAATGGTGCTGTAACACCTCGGTCCGCACCCATATCTTCAAGAATATCGAAAAGCTCATCAAGAGCAGGGGAAGAGATTCGAACACGAAACTCGACCTTTACCATTCCTTTTTCATAGTCAATAACACCCTTGCTGCCAGGCTCGCCAAGGGTGATTGTTAAACGGCCTGAATCAATCTCTTTTCCTTGCCAGGTGATCTTGACTCCTTCTTCTACCGTCACGTTCAGATCTGTTACATCAAAATGTAGAAGACCTTTCATTTTACCCTCCTTTCACAAAGCTGGCTTAGGTAATGCGCTAATGATGAGAGCGAGAGAATGTAATGTCAAGTAAAATACATAGTATATATCAAGAGAATTTCCGTATCGATTTTGTCTATGGAAAATATCTGGAAGCTGTAATCACTTGTTAAATATTCACGCCTCTTAAAACCGTGTAATCTTTGCGAAAGTGTTTCTACTTGAACTAATGTGCCTAATTCACATGAGTAAATAGTTGTATTGTTTAACTTTTCTGATCAAGAGTGAAATCAGCCATATCAGTTCACAGTATGTATTCGGTTCTTCTGCATATGATCAACACTTTCAGATAGGAGTCCGTTATTAATCTGAAGATAAAAGGGGAAGCAATGAATGGTCTGTCATAGAAAAAAAGATTTCCATTGTACGTAAATATCCATTAGAAAAAATACTCTTATCTGAGATCTATAATAGATGTTGGTTGAAATAGTAGCTGAGCAATAAGAATTAAGTATCGGTAGTATTAGTGACTGAGTGTGTAAAAATAGAGCCCAAACGAGTTGTTAATAACTTCGTCTATCAATAAAATACAGCCGATAAGTGTTCTCTGCTATAATTGTAATTAATGAGCGAGCATCCCAGCAATCAATCAACAAATATTGGTTTGTAAAATATCAGCTAGACTCTATTTGTAGAATTCCGATGTGGAAACTTAAACTGTTGGTTTGATGTTTTGATTAACCCTGAAGAAGTTAGTTGGGTCGTACTTGTTCTTTATTGTCACAAGCCGTTCATAATTAGGCCCGTAAGCTGCTCTGATACGCGCTTCTCCCTCATTACCTAGATTGTTGACATAAACGCCTCGCTCTAAAAATGGTTGCATTGCTTCTAAGAACTCCCGCGTCCAGGTAATGTTCTTTTCTGATTCTGATGGATCTGTCCACATCGAAATGATAAGCAGATCGTGTTTTTCAGATCGATGGGGGAAAGCTGTTTCGGTAGGGCCAACACGACAGGCCGCACCATGCAGATGCTGAAGTACAAAAGCTGACATTGGCGAGGGTTTAATTAAGGCATATTCTATCAGAACCTCAATGGCTTCATCACTCAAGTAAGGTAAAAAACTCGATTTCCATTCTTGCATACGCCCCGAAGGAAAACCCCAGTCAAGATAGCTCTGCATATCTACATAATTCATGGCTCCAAAGAGATCAGAGTAGGGAGAGCCAAAGGTTCGCAGAGGCTTGAGGATTTTTTCTCCCTCCTCAATAGAACCAGAATAGCAGCCAAAGATCGCGATAACCTCATTCCCTACTGGTGAGGTTCCAATTAGAGGCATCGTGCCTAACTCGTCTGGACTCTCACGAGCGAACTCTCGGTAAAACCGAAGCACATCCTTGGCCTGACTCAGTTCATACACCACCATCCCACCATATACTTGGCCGACTGGGTGCAGTTGGTATTCAAATGAGGTTACAATGCCAAAGTTCCCGCCGCCACCTCGCACACCCCAAAAGAGATCTTCATTCTCATTTGCGCTCGCTGTTAGGAGACGACCATCCGCAGTCACAATCTCAACCGAAATCAGGTTGTCACAGGTCATTCCATACTTGCCTTGTAACCAACCACTTCCTCCACCGAGAGTTAATCCTGCTATGCCTGTGTGCGAGATGATTCCGAGGGTTGTTGCCAGGCCGAAAGACTGTGTCATGAAGTCGAACTCGCCTACAAGCAGGCCGGGTTGTGTTCGGGCTGTGCGGCGTTCTGGATCAACAATCATTCTTTTCATAGTCGAGAGGTCAATGACCATACCACCATCACAGACTGCGGTGCCAGCGACATTATGGCCACCGCCACGAATTGCAACCAACAGGCCATTGTTGCGAGCAAAATTAACGGATTTAACTACGTCAGAGGAGTCGGCACAGCGCACGATCATAGCGGGTCGCCTGTCGATCCTACCATTAAAGATCTTTCTGGCTTCGTCATATTTATCATCACCTGGATAGAGAAGCGTACCGCGCAGACTCACTTTGAATCCTTGCAAGATTTCTTCGTTAATGACTTTGTCTATGGTGTTAGTATTTCGTGGTTCTGTCATAGCCTCTTTCATCCAATTTGGTTTATCTATTATCAAAGTAGTTGGCCTACTACCCAGATGAATCTGTTACGAAGAACTACTGCACCAGAAGTGTCAGTGTACTTCTTTACGACTTCCTCGACAGCAGTATACACCCTCATTTCTCCCAATACTTTCATTGCCGCTTGTAAAGGACCTGCTGATCTTTGGGCTCGCCAACATATCTCAAAACTAGGGTATATGAAATCACACCGAGTCTCACCGCTTTCGATCACAGTAAATCCTACATCTTCCAATAGGCTCTCGAGCTTACCAGATGCTGATAGCCAGAATGGTCCTTTTGGGGGTTTAAACGGTAAAATTCTCACAACCGCGTCAAGAATATCTCTCACTTCACAATCTTCAGGCTTTCCCCAATTAGTAATCACGATTCGACCTTGGGGGCGAATGACTCGTGCCATTTCTTTCATTGTTTGGGTTATATCAGCAGCATATAAAACTGAGTTGACTGCAATGACAGCATCAAATTCGGAATCATCAAAAGGTAAGGACTCAATATCTCCTTCATGAAACTTGACGTTGGGCAGTCGTTTGCGAGCAATCTCAAGAAGTGCTGAACTTGCATCAATACCTATAGTTTCACAGCCAATCTTGTCGGCCTCAACACAGGCACCTCCAGCGCCACATCCCGCATCAAGGATTTTCATATCCTCTTGGGCATGGACAGCCTGTAAAGCATCCCTCCATAGTGGGAGGAACGCAGATTCTTGGTAGGTAGCCCAATCCTGTGCGGCAACACTCCATAAAGGCCCTTGTATGTTAGCTGATCCCATTTGTCCCCTTCTGAGAATTTACTCAAAGATAGGTTTAACTAAGCTATACATAGTGAACGATAGAGTGATTTATTATGTGTAGTGCGGATAATAGCATATAATACAGCGATTTCTATACGAAGTATTACGAACAAAAAGTAGAAACGCCGGGTATGATCTGTTGAACGGAAAGGCAAACCTAGTTTCTAGGAACAGTTTCTAGGAATATGTATAGCAAGCTTACTAATATAAATTAACTGCAGTATTGCTACACTACTGCCTATTGTTTTTAGTAAGCTCGCGGCAATTTGATTAAACAAACTAGCGATTGGGGTTTAAACTAGTTCTGTTCGAACCCTTAAGCAGTCTGCAAAAAACTTGTAGACAAATTATAAGTCAAAATAATGGTATTTTCTCTGATTTTACCATGGCTCCTATTATTATCTTTGTCAATGAGCTTTTTGGCAGACTACTTAATAATGTGGGAGTAGACTTATCAATGGCTGTTTAGTTAAAGAGTCAAGCTAGCTTTCATAATAGAATGTACAAGCAAGGCAAATTCGAACGATAGTGTAAGCGGCAATAATAATTGAAGAAATTGCTACTTGTCAGCCTGTTAGTTTTATGATAAAAATTATTTAACTATTCAAATAATCTTTTGAACATTTGAATAAATATTTATGAACAAAAAAAACTTCAAAAGTCGCCTATACCGGCAGTTTTCTAAGGTTGGCAAAGCATTGGCAAACCCTTGTCGGCTGGAACTGCTCGATCTGCTTGCGCAAGGAGAAAAGACTGTTGAAGCATTAGCTAAGGAAATAGCACAATCTATTGCCAATACATCACACCATCTTCAGGTTCTGAGAGAAGCTTGTCTTGTTGAAGGAAGAAAAGAAGGTCTTTATGTCTATTATCGTTTGACTGATACAAAGGTTTATCAATTGAATCTGCTTATTCATTCATTAGCCGAACAGCAGATTGCCGATGTCGATCGTCTTATAAAGATCTATTTTAATTTCCCCGACCGGTTAGAACCGATTAAACGACAGGATTTGCTTGAGAAGATACGTTCAGGAACAGTACTTGTTCTTGATGTGCGGCCAGATAATGAGTACCGATTTGGCCACATACCAGGCGCTGTTTCAATACCATTGGATAGGTTAGAGAAGACTTTGCAAGAATTACCTAATAGTCGAGAAGTTATTGCCTATTGTCGAGGGCGCTACTGTGTAATGTCACATCAGGCAGTTGAATTAATGCGTACTAAGGGGATCAGTGCAAGGCGACTTGAAGATGGTTTTCCAGAATGGCGAGCTGCTGGATTACCTATTGAGGTTGCAATTGAGGAACAAGATTATGATCTTTAAGCCTTTTTACTATTTTGATACTGGTTGTGCCGCGTATATAGTTGGTTGCGCAGGTATGAGTAGATGTGCAGTAATAGATCCACAAGCACGAGATATCGAATCATATCTTGAGTTTGCGGCAGTAAACAATATGCGTATTACCCATGTCATAGATACACATATTCATGCAGATCATAAATCTGGTGGGCGGATTCTTGCCGAACAGAGTGCAGCATTATATTGTTTGCACCAAAGTGCAGAAGTAAATTTTCAATTTGAACCATTAGAGGATGAACAAGAGTTAGAAGTAGGAAATATTCGTTTGCGTGTTATACACACTTCCGGACACACACCGGAAAGTATTTGTTTATTAGTAAGCGATTTGCGACGAGGGCCAGAACCCTGGTTCTTGCTGACGGGCGATACGCTTTTTAGTGGTGGAGTCGGACGGCCAGATCTTCCTGGTGATAGCAGGAAAAATGCTGCTGCGCTGTATAATAGCTTAAGAGAAAAAATCCTTTTGCTGCCAGAAACGTTGGAAATACATCCTGCTCACTTTGCCGGATCCGTTTGTGGTGCTGGGATAAGCGGCAAGCCTATGACTACGCTCGCATTTGAAAAAAGATGGAATCCCTTACTTAGTCTTTCGCGAGAAGATTTCATCGATAAGATCAGTGCGGACATTCCTAAAAAACTGACTGAGATGAATGAGATCCTTCTGTTTAATCAAGGCAGAAACTGCTAAAAATATCAGGTAAGAAACTTGCCACACAATAGGTTCAAAAACAGAACTACTAAGCTAGGTTTAAGGGCAAATCTAACCCAATTTAGCTTGCTTGTGCTAATCAACGCATTTGTAGGTGGAATGGTTGGGTTGGAGCGGACGGTGCTTCCTCTTATTGCTGAACGTGACTTCAGTCTTGCATCCAAGAGCGCGATTCTTTCCTTTATTGTTAGCTTTGGTATTGTCAAAGCGATAACCAATCTGATCTCGGGAAGATATTCAGATATAGTTGGTCGAAAGCGACTTCTTATACTTGGCTGGCTTTTCGGGCTACCAGTACCATTCATAGTAATGTGGGCGCCATCTTGGAGTTTGATAACTGCCGCGAATGTGTTGTTAGGCATCAACCAGGGATTATGCTGGTCTACAACAGTAATTATGAAAATAGATCTAGTCGGGCCAAAGCGACGGGGTTTTGCCATGGGATTGAACGAATTCGCTGGCTATAGTGCTGTTGCCTTTGCTGCCTTTGTCTCCGGTTATCTAGCTAGTCTATATGGACTACGTCCTGTGCCATTTTACTTAGGGGTAGTATTTGCTGTTACAGGGCTTGTTCTCTCAGCGGTTGTTGTTCGTGATACAACTCAACACGCGCGGGAAGAAGCACAAAACCACCAAGGGGATTCGATACCCGCGCTCTCTTTTAGAGAAGTTTTTGCACTCACTAGCTACAGAGATTTTAGGCTTTTTGCCTGCAGCCAAGCAGGGCTGGTTAATAATCTGAATGATGGAATGGCTTGGGGTCTGTTTCCGCTATTCTTCGCAGCAGCAAATTTGAGTATTGAGCGAATAGGAATATTAGCTGCAATCTATCCAGTTGTGTGGGGGATCAGCCAGATCGTTACCGGAACGGCTTCCGATCAGTGGGGTCGGAAATGGATGATTGCAGTAGGAATGTGGATACAAGCAGCAGGTATTGGGCTAATTGTTTTGGCGCCAACTCTGGTAAAGCAGAGCGACTCGATTTATCTATTATGGGTTTTGGCGGCAGGGTTACTTGGGCTAGGTACTGCATTCGTATATCCAACATTACTTGCTGCAATTGGTGATGTGGTTCACCCAGGTTGGCGTGCTTCCGCTGTAGGTGTATATCGAATGTGGCGAGATTTAGGGTATGCTATTGGCGCATTGCTCGCGGGCATAATAGCAGATCTTTTAGGAATAGCTTGGGCGATAATTATCATTGGTATACTTACCTTTCTATCTGGGACAATAGTTGCTGGCGGGATGAAGGAAACTTTGCCTAAAAGATAGAATATTTAATGACAGAGAACGTAGCTAATAAATCATCATTTGATCCTGCTAAATACCGGCATTGGTATCAGACGCCATTAGGAATCAAGGTGAACCATGATGAAAAGGAAGTAGTTTTTTCTTCTGCTAATTTAACGCAACGTGAGGTTGTGCTTGATCTAGGTTGTGGAGAAGGTAACTTTACAGAAGAGATCGCTCTACGATCAAAATTGGTAGTAGGTTTAGATTTATCAATGGAAATGTTACAGGCTGCTCGTGCACGGCTGCATCACCACGAAAATATTGCTTGGGTGCAAGCACAGGGTGAATATCTTCCGTTTGAAGATGCTAGTTTTGATGTAGTAGTAGCAATAACGGTTTTATCATTTATTCAGGATAAACTGACAGTAGTAACAGGTCTAACGCATAAAGATAAAAGTCAAGTAAGTAAAGGGTTTTTAGGGCAAGGGATGTTAGAAAACCTTGTCCTGAAAGCGGAGACGAGATGATCAAAACTAACGACCTGAAGTGAGCCAGACGGATTAGGTCTGACAAAATGAGGACTATCAGCAGCAATAAGCAGTGGCGCAATAGTTTTTATCGTGCAGCCAATGCTCGAGCGTTGCTGACTCGCCAATGGATTAAGCAGTTGCATAAAAGTGTAAGCGATACAAACCAACATTACATGAGCAATGATCGCTTCTTCAGTACGCGCTTCACACTTTGTCAAATTCAGGTGTTGTTTTATGTCTCGGAAAAAACTTCAATCGACCACCTGCGCCTGTACCAAAATATGTGCTCAAGGTTTGTCAAATGAGCCGCGTTCGTGAGCAGGTATTTTGTTCGGCCAGCTTCGGGCGCGGTATCATCTTTGATCACCGTCAACTTCCTTATGCAGTCAAGGATCAAAACCTGAAAAGAACGGACTCTGGCACTTATGGCATCATAGTAATGGTAATTGGCTTTCTCGACTGTTGCCCCAACCTCCTTTACTTCAATACGTTGTTGCTGATAGTAGACTTTGGCATTCTCTTTTACCCTGGTAACCCAAAACAGATGCAATCGCTCGAACAAAGTAAAATTATCTTCACAAGCATACCAATTATCAAAGAGTATGAACTCACATTTAATTCCTGCTCGCATCAACTTCCAAACCAATACTCTCGCCAATTCATTCTTGGAGCGATAATGCACGCCATTGGGCAAACGCTTACGTCTCAGTTTTACTTTACGTTTGCGTCGATACTGCTGACGGCGCGTTTTTGCTTTGGCACAATAATCTGTAATCGGTCTGCCTTTCTTACGAGGTCGGCCACGCGCCCGTTTTTTGTGCTTGCGCGGCTTGGTGGTATCTTTTTGCCAGAAAGCAAAGAGCAAGGGAATTATCAAATTGCCGTTGCACCAAACGACAAAGACAAGGCGCTGACCAAAGACATTGTAATGACGAGAATGATCCCAATCCCAACCACAGAAAGCGATCAAAGCAGCGAATGGTTTTGGTATCAAGACATCATCAATGATCAGATAGCCACCACTAATGCCAATCAATTCAATGAACTTGACTGCGCAGATTGCGCCACTACTTATACCCCAGCCCAGTGCTCGCAACATCCGTGTCAGTTGATCATGGCTAAGTATCCCGACATTTTCAGCAATCCTTGTTGTCTGAGCATTAGTCTGTGTAATCAAGCCGCTGATATAGACAGTCATTGCCAAACAATAAGCTGTTGGACAAAGATTGCCAACACAATTACTCAGCGCTGCCATCAAACTCATCGCCAAGTAGAAGCTAGCCCATCGGCATTCCGGCTGTTTTGGTGTACTATTAGCTTGTTTTACGAGCACATCCTTATCGTCCTCCGCTTCTGCGGTGATTATGGTTTAGGACAGGTATTGTGCTCTTTTTCTATTTTTATTTCAAACATCTATAAGGATTTATCCCTTGCTGCTTAAGTCCTGTTATACAGTGCGCTATTTGCGCGATTCTCAGTTACAGCGCGATGTTCATCGCTCGCAGAATCGCATTGAGCAATATCACCAACTGCGCTCTTTTATTACTCAAGTCAATGGCAAGAAGGAGTTGATC
>JBFLVQ010000008.1:0-41079 GCA_040758525.1 Acidobacteriota bacterium
CGGGGATTAAATCCAAAAGAGGTGGAAGAGCAATGAATTCAGGACTTGGAAGCGAAGGGCAACAGATTGCTACGCTGGCCAATGTTGCCGCGTCACTAAATACCGAGCTACAAGGGGAAGGAATAGAGGTATTAGGGGAAGTAAGTCCAGTCTTTGCTGAGATACTCACCCCGGCAGCACTACGATTTGTTGCCATCCTTGAGCGGCGTTTCCGTGCCCGGCGCGCAGAGTTATTGGAACGTAGAGTCAAGATACAGGCCGATATTGACCGTGGTTGGCGACCCAATTTCCTTGCCGAAACGCGTGCAATCAGAGAGAGCGAATGGCGTATAGGAGCAGTGCCTGAAGACCTACGCACTCGTGTTGTCGAGATCACTGGGCCAGTACAGCGTAATATGGTCATAAATGCGTTCAATTCAGGCGCAAATGTCTATATGGCCGACTTCGAAGATGCCCATTCGCCTACCTGGGATGCAACCATACAGGGCCAGATAAATATACGTGATGCGATCAATCGTCGTATCGATTTTGTCAGTCCCGCTGGTAAGCGCTATGCACTTAACGAACAGATAGCTACACTGATGGTACGTCCACGTGGTTGGCACTTATCAGAGAAGCACCTACATGTAGACAGTGCGCCTGTTTCTGGATCGCTATTCGATTTTGGCCTCTTCTTTTTCCATAACGCCCGCACACTGCTGGCACAAGGTACAGGGCCATATTTCTACCTACCCAAGATGGAGAATCACTTAGAGGCACGACTTTGGAATGATGTCTTTATTTGTGGTCAAGAACAGTTAGGTATTGAACGAGGCACAATCAAGGCAACAGTGTTAATCGAGACGATCCTCGCCGCCTTTGAGATGGACGAGATTCTTTACGAGCTACGTGAACATATCACTGGACTCAATTGTGGGCGTTGGGACTATATATTCAGTTTTATTAAGAAATTTCGTAATCAAGCTGACTTCTTACTACCTGATCGCGCACTAGTGACAATGAATACCCATTTCCTCAAGTCCTATTCGCTATTGCTAATTAAAACCTGTCATAGACGTGGCGCACATGCGATGGGTGGGATGGCAGCACAGATTCCCATCAAGAATGATCCTGAAGCCAACGCGATAGCAATGCAGAAAGTACGTGCTGACAAGGAGCGCGAAGTGAATGCTGGGCATGATGGTACTTGGGTAGCGCATCCGGATCTTGTTGCAGTAGCGCGAGAGTCTTTTGATGCTGTAATGACCACCCCAAATCAACTGCATATATTGCGTGAGGATGTTGAGGTAAAGGCAACCGATCTTCTAAGCGTGCCTACAGGGCCGATTACTGAAGCAGGCTTACGCACTAACATTAATGTTGGTCTGCTCTATTTGGAAGCTTGGTTGAAAGGCTCGGGCTGTGTGCCACTCTACAACTTGATGGAAGATGCCGCAACAGCCGAGATCTCACGAGCACAAGTCTGGCAATGGCTTAAACATGGCGCTAAATTGGCTGATGGTCGGCTAGTTACACCAGAGTTAGTACATGAGATCACAGATCAAGAAGTGGCAAAAATCAGAGACACGGTAGGAGAAGAATCCTACCAGGCAGGCAAATATGAGCTAGCCCGAGAGATATTCGAGAAGATTATGAGTAATGATGAATTTATCGAGTTCCTGACTCTTCCTGCTTATGACTACCTGTAGAAATAAAAGGTGAAAGGAGATTGGATAATGAACAATGCTCTACGCATCACGGAAAACTGGCAATCGGATAAACGCTGGCAAGGAATAACCCGCCCTTATACGGCGGAGGATGTCGAGCGGCTTAGTGGTTCACTACAGATTAAATATACTCTTGCAGAAATGGGCGCAAAAAGACTATGGGAGCTATTACATAATGAAGATTACATTACCGCGCTGGGGGCATTGACTGGTAATCAAGCAATCCAGCAGGTAAAAGCCGGCCTCAAAGCAATCTACTTAAGTGGCTGGCAAGTCGCCGCCGATGCTAACGACGCTGGCCAAATGTATCCTGACCAGAGTCTATATCCGGCTGACAGTGTACCAAATGTGGTGCGTAAGATTAATAACGCGCTGATGCGTGCCGATCAGATTCACCATTCCAAAGGCGAAAATGGTATTCACTGGTTTGCCCCCATCGTGGCAGATGCCGAAGCAGGTTTTGGTGGCTGTCTAAATGCTTTTGAATTGATGAAGGCATTAATTGAAGCTGGCGCAGCAGCAGTACATTTTGAAGATCAACTGGCATCAGCCAAGAAGTGTGGTCATATGGGTGGCAAGGTGCTTGTGCCTACACTGGAATTTATTCAAAAATTGATTGCGGCCCGTTTTGCTGCTGATATTGTGGGGGTTCCCACGATCATTATTGCGCGCACGGATGCCAATGGGGCACAGCTACTCACCAATGATATAGATCCTCGCGACCACAAGTTCCTTACTGGTGAACGTACTACAGAAGGTTTCTTCCGTATACATGGTGGCTTGGATGCAGCAATTGCACGTGGCCTCGCCTACGCTCCTTATGCAGATATGATCTGGTGCGAAACCTCTTCGCCTGATGTGGCAGAAGCAAAGCGTTTTGCTGAAGCAATTCACGCTCAGTTCCCTGGCAAGTTGCTTGCTTATAACTGCTCGCCCTCTTTTAACTGGAAACTGAAACTTGATGCTACGACAATCGCAAAATTTCAGCGCGAACTAGGTGCAATGGGTTATAAATTCCAGTTTATCACGCTGGCTGGCTTCCATGCGCTCAACTACTCTATGTTCCATCTTGCCAAGGCTTACTATGAAACCGGTATGACTGCTTATGCCGATTTCCAGGAGAAGGAGTTCCAGAGCGAAAAGGATGGCTATACTGCTACTCGTCACCAGGAGTTTGTTGGCACAGGATTCTTTGATGAGATAGCACAGGTAATATCAGGAGGGACTTCATCAACACTGGCACTTACTGGGTCTACTGAAGAAGCACAATTCCGCAAAGCAAGCTGATCTACAGAGGGGGAAGTTTTATCACAGGGAACACAGCCAGCACTATCAGAGAGCAAACATATTTGCTAATATGGGGCTCTGTAAAATCTGTGAACCCTGTGGTTAACTTTTATGCCAATAACCCGAAACCCACAAACTCTTGCTCCTCCTTCAGGCAATTATAGTCACGGTGTTGAAGTAAGCAGAGGCGCCCGACATCTATATATCAGTGGACAGATTCCAGAAAAATTAAACGGTGATGTGCCTGCTGATTTTGATACTCAATGTGAGACCGTTTGGCATAATATTGGCGAAATATTAAAAGCTAGTGGTATGGACTTTAAAAATCTTGTTAAAGTGACAACCTATCTGACCCACCCTGATCAAGCGACACGAAACAGCCAAATTCGCCAACGTATCTTGGGAGAGCTAAAACCAGCCTTAACTGTCGTAATAGTGCAAACCTTAGAATCGAGATGGCTATTAGAGATAGAAGCGATTGCTGTAGCCGAAGATTAAACCGCTTCTATATAGGTTAATTCATTAAACACCTTGACCTAGTAGTAATATGTTAAAATACGGTATTGCTGAGTGGCACCATTTTAGCCGGTCAGCCGATATATACTGTTGTGATAGATCTACTGATAGGTAGAAGGAGCCTGCCAATATGCGTATTTTAGAGACTTTTTATCGCAGATATATCTTTTTTACCTTAACTATTCTTACCATATTTATTTCACCAGCAGCCTATTTCTTATCTCTTTCTTATTTCACCTCATCAGCACAAAATTTAAACCTACGTATTGTTGGTCCCGATTTAAAGCCCAATCCAGTGGTAAACCAGGGTGGCAATATCACTGTTGCGGTACTTAATGGCCAGGATCAAGTTAGAGATGTGAGATTCGAATCAGGTAGTCCCGATATTGTTACCGTAGACTCTACAACTGGACAGTTAACTGGTATCAAACGTGGGTTTGCAACCATAACCGCACGGCGAAATAGTGGTGAGAGTGTCTCTGCCTTTGTTGTAGTTGCGCGTGTACTAAATAATGCTGGGCCTAGAGTACCTGGTGATACTAAGACCGATACCGGCAATAGTATCTACATCAGTGACCCGTTAGGGCATGTGATAATGAAGAAAGCGGGTCTGAATAGACCAGCGGAAGTCTTTGCTGGGCGCACTGGCGAGTCTGGCAAATTAGATGGTGTAAATCGCAAGGACGCCCTTTTTAGTGGGCCAACGGCAGTGGCGATTGATAACAGAGCCGAAGGTGGTATTTACGTCACTGACACACTTAATCATAGCATTCGCAAAATCAGCTTTGATGATGAAGTCTCTACAATATTGGGGACAGGCATGCCTGGTGTGCCAGCATTAGATAATAACGATCAGATAAGTTTTACCAACCCAACAGATATTTCCTTTAATGGACCACGCGGCATTGCTACCGATCTAGGTGGTAACCTATATGTTGCTGACACAGACAATCACGCACTCTATTTTATTGATCTAGTAAACAATCGTGTCAAGTTATTAGCAGGTATGCCAGGCCTGTCAGGAAAAGCTGATGGAAAAGCGCGTACAGCCCGTTTCCTCAGACCTACTGGCATCGCCGTGAGTGCCGATGGACGTACAATTGCAGTAGTAGATAGCGGCAATAAACGTATACGCCTTATCACTGCCAGGGATGGCAATGTCACTACCTTAGGATCTTCACAGCCTACACGAATCCCGTCAAAATCATTCCCTTCAATAAATGAATTGGTGACCAATGAAGTCCCCTTTGATAATCCACAATCGGTGAGTTTTGACGCTACCGGCAATCTATATGTTGTTGACTCCTCAGGTCCTGTGGTAGTAACTGATGCACTTGATGATAATCCACAGATCGTAGCGCTGGCGCAACCAGGAACTTTTGGCGCCGCCGTGAGTGTAGTGGTAGATAGCACAGATGTCTTTGTGCTGGATCTTAAACCCAAAGGTGAAGGGGATGCGCTGAAAGTTGTATCCGTAGGTGAACCAACGATAGACAATCTCAACATCAATGCCGATCGTATGGAAGGCGGTGCTGAACTAATTATTACAGGAAAGAATTTTGCCCCAGAAAGCACTGTGATATTGGGTGATCGCGTAGTAGAAGACGCAATAATAGAGAGCGCAACAAGGATTCGCTTACGTGTACCACCACAAGATGCTCCTGGCACCAGAACTCTTTCTGTACAAACACGTGGTGGTGTGGCTCAGAAACCATTTGTAATTATGGCAAAAACTCTCTCTGAATTGGCTAATGGGGCAATTACCACAGTAGCGGGAGGCATTCCATTTCTTGGTGATGGTGGTATGGCAACCCAAGCCAGTCTTGAAGAGCCTTTCGATGTAGTATTAGATAGTGCTGGCAATCTATATATCCTTGATAGTATCAACAATCGTATTCGACGCGTTGATACTAGTGGTGTCATTACCACCATAGCTGGCAATGGACGAATTGGATTTACTGGAGATGGTGGACCGGCTACTAGTGCCAGCTTACGATTGGGATTTCGTGATGGCATGGCTATTGATGGGTTTGGAAATATCTTTGTTGTAGATACAGGAAATGCACGTGTACGTCGTATTGATGCCCAAACTGGCATTATTACCACGGTTGTGGGTAGCGGTTTATTGGATTTCTTTGGTGATGATGGGCCAGCCACACAGGCAGGAATAACTCCTGCAGATGTGGCAGTAGATAAAGATGGTAATCTTTTTGTCATCGATATTGATCACAACCGTATACGTAAAGTTGATACACGCGGCATTATTACCACGGTAGCCGGGAGCGAGGATGGAAATGGCTTTAGCGGTGACGGTGGCCCAGCTACCAAAGCGAGATTAGCTGCTCCTCATAATGTCATCGTTGATGATGAAGGAAACCTCTTTATCGCAGACTCTGGCAATAATCGTATACGCAAAGTTGATACACAGGGCATCATCACTACAGTGGCTGGCGATGGTTTTCTGGGCGAATCTGGTGAAGGACGCTTTACTGGCGATGGCGGGCTTGCCACTAATGCTAGTTTAAACTTCCCCCTTGCTATAGCACTAGATGCCGACGGCAATCTCTTTATTAGTGATACCCTCAATCTACGTATACGCCGTGTTGATGCCCAAACTGGCATTATTAATACTGTAGTAGGCAATGGCAGTTTCGATTTTACAGGTGATGGTGGACCGGCTACAGAAGCCAGTATTGTTGAGCCTCACGGTATCACTATAGATGGAAATGGAGACCTTTTCCTCACCGATTTTGTCAATGACCGTATACGTAAAGTAGACGCACAAACTCAGATTATCAGCACTGTAGTTGGCATTGGCGACAATACTTTTAGAGGTGATAATGATCTCGCTGTGCTTGCTGGTATCAGTATTCCTCGTGGTGTTGCGTTAGATAGATCTGACAATTTGTACATTGCCGATGAGGGTAATAATCGTGTACGTCGTGTGCGCAAACTGGATCAGAAGATCCTCACAGTAGCTGGTAGCGGTACTTTCGATTTCAAAGGAGACAATGGTCCTGCGATCGAAGCAAGTCTTGCCAATCCAATCCGAACAGTCGTAGATAAAACCAGAAATCTTCTCTATATTGCCGATCGTGATAATCAAGCAATACGACGGGTAAATCTCGTTACCGGTATTATCGTTACGGTAGCTGGTGGCAATGAGCGTGGTTTTAGTGGTGATGGTGGTCCTGCCAATCTTGCTCAACTTGATTCCCCCACTGGTGTTGCTGTAGATACACAAGGTAATCTCTTTATTGCTGATGCTGTCAATAACCGTATACGCCGTGTTGATGCTCAAACTGGCATTATTACTACTGTAGCTGGCAGTGGGCCAGCCGGTGGTTTTGGCTCCGGCGGCTTTAGCGGCGATGGCGGCTCTGCTGAGAAAGCGCTGCTGAATGTACCTTCAGATATTGCCATAGATCCCAATGGCAATATCTTTATCCTCGACTCTCTTAACTTCCGTATAAGACGTGTTGATGCTAAGACCGGCATTATTAATACAGTAGCTGGTGGCGGTGATAAGCTTGAGGATGGTGTGCCTGCGACTGAAACCAGTCTGGCATTATTCTCCAGTGGCGGTATTGCGGTTGATGCAGCCGGTGATCTTTACTACTCTGATCAAGCCAATAACCGTATACGACGCGTTAATATCCAAACTGGCATTGTCACTACTGTAGTTGGTCAGTTTGGGGCTGGCTATAGCGGTGATGGTGGTCCAGCATTAGCAGCAAACCTCTCACTACCCGATGGCCTTGCCATTGACAGTGCTGGCAATCTCTATATCTCTGATACTGACAATAACGTAATTCGCGTGGCAAAAGGTGTTGCCAAAGGTCAAGACAATCCACCCGACCTTACTATTATCAATGCCACATTCAGAAAATCGAGCCTGCTTATTACTGGTAGCGGCTTTGGTACGACGGGCGCAATTGTCAAAGTGAATGACAAAGATATTAGTAGCCGCATCAGCAATCAAGCCGACAGCGCTATTACTCTAAAAGGCAATAAGAAGAAATTGAATCTTAAGAATGGCCGTAACGAAGTTACCGTTACGGTCAATGGTATCATCTCCAATATTCACGTCTTTAACCTGCTCACCGCTAGCCGCTGAATCCCTTACTTGACAGCTATGCCTAATTACAGGTATATTTTCCTAAGATAGTGTATACTACACACGAACAATTTTAGAGGGATTATGAAAAAAGAGATCAAGTTTTATCGCACACAAGACGAGTACGGCTGTTTTTCAAACTTTGCCCCTTACCCAATTACTTTAAAAGGGAAGACTTGGCCGACTAGCGAGCACTATTTCCAGGCGCAGAAATTTGCTGGCAGCAAAGATGAGGAGGAGATACGCAGAGAGAAATCGCCTATGATCGCAGCACGTAAAGGGCGGGATAGAAAGAGGCCGCTACGACCCGATTGGATGGCAGTAAAAGATTCGATTATGCGTGAGGCGGTACTAGCCAAGTTTACTCAACATACAGAACTACGGGAGATACTACTTTCAACTGGGGACGCCATTCTGATAGAACATACAACAAATGATAAGTATTGGGCAGATGGCGGAGATGGTAGCGGCTTAAATAGGCTTGGCGAGATCCTTATGAGTGTACGTGAGGAGCTAGCACGGAACCGCCGCCAATCTGCCAAGGGAGAGGCAGATGAGTAATATAGGCGACTACGCCAGTAGATATCGCAATTTTCAATTTGATGTTCCTGAATATTTCAATTTCGCTTTCGACATTGTTGATAAATGGGCTGAGAATAGTACACAACAAGCGATGTTGTGGGTCGATGATGATGGCAGTGAACGTCGCTTAACTTATCGACATTTCCGGGATCGTTCTAATCAGGTTGCCAATGCATTCTATGAACTGGGACTCAAGAAAGGCGATCGATTGCTGGTAATCTTGCCTCGTATCCCGCAGTGGTGGGAAATAATGCTTGGCGCAATCAAGAGTGGAATGGTTGCTATGCCGGGAACAACACAACTAACATCCAAGGATATCATCTACCGTCTACAAGCAGCACAAGCCCGCGTTATTGTAACCGATCAGGAGAACGCAGCAAAATTTAGCGATGTGCGCACACAATGCCCTGAGGTAGATAGATTCATTGTCATTGGAGAAGAGTGTGAAGGCTGGCACAATTACGAAAAGCTTGTTGAAGCAATGCCAACAGAGATCCGGCCAGCGGCATATTGCCACTCTGACAAAGATGATCTAATGCTGCTCTACTTCACCAGCGGCACCACTGGTTATCCTAAAATGGTTCTGCATACACACAGCAGTTATCCAATCGGCCATCAAGTGACAGGGCGTTATTGGCTAGATCTGCGGCCTGAGGATCTACACTGGAATCTCTCTGATACAGGCTGGGCAAAAGCAGCCTGGAGTAGTCTGTTTGGTCCTCTACATACTGGCTCTACATTGTTTATACATAATGGTAAGGGTAAGTTCTCTGCTCCTATGACACTAGCACTGCTTGCCAAATACTCTATTACCAGCTTCTGTGCTCCCCCTACTGCCTACCGACTGATGATTGTAGAAGATTTAAGTAGCTATGATCTGAGTAGACTGCGTAGTTCAGTAAGTGCTGGCGAACCTCTCAATCCAGAAATTATTGAAAGCTGGCAGAGGCAGACGAATCTTACCATACGAGAAGGTTATGGTCAGACAGAGACCTGTCTGCTAGTTGCTAACTTTCCTGGTATGGAGATTAAGCCAGGTTCAATGGGCAAGTCCGCGCCTGGTTTTGAAGTAGAGATTGTTGATGAGAATGGTAATATTGCTCCACCACACCAAGAAGGTGATATAGCCGTGCGTGTACATCCACGCCGGCCCGTTGGTCTCTTCAAAGAGTATTGGAATGATCCACAGGCTAATCAAGCGGCATCACGTGGTGATTGGTATATCACGGGAGATCGTGGATTCCGTGATATGGATGACTATTTATGGTTTGTTGGTCGTGCTGACGATGTCATCATTAGTGCTGGCTATCGTATAGGTCCCTTTGAAGTAGAGAGCTGTCTACTAGAACATCCTGCTGTGGTCGAAGCTGCAGTGGTAGGTAAACCGGACGCACAGAGGGGACAGATCGTAAAGGCTTATGTTATCCTCAAAGTTGGTATTGTGGGTACATCGGAACTGGCTGTGGAGATCCAGGAGTTTGTCAAACATATCACTGCCCCCTACAAATACCCACGTGAGATTGAATTTGTCACAGAACTACCCAAGACGATTAGCGGAAAGATCCGTCGTGTAGAGTTGCGTGACCGTCACGGTGAAGGAAAACCCGTGGATAATAAGACAAATATAGATTCCCCTGATGGAGAAGCATTTTTGCTCGAAACAATCTCATTAATGACCGATGCACAACTAGCGCTTGCGATTATGAGCGCAATTGCTAATCCATATGATCTGGAAGCACAAAGATTAAAGCCTTTATTAGAAGCCGAACAACAGCGACGTAAACAGTCCGAATAGGAGAGAGACTATGACGAAAAGATTCCAGCGGCTGGAGACTAGACTGATCCATGCTGGCGAGCCTACACCACGTATCAAAGGCGCCGTTAGCATGCCGATCTTCCAGTCCTCGACTTTTGAATATACTGGTGAAGCCAGCTATCATGAGATTCGCTATATACGTCTTAACAATACCCCCAATCACCTGGTATTGCATGAAAAGCTAGCTGCGCTTGAGGGTGGCGAAAGTGCCATTGTCACTGCCAGTGGTATGGCAGCTATCTCAACAACACTATTATCAATATTGTCGGCGGGCGATCACTTGCTTGTACAAGATTGTCTATATGGCGGCACACATAATCTAATCACTGATGATTTTACCCACTTCGGTCTTAGTTACGATTTCATTGATGCAGATGATCCTAGTTCTTGGAAAGATAAGTTACGACCTAATACTAAAGCGATCTATGTTGAAGCAATGACCAATCCGCTCTTACAAGTTGCCGATCTCAAAGCGGTGATTGAGTTCGCAAAAGCCAATGGACTGGTTTCGATTATTGATAATACTTTCACTAGCCCAATCAACTTCCGCCCTATTGAGCATGGTTTCGATCTATCACTGCATAGTGGTACTAAATATCTTAATGGCCATTCCGATATCGTGGCTGGCGCAGTTATTGGCAAATCTACTTTGATTGAAAAGATCACCCATAAGCTTAACCATATGGGAGGTTCACTCGATCCACATGCAGCATTCTTGCTACATCGTGGTATGCGTACATTGGCATTGCGTGTACGTCACCAGAACGAGAGTGCGCTTAAGATTGCACAATTTCTTGAAAGCCATCCTGCCATTACCAAAGTGAACTATCCAGGACTAGAGAAACACCCTCAACATCAACGTGCCCGCGAACTCTTTGATGGTTTCAGCGGTATGCTAAGTTTCGAGTTGAAAGCGGGATTGGCAGCAGCGAAAAATTTCATTAATAACCTTACTATACCGATCATTGCGCCTAGTCTGGGTGGTCCAGAAACTTTAGTAATACAACCAGCCATCTCTTCTCATGCTGGTATGTCTGTAAAAGACCGTCAACGACTAGGAATTACCGATAGTTTAATACGTGTCTCGGTAGGTATTGAAGCGACTGAGGATCTAATTGAAGATTTTGATCAAGCACTAAAAACTATATGAGACCGTGTATGGATCTATATACACTAAAAACCCCTTGCCTACTTGTTGACATTACTCGGGTCAAGCGTAATGCAGAACGTATTGGTAAGCGTGTGCGCGATTTTGGCGCAAGCTTGCGACCACATGTCAAGACCCACAAATGTGTAGAGATTGCACGCATTCAGACGGCTGGACATAGTGGTGCAATCACTGTCTCGACGCTCGCTGAGGCACAGGCGTTTCGTGCTCATGGTTTTACTGATATCACTTATGCAGTACCAATTGAACCAGGCAAGTTTGCTACAGCAATCGAGTTGGCAAAAACCTGCGAGCGTTTTGCGCTTATTGTTGATGATGTAACTATTCCTATTCAGCTTAATGAGGCAGCGCGTCAAGCAGGTGTGATATTGGATGTATTTCTCAAAGTTGACTGCGGCTATCATCGTTGTGGTGTAGAACCAGAGACAAAAGAAGCCTACGAGATTCCCCATCGTATACTTGATTCTGCTAATCTGCGCTTTGCCGGTATCCTCACACATGCCGGCCATTCTTATGGAGCTTCTTCAAAAGCGGCTTTACTCTCGATTGCTCAACATGAGCGCGATAGTATGGTCGAGTTGGCAGCACAGTTGCGCAAAGCCGGTATACCCGTGCCTAATGTGAGTATTGGTTCAACACCTACAATTACTCATGTCGATCACCTTACTGGTATCGATGAAGCACGTCCAGGAAATTACATCTTTTTTGACGCCTTTCAAGCCGAGTTAGGCAGTTGTCGTTTGCAAGACTGCGCACTAACGGTACTAGCTGCGGTTGTGCATTCTAGCAAAGATAGAATAGTCCTTGATGCCGGCGCGATCGCGCTTTCTAAGGATCGTGGCACAGTAAATACAGATCATTCTAATCACTATGGCTTGGTGTTGGATCTGGCAGGTAATGACCTCGGTTTACGTATCAATGCTGTTTCGCAAGAGCACGGTGAGATATTTCTCAGTAGCCGTGCCCGTACTAGCCATCTAAAAGTTGGTACCCGTGTACGTGTATTGGCAAACCATTCCTGTCTCACAGCATCACAACACTCGCATTACTATGTACTGGAAGATAACCGCATTATAGATTGCTGGGAGATTCAGCGTGGTTGGTAAGTCGATCCTTTGTTTTGACAAGGGGAGCATATGGATATAACAGAATCTTTCATTTCTCTGGTTTTGCAGGCATTGAAATTTGCTGCCCATAAACATCGTCAGCAGCGCCGTAAAGACAAAGAAGCGTCGCCATATATAAATCATCCTATCTATGTTGCGGAACTGCTTTGGCGGGTTGGTCAGGTACGTGATGTTACGATACTGACGGCGGCTATTCTACATGACACAATTGAAGATACTGATACCAACCCAATAGAGATCGAAAGCCTCTTTGGTAAGGAGGTGCTCTCTTTGGTACAAGAGGTCTCTGACGATAAGAGTCTGCCTAAAGAGATACGTAAACAGTTACAGGTCCAGAAGGCGCCTTATAAATCTATTGGAGCTAAACATATTAAACTAGCAGATAAGATTTGTAATGTGCATGACATCAGCCATTCGCCTCCATCTAATTGGTCGCTGCAACGTAGGAAGGAATATTTAGACTGGACAGAAAAGGTAGTTGCTGGGTTGCGCGGAAGCAATCAGGCATTAGAGGATTACTATGATCATACTCTTGCACAAGCGCGCGAGATGCTGGCGGCAGAAACTCAATCACAAAACGATTAACACAACCGACTCAATCCACCTTCTGTAACAACTAAACGGTTGTCTTAGTCTTTTAATGCATCTTCAATTGCGTCATGAAAGCATTTCAGACTCTGTTCAAATCTAGCAAAAGTCAGATGGGTATTTGCTCCAGAACGTAGGCCCTTCTGAATAGACTCGCCGATCAACAGATCTTCATTCACGGCAGTCATTAAGATATCTATATTCTTACCCCAATATCTCTCCTCTTTTTCATTGCTAGGAAATGCTGGCAATAGTGTAGCGGTAAGCAGTATTGCATTGTCGGTACCATCTGGAAAAACTGTGACTACCGCGATGTGATCAGGTTCAACTAGCAACAAAGTATTGGGAAAGATGAAATAGAGCAGGTTGGCATATGGTCTGATACTCCATTCTTTCTTATCGATACTCTTTAATTCGAGGATCTTTCTCTTGGGAAAGGTATTTCTTGAATGGGGATAGAATCGGTCGTGCAAACCTACATTGTTGAAGAAGATTGGATAGATAGAATTTCTATGTACATATTTGACATGATAGGCTTCCAAAAAGATATCAACGACCAATTTCCAATTCAATGTTCTACGTATTACTGTGGGCTTATAGACAATGTTATCGGCGCCTGCAAATGCCTCAATCTCACCGCCTATTGCGCCTAAGTAAGTAGCGATATCTATGCTGCTGCCAGGAACTGGCTTTACCCAAACAAAACCATAGCGACTCTCAACTGCAACAGATACTAATCCCATCTGATCGCAATTAAGATCGGGAAAACCTATCCGATCGGTAATATGGATCAATTTTCCTTCCTGATCATAGGTCCAACCATGATAAGGACAGACAAAAGCTTTTTTACCTCCGCCTCTCTTCTCTGGTACTAGTCTTGTTCCGCGATGACGACAAACATTGATAAACGCTTTCAATCGTCCATCCTCACCATGAATCACAACTATAGGTATACCAGTCTCATCATGACTGACAAAATCGCCTGGTTTTTTTAATTCTGAAGCATGTGCGACAATTACCGGATATTGACGGAAGAGTACCTGCTGCTCCTTTTCCAGACGCTTATTTGAGTAGTAATACTCTACTGGCTGTGCAGAAGACGTTTCTACCATATGTGTGGTCTGCTGCTCTAGGCAATAGAGTGCTCGTTCAATGAGGTCCAGTTGAGTGCTGTTTTCCATTTTGAGATCTCCGTAGTTGGCCGGAATCCTTGATACCGGGGCTGACAATACTGGAAATTACAACTCTACCGTCGAGCACGGCATTCTCTAGTATAGATCAGATTGGGAAAACTTCTCAGCGCCTAATAATATTCGGTAAACTATAAAATAGATACCGCTGAAAAATACTCTGCGATATTTTTTAGGGAGGAATGAATTGAAAATCATATACTTCGCGCAAACAGCTCTTGCTCTTTTGCTGATATTGCCATCGGCTAGCTATCAGCAACAACCGCCCCAGGAGAAAGGCGATTTTCGCCAACCCGAATTAGTCGAACTTATTAAACTCGATCCTACTCTACGACTAGATATACGTTATGCCAGTACCAACAATTTCCTTGGCCGTCCCGTCTATCGAGAGGCACGTGCCTTTCTGCAAAGGCCGGCTGCCGAAGCACTCGTGCGTGCACATCGTGCACTGAAAGAAAAAGGTTATGGGCTGCTTATCTTTGATGGCTATCGACCTTGGTATATAACAAAAATCTTCTGGGATGTTACCCCTGAGGATAAGAAACAGTTTGTTGCCAACCCAAGTCAGGGTTCTAGACACAATCGTGGTTGCGCAGTAGATCTCTCTATGTTCGATCTCAAAACGGGCAAGGAAGTCACGATGCCTGGCGAATATGACGAAATGACCGAACGCTCCCATATAAATTACCAGGGCGGAACTTTACAATCCCGTCAACTGCGGGATATACTACGTACCGCAATGGAGCATGAAGGTTTCTCTGTCTATGAGCCAGAATGGTGGCACTACGATTACCAAGACTGGCAGAAATATGCCATTCTCAACATAGATTTCCACGAGATCAGAAATTAGACTGCATAAGCAGGCTGAACTTCACGCATATGAGCATATTCGACCGGATCATGTGCACAGAAGACTTTCACTTCATTACCATTTTCGTGTGCCAGTGCACGCAGACGCGCCTGGTTACGCATACGTGCATCACCATCGATCTGTACAAGATTCTGGAATAGCCTTAAACCTATCGGGCAATGTGGTGGTTCACTATCCACTTCACCATGGAAAAAATAGGCATCGCCACAATGTAGCAGCCAACGCTCAGGAGTACGCACTGCTACACCACAATGTCCACGTGTATGTCCATGCAAAGGAATCAGCAGTACTTCGGGCGGAATTCCCGTAATAGCTTGTACACAATCAAAACCGAACCAGCGTTCGCCCTTTACTGAATGGATCTCCCAGAAAGGTCCATGTGCCCATTGCATAGCACGGTAGCGGGAGCGTTCAAAAAGAGTGCTAGGCGACATTGCGGCTCTATGCTCCGTTTCAAAAACATGAACCTTTGCTTTAGGAAAATCTGATAGTCCGCCGGCATGATCAAGATCAAGATGTGTAAGCACAATGTGACGTACATCATCGCTGCGAAAACCTAATCGCGCAATCTGGCGTACCGCCGTCTCTTCTGGATCCAAGCGTGGACGTGTAACGGTAAGGAAAAAACCTCCTAATCGGTCCTTTGGCTGAGCGATATCTTGCAACCCTAAACCTGTTTCTACTAACACCAATCCATCATTGGTCTCAATCAGCAGACAGTGGCAGACCATACGCCCAGGCGCTAGCAGGCTACCCTGACCATTGATTAATAACTCTCCATAAGGACACATAGTAGCGCAATTGATATGATGTATTCGCATAATTTAGATCTCAATGGTAAGCTGTTATAGCGTCGCCAATGCGGCACGCAGTTGTTCTACAGTGATATTTCCACCTGATAAAACGAGCGCAACAGTCTGTCCAGCAAGTTGTGTACGTAGCTTGAGAGCAGCAGCCAACGAGGCGGCGCCCGCAGCTTCTGCGAGTGTATGTGCCTTCTCTACGTATAGCGCGACCGCCTCTAGCAACTCCTCTTCACTAACAAGAACAAAACCATCCAATCGCTCCCAAATAATATGCTGTGGCAGTGCAAATGCGACACTGGTGGCAAGACCTTCTGCTGCAGTAGCCATCTCGGCTGCGAGCAACTTCTTCTCGCGCCAAGAATTATAAGCAGCCGGCGCGCGTTCGGCTTGTACACCAATTACACGCACACGTGGATTGAGCGTCTTTGCTGCTAAACAGGCAGCAGCAGCACCGCTGCCACCACCAATAGGAACAATAATAGTATCGACTTCGGGTGCTTCTTCAACAATCTCCAGGGCAATTGTCGCTACACCAGCGATTAATAGCGGTTCGTTACCAGAATGTACATAACGAATATTCTCTGTACGCGCCAGTTCCTCACAATACTCGCGAGCTTCGTCAAAAGTATTGCCATGAAATAGTAGGTCTGCGCCAAGATTGCGTATCGCTGCGACTTTTAGTGGATTAGCCTGCTGTGGCACTACAATCGTTGCACGTACACCAAATAGACGTGCAGCATAAGCGATCGATTGACCATGATTGCCTGTCGATGCAGCGATCACACCACGTGCGCGCTCTTGTGTAGAGAGCCTAGCAACTAGATTAATGCCACCTCTTACCTTAAAAGCACCTACTGGGTGATGGTTCTCATGTTTGACTAATACTCGCGCACCAATGAGCTGATCTAAACCAGCATAATTGATCAATGGTGTACGTAATAGATGGTGCGCGACCAACTGCTTAGCTCGCAGAATATCGGTAAAAGTTGGCGGACTGATCGACACCTCGACACTGATTGACATAACTTGCCTCCGTTTCTAGGCTTTCTACACGACCACAGGGCTAATAAGCATTAATAGTTCCAGCTCATCTGTGCAAATGCAAGTAGGATCCTCCGGTAAGATTGGCATGAGAACTAAAACCCTTGAAATAACCTATTCTTTTACATAGAATTTTCCCTTCACTGATATTCACCAATATTTCCGGCTTAGGATGGAAAAGTTTCACGAATGGTAAAAAAGTCTAATGGAGCAAAGCCAGGAACGTTGCTGGTTATTGGCGGCGCCGAAGATAAGTATGAAGAGAAATATATTCTTACCCGCTTTTTCGAACTAAGTGGCGGTAAACGCGCTAATATTGCGATTCTGCCTACAGCATCGCAGGATGAGCGTACTGGTACTGCCTATCAAAAGATATTTATGGATTTTGGCGCACGCTCGGTTCAAGTACTACCGCTATTCCAGCGTGAAGATGCCGATGAATTGGCAACTCGCATACTTGAGAACGCTAGTGGTATCTTTCTTACAGGTGGCGACCAGAATAAAATTCTTGCCGTGTTGCACGGTAGTGAGGCGCTCACAGCAATTCAAAAGGCACATACACGTGGTACAGTAATTGGTGGTACTTCGGCAGGCGCAGCGGCTCTTTCTGATCCTATGATTGCTGGTGGCAGTCGTGGTAGTTTAGCCCGTTCTGGAATGGCCAAGATTGCCCCTGGATTAGGAATCGCCAAGTCGCTTATCATCGACCAACATTTTCACCAGCGCGAACGATTAGGCCGTCTGCTCTATGCCGTGATTCTACACCCAAAATTGATTGGGTTGGGCGTTGATGAGGATACTGCTGCAATTATCTATCCGAATGGCGATATCGATGTGATTGGACGCGGTACAGTAACAATTGTTGATGGCAGCAAGCTAAAGATGTTTAATCCTGCCAGCGTACCAGACAAAAGTCCTATAGTCTTTTCTAATATGAAATTGCATACTCTCACACATGGCGGTCGATTCTCATTAAAAACTAAGTCGCTGATACTTGAGCGACGTAACCAAGGAGATTAAAACTGATGAAAGTCCTCGACACGCAGGTCTTTCGAGGCCCCAATATCTATAGCCTTAAACCGGTCATTAAACTTAAACTCGATATAGAAGAATTAGAAGAGCGTCCTTCCAACAAGATCGAGCATTTCACAGACCGACTAGTAGAGATGATCCCTTCTATTTATGAGCATCGCTGTTCAGAGGGTGTGGCAGGTGGTTTTATCTACAGGTTGCGCGAAGGCACCTGGATGGGCCATATCGTTGAGCATATCTCGCTTGAGTTACAGTGTCTGGTAGGTACTCCAGTAGGATATGGTAAATGTCGTTCTGCTGGTCAACCTGGCATCTACAATGTTATCTATTCCTACATTGAAGAGAAGGTGGGTTTGCGCGCAGGCCGTATTGCAATCAAATTGGTAGAGCATCTTGCTTACAATCATCCATTCGATTTCAAGGCTGAGATGGCAGAGCTTAGCCGTATACTAGAAGATGCCGCTTATGGTCCATCTACACAGGCAATGATCGACAAGGCGAAAGAACGCAATATTCCTGTGCTACGCCTTAATGATCGTAACTTGGTACAACTTGGTCATGGCGTCTACCAGAAACGTATACAAGCCACCGTCACTTCACTCACTAATTTGATTGCTGTCGATATCGCTTGCGATAAGGAGCTGACTAAAAAACTACTCGATGATGTTGGTATCCCCGTACCTAAAGGACGTGTTGTTGGCAATGAGGAGGATGCCTTAGAAGCCGCACAGGATATTGGTTATCCAGTAGTAGTAAAGCCGCTCGATGGAAATCATGGCAAAGGTGTGGCAATCGGTATTAAGACTGATGAGACACTCCTTCAGGCATTCAAAATCGCACAAGACTATTCCGACAATGTGATCATCGAACGTTACATATCAGGGCGTGACCATCGTATACTGGTAGTCAATGGTGAAGTGATTGCCGTCTCTGAACGTGTACCTGCACATGTTGTGGGCAATGGCAAAAATAGTCTTAAGGAACTTATCGATATTGCCAATCAGGATCCACGGCGTGGCGAAGGCCATGAGAAACCGCTTACTAAGATCTTTGTTAATGCTGAATCAGAACGCCTCATCAGTGAACAAGGATATACACTCGATGCTATTCCACCTGAGGGCAAGTTTGTCTATCTAAAATATACCGCTAATATCAGCACAGGTGGTACAGCGATAGATCGAACCGATGATACACACTTCTCGATTATCGAGATGGCAAAACGTGCTGCTCGTGTAATCGGTCTTGATATTGCTGGTATTGATCTACTTACCAGCGATATTACTCGTCCTGTGGAAGAGACTGGCGGTGCGATCTGTGAAGTAAATGCCGCACCTGGTTTCCGTATGCATGTACATCCAACTGAGGGGCGACCACGCGATGTTGCTACCCCAGTGCTCAATATGCTCTTCCCACCTGGCAGTCCTAGCCGTATACCGATGGTTGCCATCACAGGCACTAATGGCAAGACCACAACTGTGCGTATGCTTGCACATATCCTGAAGATGGCTGGCCGTAAGGTTGGCCTTACTACTACTGACGGTCTTTATATTGATGGTAAACGTATTCTCACAGGCGATCTTACAGGTCCTTGGTCAGCACAGATGGTACTGCGCGATCCAACCGTAGACTTTGCCGTACTGGAGACGGCGCGTGGTGGTATTCTGCGTGCGGGATTAGGGTTCGACTATTGCAATATCGGTGTCATTACCAATATCAGTGAGGATCATTTGGGACTGCGTGGCATTGAGACGTTAGAAGAATTGGCCTTTGTAAAATCTCTTGTAATCGAAGTGGTTGAGCCTAATGGTTACGCAATACTTAATGCAGAAGATCCTATGGTAGTAAAACTGGCCGACCGTGCCGGTGGGAGGCTTGCCTATTTCTCACTCAATCCTAACAATGAGGTGATCCAGCAACATCGTGCACAAGGCGGCACAGTGATTACGCTAAGCGATCAAGTAATAAAGATCTTCCAGGGTTCTTACGAGATTCCTGTAATGAATATCAACTCTATTCCTGCTACCTTTAATGGCCGTGCAATGGCGAATGTTGCTAATGCAATGGCAGCAATTCTTTCATCATATCTCTCCGGTGTGAAGATTGATGATATACGTTCTGGACTAAAGACCTTCACGACCAGCTTCTATTTGGCGCCGGGCCGCTTGAACTTAGAGCAGGTTGGTGATTTTCATGTGTTACTCGATTATGCACATAATACTGCGGCATATGAGGCGCTTACCCGCTTTGTCTCACAATTAAAGGTTTCTCGTCGTGTTGGTGTGGTAGCTGCACCAGGAGATCGTCGTGACATAGATATAGAAAATATGGGTGCGCTAGCTGGCAAGATCTTTTCACGTCTAATTGTCAAAGAGGATGATGATCAGCGTGGCCGCAAACCTGGCGAGACGGCAGAGAAACTGAAACTGGCTGCCATTGCAGCAGGGCTAGCGGAAAAGGAGACTAAAATAATCTTGAATGAAGTAGAAGCAATCGACTATGCCCTCAAGCATGCCAAGAAAGATGATCTACTAGTGATTACTTGTGACAATATTAAACGCTGCTTTGAACAGGTAGTACGCTATCGTGATAGCTTGCGCAAAGAGCAGATCTGACTTAGCACATATAGTTGGCGCAATGGATTAAAGTAACAGAGCGTTCAAATGGCTTTTAACCTGTTTGAACGCTCTGCTGTTTTATGAAAGGAGTTATGATTAGTTGTATAAGAAGTTATGATATTTTGTATTAAGCCTGTTCGAGGGCCTCTGCTACTGTCTCGACATTACTATTTTCTACACGCTTGTGTAGCATGGCACGTAGCCGCATACGTGCTTTGTGCAGTTGTGATTTTGATGTGCCGGCGCTGATATTGAGAACGCGGGCAATCTCTTCATGCTCATAACCTTCGACATCATGTAATAGGAATACGGTGCGATAGCCGGTAGGTAGTTTTTCAATTGCAGTGGCTAAGGCAATATGATCGATCACGGGCGCAGCCTGTGCCCGCTCTGTAAATGGTTCAACTGCTTCTGGCATTTCACCATCATCGGTAGTCATCTCGGAACGCACCGATTTCTTGCGGAAATGCATTAAGACTTGATTAACGGTGATACGATGTAGCCAGGTGGTAAAGGCTGATTCGCCTCGGAAGCTTGCCAGCTTACGCTGAACTTGCAGAAAAACATCATGGGCTAGGTCTTCAGCATCCGCAACATTGGCAGTCATTCGTAAACAGAGGCTGTAGACACGGCGATAATGTTGTCGGTAAAGTTCTTCGAAGGATATCTGTGTGGTATCTATATCTTTGCTATCTGAAATCATCACTACGTTGAGGTCATCAGCAAAACTTAAGCTATGAGCTGTCATTGGTCTCTTCCTCCACTTCCCTGCCGCCACAATGGCTGTGACAACAAGTGTACAAGCTATTATTTTCATTAACTTGTCGTGCCCACTCGATTAGAAAGCAAATCCTATGCACAAAGCTGGGAAGGGAGCTGAAGGGCCTGGAATATTTTCGTCCACTGACGCTATGATTTAGCAAAACAATAGTTTGCTCTTATTAGGGTAAAGCCTAAATTGTTCTTTAGATGCGCGAGCCGGACGAAATGTGCGCTTAGATATACTTTTTACTGCAGTTTTGCACGATATCGTGTATCTCGACCTCAACTTTTAATCAAGGTAAGAAACAACGGTGCCAATACTCAAAGATGAGTAGAGTAAATAGTTCCTCATTGCGATCAACACGACCTGTCTCATGCTCAGTGATCAATTCTGCGATCTTATCTACCTTAAAATACCTGCGTACAATTGCGTTATGGGCAAGTAACACAGCACGCATCTGTGTGCGCAGATCTTCTGCAAACCAACGTCGTAGAGGAGTAGGAAAACCCCGCTTAGGACGGCTAATGATCTCGTCTGGTAATAGATTAGCCATTGCCTCTTTTAGTAAGAATTTCCTTATACCCTTACGTAATTTAAGGCTAGTAGGCAATCCTGCAGCATATTCCATTAGTACATGATCTAGAAAAGGCACACGTAACTCTTGTGCATTGGCCATTGTCATCTTATCGGCTTTTACTAACAGATCATCAGGCAGCCAGACCTTGGTGTCTATGAAAAGCATCTGGTTAAGTCTCCCTGCATCCTGCACCATTTGGTAATAAGGGGCAAACAACTCAGCAATAGTATTACCATTATAGGATGATGTAGACCACAACTCATGTTTAAGATCATCAGCAAGCGCGCTAGACACACCTCGATAACGTGCTTCGAAAGGTAGCCCAGCCAATAGTAGATACTTGCGTGCCTTTACTGTAGGGAGAAACTGCCGCCAGAATGGTTGTACAATAGTTGCGAAAGGACGATAAAACTTGTAGAGCATCTCCAATGTCAGCATACGTTGGTAGATTGTATAACCAGCCAGCAATTCATCGGCGCCTTCACCAGAAAGCACTACAGTAGCATATTGGCGTGCTAGTCTAGAAATGAAGTAGAGTGGTATACAGGAAGAGTCTGCGACTGGCTCGTCCATATACCAAACCAGCTCCTGCATAAAATCTTGGAACTCTGCAGGCTTGACCTGAAATTCATAATGCTCGGTATTGAAGTGTGTTGCCACTAGACGCGCATACTTCAACTCACTGATCTCATCATCTCCTTGATAGCCTACAGAAAAGGTTTTGATCTTGGCTATCCCTAGCTCACTCATTAGTGCTACTATCGCGCTAGAGTCAACACCTCCAGAAAGGAATACACCTAATGGCACCTCACTCATCAGGCGTATCTGTACACACTCTTTGAGCAATGTATGAAATTCATCTACTTCTTCGCGCAATGGCCGTATCGCACGCTCATAAAAGTCTAACTCCCAGTATTTGCGTATCTCTACACCATTCTCATCAACAATCATTAAGTGGCCGGGCTGAAGCTTAAAGATATTCTTAAACATAGTAAGCGGTCCCGGCACATAACGTAGTGAAAGGTAATGGTTGAGCGCAATTGGTTCTACTTCTGTATGGACTTCTGGATGCGTAAGCAATGATTTTATCTCTGAGGCAAACAGGAAAAACTTGTTGTTATGATAGTAGTAGAGTGGCTTCTTCCCTAATCGATCACGTGCAATAACAAGCCGACGACGACGCTCGTCCCAGATTGCGAAGGCAAACATGCCTCGCAATCTCTTTACACTATCATCACCGTACTCCTCATAAGCATGTACGATCACTTCTGTATCAGAGCGAGTGTTGAAAATATGGCCACGTTGCGTTAATTCCTTGCGTAATTCAGTATGGTTGTAGATCTCGCCATTAAAGATGATCCAGATCGAATTATCTTCGTTAGCAAGAGGTTGATGTCCTCCACTGAGATCTATGATACTCAAGCGACGGTGGCCCAACGCGACATTACGATTCAAGTAATAACCTTGATCATCAGGACCACGATGCTTGATTATTTCATTCATACGTTTAATCAACGCCTGCTCTACAGGTTGTTGATGATCGAATATCAATATGCCGCAGATCCCACACATTCAACTTCACCTCATTGTTGTTTATGTGATACGGCTTCCTCCCAAACAAAATGAGGAAGCGCTTGTGCAACCCGAAAGATCCGTTGTCTATCGTATTCAAGCAGACGTGCATTGATCGCTAGTGCGCCGCACAATCTCTCTTTATCGGTATGTAGCCATAGCCGCTCTCCAACAAAATTGATTTGGCCAAAAAGATTTTTGATCTCAGTAGAACATGGAGAATAAATAATTATGTCATCACTGGCTTTTGTGATAACACGTAGGCCCAATGAGTTGGGTATTGAGAGTTTATAACTTTCAACTATGGGTGGCTCGGCCTGATAAGGAAATAACAACGTAAGTATGGTCATTGGCAAAGCCGTCTGCTGTCGCAATCTTAAAGAAAGACAGGGTTCTTTACGACCATAGCCAGGCGAACACCAACCTTTACCAGTCTCTTCGTCTACTGTTATAGTGTCTACCTCTAGTGGGATTGATGCTAATGGCGCAATCAATAGTCTTAGTCCATCTTGATAAGAGACTAATAACCAACCAGATTGATCCTGCTCTATCTGTGCTGCTCCAAAATGGAAGAAACTCTCACATTCATGTCTATCTGTACCAATCAATTCATCCCAGACAATGAAGTAATAAGGCCGTGCAAATAGAATTGCACGACGATGTAGACATGGCGATGGTAAGCTGAGATAGCCATTATGTTCCCCAATTACATAATCGACCATTGATGAGAAGACAGTCTGTAAAAGTCGTGCTTCTGCTTGTCGTCGCCATTTGAAAACATCTCCTGGCCAGGACTGCTCTACACCATCAATACATATGGTATTATGTGCAGAAGTACCACGAAAATAGTTGCGCGCTGCTAGTCCATTGTTATAACGATAAGTACCGCTGTCGATAATGCGTTTACTACCACCACTCGATAGCTCAAAACTGAGACAATCAGCATGGCTATGACCAGGTAGATGTGTATGCTGTGGACAATGGAAGAGCAAGTAATTAGCATATGGTGACCAATCCGCTCGTAACGCTACGTGTCCCGAATCACGTAAACAGACACTAGTATATTTTGGCGGTGCGGCTGTAAGCATTTCAAACCGTGACAGCGCAGATGGCCCCAGCAACCAGAGCGCGGCTTCCTGAAATTCTCCTGCCATATATTTGAAATCACTACGGGCAAAATAGATTGCCGCAATGGCTAGTAGATCTTTAGGGTAACGATAGCTGTGTGTGCCGATCATCAATATCCTACCGCCATCCTCATCACCAAATGCAGTTAACTCGCGGCTTGGTTGACATATTTGCATTAGATACTCGCAAGCGCGTTCCAATCTCTCTTGTATTACATCATCACGAGGCTCTCCATTGCGACGGGCTAACAGTAATGCAAGCAGATAAAATTCGATTGTGTAGCAATGGTAATAAGCTGACTGCTCTTTATGACCTCCATCTGCGTATAGCTGCCTTTCTATCTCTGCACGTAATATGCGTCTGCCAAAGTCACGCCAGCGTTTTGCCGCACGATGTTCAGCAAAGAGCAGGCCACCAATGTAGAGCGCACAAGCTTCACCAATAAGGTGTGTATTAGGGCTACTGTAGATCGAGGGATTACGATATATTGCTGTCAGATGTTGAACCAGACTGTTAACAATGTGTATTAGGAACTTATTGTGTAGGCGAGGTGAATCGATAAAGAGAAGCAGCGCCCAGAACCAGTTTATTGTGCGAAACGCAATCTCTAGACTGCTTGCCCAATTGATTCCCAGTTGATAAGGGTTCTGTTGCAACCAACTCTCCAATTGGCTTAAGTATTCATTAACATAACTCTCATTGCCAGAGTAACAATAAGCAACTCCTAACCAGAGCAATTGCTGATGTCGATTTAACTCCCAGATCACTTTAGGATCAGCAGCAGTCTGTGGCATTAGCAGACGCATATCGATCCAATGTCGTTGTGACCAACAATTATTAGTTTCTGGATCGCGATGCCAATTGATCTGTTCACCTAAGTAGAGTTCATCCAATGCCAGCAGTTGAAAACGGTGTTGGCAAATCTTATCGGCTTGTGCACACATTGTTTTAATCCAATGTGGAAAGCGTTCTTTGACTAGTTGAACTATTTTGCTTCGCTGGGCGGGTCTAAAATAGAAACGGTTGGCTACCGTATCACTTAAATAGCGTCGTAAGGCCTGATAAGAAAGTTCTGGCGAATCTTCATTCCAATCTAGTCCAAAGGCGTGTAGCAACTCTTCATCACAAATCTCGCTACGCTCATTTTGCCAGCGCCATTTATCAAACCGAAAAATTGCCTCTTTATAGAGTCGATAGACTAACTCACGCGGACGCATCTCGACTAAGCGTTTCCACTTGGTGGTATTGCCTGTGTTGACACTGTTATCGAGTGGTGGGAGAGTTCTGCTCATACTGGCCTTCCTGCGATGGAATAGTTTGTGCCGAGTAAATCTGCTGATAGCAGGTAAGTAAGGTTGAGAGGTCGCTGATAGTCGATGTTGATGAGGGGGCTTGTCTATGCATCAGCACATAAGCACATTTGGCAATGAGATCGCTAACATCACCAGCGCGAAATAGGGTAATACCACAAGGGCGGTATCCCACATCACTAGCTACTATTGGTACACTTAGCTGTAGTGCCTCACGCACGGAAATGGAATCACCATCAGCTAATGTGGGCCGCACAAAAAGCTGAGAAGATTTTATTACGCTTAGGCACTGGCCATGCTCTAGGTCGCCTAACCAGAGTAGCCGTGCAGCAACACCATGTTGTATTGCCAATTGGCGTAGTCGTGCTTCATCTTCACCTGATCCCATAATTGCACAGCCTATCCTAGGGAAATTTTCTGATAACTTAGCGAGCGCCTCAATAAGTAGTTCAACACCATATTCAGGCCGAAAAAAGGCTACTAAAGAAAGCAAAGGGTGAAAGCGCGACAACTGCTCACACAATTCTTTATCGAGCCGACTGACAACATTTTCATCAAAGAGAAAGGCAGGTATTAGTATTGTTTGGCGGCAAGGAAAACCACTCACAGTGAGCGCAGCACGGATTTGTGCATTAACACAGATCACATAAGATTGAGATCGCAGTGCTGTTTTGATCAGTAATCTACCTAAACCGCTACTCCCTTCTAGTAGATAGGCAGGCGCTAGACCAGAATGGATTGTGAGTATAGCGCCACGACCAATTAGATGGCCTACCCATCCACAAATTAGCGCTACCAACCAACTCTTAATGTTATGACCGTTGGTATGCAGATGCACAATGCGCGCTCGACTTGTGTTAATGAGCCGCATTAGGAAGTTACTGTATCCATTTACACGTATGTATTGCTCACTGATGGGTGCGTCTGGGTCAATATTGAGAACCTGACAATCTACCCCCTGCGCCTCAAGCAGCCTATGCAGCATACTGATATGAACGGAAATGCCACCGTAGGGCGGTGGGTAATTGCCAACCAGCAATATTTTTATCATAAACCCTTAAACCCTCTATGCAATGTTGCGACGGGGTAGGGAAACGTTGCTGGTAGGAACGCAGTGGCGTACTAGCGGAACAACTCATGCCAAATAGTATCTACTAATGTGTGTGTGATAGCACCAGCAAGCAGTGCACCGGTAGCTAGATAGGCGCGGCCATAGAAATAGCCGGCAATTGAAGCAAGCAGGAAATAGATCAGATTACGTGGATAGTCAGCGTTATTGAGATGCGCAGCACCAAAGATGATTGATGTGATAATCAGCGCCTTCTTCTCGCTCTGTAAAGACTTTGTTAGCAGGTTCTGAATCAATCCACGAAAGAGCAGTTCCTCTGGTAAGGCGATGAAAAGGAAGATAAGTAGTGCTGTAAGCACTACTGTGCCAGCACTATGTTGCTGTGGCGCCCAAGTGAGAAAGCCGGTTGCTAGGCCTAATCCGATCGCGATCGGGGTAAAGAAGAGCAGGTTCAAGACTCCCTTGATAATGATCGCTCGATTGGCGCGAAAGTGATAGCCTACCCCTTCAATACGACAATAACCAACAAAAAGGATTAAGGCAAGATTTACCGCTAATAGTGTATTGAATCCATATGTAACATCGCCAAACCAGATCCCTTTAAGTAAGCGAAAGTCAAAAGGTAGCCAGATTGCTAGGATTGCTACAGCATACTGCCAAGTGAGTTGTGGCGATAACGGCTTTAAAGTAAGTAGCACAATTGTGGGAAGAAAGAGAAAAGCTAGTAGCTTTAGTGCACCTGCACGATTAAAAGTATCCGTTCCAGCGGCATAAATTAGATAGGGAATTAACAGTATGACAATCCCTAAACAGATCTTTACACGATCTACTGCTAGCCAGCTACGTACCCAATCCATGACTAAGCGTGTACCAAACAGACAATAGCCCATTACTAGCAATGTGAAAGTTGCTAAGGTAACGGCTAAAAGCGGTCCCCGCACACCACGCTGGTAAGCCATTGTTGCGCCTAATACCACTATCACAATCGCAAATAGCAATGTGAGGTAGAGTTCGCGTCGTTTACTAGATTCTCCTAAGGTAGACTTCTCTTCCATTAAAGATATCTCCCAAACATGCTGCCGACCCTATATACTGCTCTGCGCTAGTAACACATATTTTAATTGATCATCGCAGCGGAAATTACTATATTAAGCACTAGTCCGATAAATACCAAACTCAAGCACATTTTTTGTATGAATAAAAAAGCACGCAGTGAAGTGTTGATCCTGCTGATACAGCCACGTGCCGACGCGCCTATGATCGAGCACGAGCTGAAATGCATTGCTCGTTATACCCGTCTTGCGCCTAATCAGTTACGCTCTGTCAGTCCATTTGCCAGCTCCATTAATAGACAGTTGCTCGCTAATATGGATGCTGTAATCATAGGTGGCTCGGACACCTCGGTGCTAGATGACTTTCCCTGGACAAACTCAATTATCCAGTTGATTAGGCAGATAGCTGAGGTTAAAATGCCCCTATTCGGCTCCTGCTGGGGACACCAAATGATTGCGCGGGCTTTTGGTGGCGAAGTCGTTTCCGATGTAACGCGCAAAGAGATGGGCTCTATTGAGGTCTTACTTACTCCTGAAGGTAGTGCGGATAAACTGTTCGGCAAACTGCCGACAACCTTTACGGCACAATCCGGCCATAAGGACCATGTATCACAACTGCCTGAGAGCGTGGAAGCCCTCGCTTTTTCCAATCTATCGCCCTATCAAGGATTGCGCGTCAAGGGCCTACCCATTTATGGTGCGCAATTTCATGCCGATATGGGTGCTGTGGAATTGAAAGAGCGTCTCTCATTCTACCAGTATGATTATGTCGATTCGACCGAATTCGATCGCATCTGTGCCGCATTACGCGATAGTCCAGAAGCCTTGACGCTATTGTCGGCATTTATCGATGAGATTGTAATGGGGACTCCAGCATAATTTTAGCGAGCGGCCAATGCCAGCACTCCCTAACTTGTTACTATTTGAAGAATTTCTAAGGGCGTCTTAGGCATTCGTGTTATAATTGGCTCTCGCTGCATAACGAACATCGTCCGCTAGACGTGCTCGGGGGGTTATTCTACGCTGCTGTTTATTATTAGTTTGGACAAGGATCTATTACCCTCACTAGATCGAACTGGTGATAATTACGTGCGGCCCAATCCATAGGAGATGGTATGGGAATTCTGAATAACATTTTTAAAAAGCTCGGCTGGGGAGGCGAAGATGAACAAGCAGAATCCGCCAAGCGGATTGAAGCAACATCTACAACACGCCCTGTAGAGAGCCAGAGCTATACCGGCAGATCTTCAACGGGGGCGCCAAGCCTACCTGAAACCTCTCCGGCGGCACGTGTCGAGCGACCATTGGAAGTGGGCGTGCGCGCACCTCAAACTGCACCCCAAACACAATCTGCGCCTGTACCGACAAGTGTGAAACCACCTGAACCGGTGCATACACATCAGCCTGAGATTCCTCCACCACCTGCTTTTAAGTCCCAGCCTGGGGAGACTTACCGACCGCCTCAGGCGGTTGAAGAAGAGTACGATAATATTCCTATGGAGCCATTTGAGAGTAATATTGAGGAAGCGAGTTTCCAACCTCCACAGGAATTGCGTCCTAACCCTGCCATTTCAATGGAGGATATGGCAGAAGCTATCCAATCTTCAACACCTCCACCGATACCAGGCTCGCCTGCAGTAGAGGCGAACTTCTTTAAAGAAGTGATCGACGATTTTGATGAAGCATTTGATGCTGCCTTTCGCACTGATGTTGTGCTTGCCCCTGAAACAGCTAGTGCTGGTACTGTGCAGCATGATCAGAGTGCTATCCAAGATCTCTTTGCTAATATTGCTGCCAATTATGCCCGTCCTGTGAAGAATTTCATCTTCGAACTTAAGCGTGGCACTGCTACCAAGGAATGGATTGAGATCTGCCGGCCTGCGCTACGTAGTATTAGCCGTGCTGCTGAGAGTATGGATCTGGAGTTGGCAACCAAACGTATGGTCGATTTTGATGAAGCGCTCTCGCTTGCCCAAATTAGTGAAGATCGTGTGCTGGGTGGCGAGATTCGCGACTTAATACTCTCCAGTTATGAAGAGTTGGTGGAAATACTTCCGCAGACCTTTGTTATTGGCCAAGAAGAACAACAGCGCGAAGGGATTATCATCAACTCATTACTTAAGCAGATACCTGATCTAGGCCGCGTTACTTTTGAGAAACTCTATGGTGCCGGCCTTACTTCGCTTGATACCCTCTTTCTTGCTAAAAAAGAGGACCTAGCTGCTGCGACCGGTATTCCGCTTTGGCTGTGTGAACGCATCTGCAATAAATTCCAGCAATATCGTGAAGAATTGGAAGGCACACCGCGTGATGTTGCACAGTCAGGCTATCGTAGCCGTTTAGGCGAGCTGGTAGTAGAGTTGCGCCGACAGCATGAAGGATTTGAACGCGCTTCTGCAGAAGAGTGGTCTAACCCGGCATTGGCAACCGAAAAACGCCGCTTTCGGCAGAATCGGCAAGCCTGTGTATTACAAATCAATGTCGTGCTCGCAGAGATGGGCGAATTAGATCTTGTCAACGAGATCCAGAAACTCTCTTTTGAGCGGCGTATACAACGGCTCGAAGAGTACTTGATGAATCCAACCGGTATGATGTAAGCGCATTTGGGCTAGATCGAGCATTTTCAATCCGCCCTTTAGAATAGGGTGTAGAGAGGTGAAGGAACCTTATGGCAGATTATTCCAGAGAGGAAGTATTAGAAAAGATTAAGAAAGGGGAAGGGCTTGAACGGGCCGATCTGAAAGAAATTGACCTCAACCAGGCGGATCTGGAAGGTGCCAATTTTCGGCGTGCAGATCTAGAAGCGGCAAACTTGGAAGAGAGCAATCTTAAGAAAGCTAATCTTTCCAGCGCAAATCTGCGTGACGCCTATCTTGTGCGTGCCGATCTGGAAGGGGCAAACTTACAGAAAGCGGATCTAGAAGGCGCCAACCTCGAAGGAGCAAATTTACAGAACGCAGATCTTAGCCGCGCCAATCTGGAGGGAGCAACCCTTGAGGGGGCGAAATTGAAGGGTGCGCGTCTTAATTATGCCCAACTTGAACTGGCCAATTTGGGGGGCGCCTCGCTAGAAGGCGCACAATTCGCTAATGCCGATCTACGTGAGACCTACCTAGGCGGCGCGAAACTATCTAAGGCCGATCTGCAATATGGCAAGATGGAGAAAGTCAATTTAGAAGAGGCTGATCTCAGCGATGCGAATTTGAAAGAAGTCAATCTGCGTAATGCCTATTCGGAAGGCGCTAACTTTGCCCGTGCAGCCATGGCAGGAGCAATATTTGATGGTGCTGCACTAGCTGGCGCTAGCTTCTTAGAGACTGACTTGCGTCATGCCAACCTGCGCAACGCCAAGCTGGCGGGCGCAAAATTGACAGGAGCAAAACTGTTTGGTGTTGAGATCGCGCCGGAACAGTTAACTGAAATCTCTGCCGAATGGGCCGATTTTTCCGCCGAGGGCAATGGTCAGATGAAGGTGCCCGGCGCTCAGTTAGCAGAGTATTACAAGAAGATGAAGAGCGGTGTGATAGAGCAGCCAGTAGCTGCCCCCATTGCTCCTCTTCCTGTACCTACTACATCTGACCAGAACAAACGCTTTTTTGGCAAGGGTGACGTACTGCGCAACGCTACGCTGGAATTTGGCGAGCGCTCGTTAGTTGAGATCGAGAGCCGTTTCGAGAAATGCTCGATCACACTCGGGGATGGTGCTCAACTTGTCATTGGTCCTAATGGCGTGTTAGAGGGCTGTCAAATCACTGGTTCTGGTGAAATCGTCGTCCATGGCAAATTCTCGGAGGATGGTATCTCGCCCGGCATTGTCGGGCCCAAGCGGCTAATTGTCGGCAAAGCCGGTTCAGTCATAGGAGCCGTGCAACAACCGCCGGAATTGACACAGTTCGGGTTTGAGCGCGGTTGCCATTTAAGATTGAAAATTTTCAGATCAGCTTAACTAAAATAGTTTGAAAGGAGAGCGCTCATGTCGGAAAACCCCACGATGAAGCAGACCATACTTGAAGACGGAACAGAATTTGATGGCTCTATCAAGTCAAAATGCCCCATCACGGTTAGCGGTAAATTGAAAGGAGAGGTCTCTGCCCCTTCACTCACTATCACCGTATCCGGTTCAGTGCATGGTCAAGTCAAAGTTTCCCAATTAAAATCCCAAGGTGAGATTGCTGGTGAGATTGACGCAGAAAGCGTTGAACTCTCTGGCCGTGTTAGTGATCAGACTACTATCCGCGCCACTACCCTGGAAGTGATGCTTAATCAAGCCGGTTCTGGCAGTAAACTTCAGGTCACTTTTGGCAATTGTGAACTACAGGTGGGCGAGCGTACTGCTAAACCCATCAGCGAACCGGCTAAAGCTGCACTGCTAGATAATGGCAAGAAAGAACAACCAAAATCTGAACCTGTTCCTGCCATCGCTGGCGTAAAAGTTGAGCCTAAACCAACTCCCGCTAAGTAGCGCTTGGTATCCCTGTTTCCAGGGTTTCGCTGACGCTACTCCGTACAATCCAAAATAGCAGAGCAACGCCAGGTGTTGCTCTGCTATTTCTCTTTAACTAAACCGCTAATGTAAGATTAATTAGATTGCCGCAACCAATTACTGATTATAATTTGGTCCTAGCTTTGCTGCATCACCCTCACATAAGATCCTTACAATCTCATCATGGAAGTAGTCAGGCATAGACTCTAAGGCAGCACCCATACGCTCTTTGTAGTGCTTGCGAGATTGCTCGATAGTATCCTTAAGAACATCATAGAGATTACCATTCTTACGACCATCAACAATCTTCTTCTCATTATAAAGTTTAATCTCAGAAACAAGTAGCCGTGCGAGTCGCTGTGCGGCTTGATCGTTAGTAGCACCTGGTGTATATGGCGTATAGTTGGAGGCAGCCGTTCCTGTTGCCGAAGATTTTGCTGTTGGCATCTGCGGCGCTATTGGCTTAGGCGGTTGCGCAGTAGGCATTACTGGCGCTGGCTTATTAGCCTGTGGCATTGCTGGTTTAGCAGCTTGAGGTGGTTGCACAGGAGCCTGAGGTGGTTGTGGAGTTACCGCTGGGGGTGCATTTAATGTTGGTGATGTAGCTTTGGGCAAAGGTGCCGTTTGGGCGGTTGGTTTAGTTAATGGCGCAATAGGTTTAGTTTCTGGCAAACTCTCAGCAGCCGGTGTAGGAGCAGGCGGTGCTACTGGTGTAGGCACTTTTGGTGGTGCCACAGGTGCTTGTAGTGCTGGTGACTTTATGGGAGGCGATTTTACTGGCGGTGTCACCGGCATAGACGGTATTGATGGTTCAGCCTTCACCTCTGGTTTCACCTCTGCAACCGGCTCAGGCTGTATCTTCAAAGATGGCGGCATTGGTTGGGTAACCGGTGGTTTGGGCGGTTGAGTAGGTGGAGGAGGAGTAAAGCCTGGTGGCTTGCTTATTGGCGTTGTCGATTTGGCTATCTCTGCAGGCACTCCTGGAGATGTTAGTGGATTGGTCAAGGGCGCATCGGCAATACGACTAGTAGGAGGCATATCAGGGATACGGCTGGTAGATCGCACTTCCGCTTTAGGCTCGGATAGCGGCGGTCGTGCTGCCTCAACTGGTCTTTCTGGTTTGATCTCCGGCTTAATATCAGGCTTAAGTTCTGGCTTAAAGACTGGTTTTGCCTCCGATTTGGCCTCTGGTTTGGGTTGCACAGCAACGACTGGCTCGCCTCCCGATTTCAACACCGGTTCAGTTTCACGCTTTGCTTCCGATTTGGCTAGTAGTGGTTCAAGGGGTCTTACTACTGGCGCTTCAATAGGTTTCTCTTCAACTTTGGTGATTGGTTGAGGAGCTATGGGGGGACTGATCAACGGTGTTGACTCGCGTACAGGTTCAGGTACAGCCGTTTGCGTTGGAGTAACCGCTGCCGTTGGCTTTGATACTGGCTTAGGTAAGGGCGGTTCAAATCTCGCTGGTGGAGCTTCAAACTTTGCCGCGGGGGCTTCTAGTTTTGGTTGTGTAGGTTCAATCTTCGGCGCAGGTTGAGGTACAGCCGCCAATTTTACTGGTTCAGGCATAGGTGCTGGCGGCGCTTTTGCCACCTCACGATTCTGCTCAACCGTATCAAATTCGTCTATTTCAGGTTGAGTTGCCTGATTAAGCTGTAGGGAGGTATGTTTCGCACCAAACAAAATGCTGTAAATTCGCTCCCACAGCCTTCTGAAAAATCTCATATAGATTTCTCCTTAACAGTCGGTTTCTCTTAAAGTCCTGATATGGCGGTACTGAAAATATTACCATACTGTGCCACTTTTGCATTAAGCAAAATACCACCAAAGGCTGACCGCCGTCAGCTAGCGGCTTGCAACCGGTTCACCACAGGTTGTTAGTTAATTCCGTAAAAGGCAAGCCTGCCATTGTGTCTCGCGACGCAGCGCGATTGGCAACGCCGTAGTTGTTGGCCGAGCTGCACACGGTTACTGGCATTCTACCAATATTTGTTAGATATCGGCAACTCAGTTTCTTTGCTAGCAAACGCTATTTTCAAATATCTCCTCACGCTCTTGCTAACAGGATTTTCTCATCATCAATAATAGCGCTATCGTCCGTCAAGTTACTTGCCATTTCAGTAAATATTGTTGACACCTGATAATCTATTTTTGATCAATATCTTAGAAATTAAAATAAATTCCCCTGGATAATCACTACGCATGTCAATCAAATTGACATGGCTGAGATAGTGGCCTGAAATCACGTGATAACAAGATTTAGGCGAATATTCCAGTGACACCAGTTTATCGGCATACCAATTGCTCAGAGGCTATCCTGCTATGACACAGTTAAGAGAGTTTGTTATAGCAATCCACATAAACAAGAAGCCAAATCAGATTACAGCAGATTAATGAGGCAGTAGACCTACTGCCAAAGTGTTGACGTGCCGGCAAGGCTCCTGGGAGAAACAAGGAATCTGGCCAAATAGGCAACAGCGTCTGTCAACACGGCTGATGATCATGATCTTGAAGAAATTGGCAATGCTGCTGAAATTTTGGAGGTTAGAATGAAAAAAATTAGCCTGTTGCTCGTACTGGTAATTGTCGCTGCCGCCGCTATTGTGTTTACACAACGCGCGGAGAATAACTCTGCTGAGCGTCTAAAGCTACGTGCAATTCCAGAATTGGAAGCCGCTCGGCTTACCCGTGAGTCAAACACACGTAGTGATACTGGCCGGCTCACACCAGAAGCGCTTAAGCAAGCACAGGAGATCGTCTCCTCACGTTCTACTTTTTTTGTAATGGAGAATGTTAAAGCTAATACTGTGACCCTGCCCATTACCAGTGAACGGGCCAAGATTGCAGTATTCTCTCCTACCGATGGCAGTCTAGATATACAACTGTCTGACCCTCAGGGCAATGAGTTGCCAGTTGTACCACATAGTCGTAATAGCTCAGTTGAGCAAGATGAAATATCAAAATTGGTACGTGGACGTGGCAATCCTGCTGATGGGGTACTATTAATCAGTGATCGTAAACAGACAATCCCTGGCGAATACACCTTAAACGTACGTCAGGCCAGTTCTCCTATTGATATTATTGTCAATGATGAGGGTGGGTTAGAGTTGAATGTATGGTTCTCAGACAATGGCCTTGATAACAATCAGTCTACTACGCTCAATGCTAAATTGATGGATGGTGAAGCTATTGTCACAGGCGCGAAAGTCAATGCCAGAGTACGTGGTTTCGATAAGAAATTAGCATTTACCGAGAGCGCTCCTGGCCTCTACTCAGCAACCATTGACACAACTAAATATGATGGTATGGTCAACTTTATTATCGAAGCGAAAGGAAACCGGGCGAGTGGCTCACGCTTCTTACGCCATGGCAACATTGAACTGATTACCGGGCAGTCCCATGCTAAGCTTTTAGGTATTGGTAAAGAACAATTAACAGAAACCGACCTTACTGTTGATGTTCAGATTCAGGTAACGGCAGCAGGCCGCTACTACCTACGTGGCAACCTACTAAGCAGCACTGACGAGCCGATTGCTTGGGCACAAGATGCTCGTGAATTAACGCCTGGCCGTCATACTCTGACACTACACTTTGCTCGCCAGGTAATTGAGCAGTCTGGACAGACCGCAGGCTTTAAAGTCTCTGATATCGAACTGATGAACACAACCGTAGTGCCAGCAATAAAGGCAACCGGCAAAATCAACGATTTCTTCCTCAAGAGTTCGTTCTAACCATCCGTACCCTGCAATAATATGCAATCTATAGCCATAAAGGTTATAGATTGCATTTTTTTTAGGATTGAAATGCCTCCTTATCGCTCTCATTGTAGTATAATGAACTATACTGCCGGTCAACTTATATATCAGCTCAGTCGATAAATAAATTATAGCCAATTATTAAGAATTAGCTGGATCAGGGAGCTGCGATGGGATTTAGTCGGACATCATTCCTTAATAATCCTGATAATACCGCCAATGCTACCGCATTTGCCGGCCTTGGACGGGTTAATGCGCCCGCTGTTAATCAAGCCGTGCAACAACAAGCAAGTGGTCAAGGAGGTGGGCGCGGCGCGCAATCGGCAGTCAATATACTCAATGACTTACTTCGCAATTTTGGAGATATGATAGGTCTACCAGACCTAGAACTGAATGAACAGAATCGTTCTTCACTACTTCTCGGTGAAGGTAATAGTGCTGTACAGGTAACGATGGAATTGGCGCCCGACGAGTCGCTCTGTCTCTACACAATTCTAGACAAACAACCTGATGGGGTTATGGATCGAATAAAAGAGTTTATTGCCAATCAACCCGCCTCTCAGGATGGTACCTATCTATCACTAAGTGGCTCTGGAACGACCGTCTTCCTGTGTCTGAATACCGACTTACGTCTTCTTAATGGACTCGATTTCGAAACCCTGGTGCGCAACTTCTATGCTGCTGCCAATGAATGGCGGCGTAAGTACGAGAAACTGGCGCTGCCGATCCCTGCTTCTTCTGCTATGCTCTCCCGCCCGGCAGCTCAAGACAGAGACTTCATAATGGAAATCTATATTGATAAGGCTACAGGATTCCTTGCCATTGCATATATAATATATCGTATGGGCGGTCTACTCGCCTAAGCAGCTAGGACGTTTTTGAATCTGAGGGTAGCACCCTCAGTAGCAATCTAAATCTCAAAGACTGAGCAGAGATACTGGGAGGATGCGTAGTATGCCTCTTAACCCGCTACAAGGCGCTTTTATACCTACAGACACAGCGCTTGAGCGCCAGGAATTTCAAGATCAGGGGATCGCTAAACCTCAGGACAATCTTTATGATGTCCCTGTAAATTCGACTAACTCTATTTTATTACAACAGACTAATGAGTCGCTTCCGACACAAAATACTCAACAAACAGGGCTGGCAAACTATACAGATCGAGAGTCACAAGGGGATAACACAGATGAGGAAGAGAATGCTGTAGAAGCAATGGAGGAGAAGACCAAAAAGAATGTTAAGACATTACAAAAAGGATTAGACCAAATCTTTGGCGGTGTCGAAAATTTGCGTTGGGCTAATCAGACAGATAGTAGTATTGTCGAAGCATTAGATGAGAAGAAACAGAATATCTCCAATGTTGCTCAGAAGCTTTTGGCGCAGATCGAGAAGACACTGAAGGAAGCCGTTAGCACTATGTTCAATTCAGGGCAGAATTTCTTCGATACTGCGGTGACAGAATTGACGGCTCTACGCACCACACTAGACGAGTTTGTCGTCGATATGTCAAAGCGTCAGGGGCGTATTCCTACTCCAGAGGTACGCGATCATAGCACTCGTGCTAGTGTATTGCGTCAGTATAAACAGGATTTAGGCAATCTCTTGATTGCAATTACCGAAGCAGCAAACCAATTGCTTGAGCAGGCTGAGGACGGTTTGCGGCAGTTATTAGCAGGTAATGATCTGATCAGTACTGGTTTTAATGATGTTAGTAGCGGGATTGCCGATGGCTTTAAGAGTATTGAGACCGGTTTCCGATTAATCCTTGCCAGCGTTGCCACGATCACAGATGCTACCCTGCTATTTCGTGCCCAACTTGGGCCAATCTTTAAGAAACTTGACCTCTTTCCCACACAACTGCAGACCGATCTAGGTAGTCGTGCTGCGCTCGGTATACCTGAAAGAATAGCGGCGCCGCTATGGCAGAGCGCAGAGCGTAGCGAGCAATGCTGGCGTACGCTTCAAGGCCATTTGGGGGCATTGAGCGGAGAGATGGGTAAATTTGGTGATACGATCGAAGCTAGCTTTGAACAGGCTGCACGCACAGTAATGGGAGATGGCAAGCTTACCGTTGAATGTGTAAACTCCGACTTAGGTGATCTTAAAGCTAATGTTGAAGAGTTGCTCTCTTCTTCGGCAGGAAAAGTAGTTGTTCAAATCTTAGAAGGTGTTGATCAGGTAGAGACAGCTATTGGTGGTCTAGTTGAAACCAGTGAGCAGAAGCATAATACAATTAAGCGCGGTAGTACTGCCAAGCTACCCAGCCATTTCAATGTCCGTTTGTAACTACCCCGTTAACTGCCTGGCTAGTGTTTACCTAGCAATGGCTGTAAGGCCATACTCAATAGATCAAGTTCAAATGGCTTGGAGATAATTGCATCAACCAAGTGATGTTGTTTCTCCTCGCTATCTGTACCATAACCTGTTACCAAGACAATTCTGGTATTAGGCCAGTGCTGGCGTATCATTGTTGCCACTGCCCATCCATCCATATCTGGCATGGCCAGATCTGTAAAAACAATATCGAACTGTTCGGTTGCCAGTATTTGCATTGCTGTCTGGGCATTACCACACTGTTTGATCTGGTGTCCAAACAGTTCTAACATATCAGCAAGCACCTCACGCACCGAATCCTCATCATCAATAATAAGGATACTAGCGGTATTGAAAGGTTCGTTGGCAGTCTCTGAGACGGTCTCTAGTGGCAAATTGGTAGCTGGCGCAAGCGGTAGACGTACAATGAAACAACTGCCTCGTCCCAATCTGCTCTCTACTTCGATCTCACCCTGGTGATGGGCAATAATATTAACAGAGACAGATAGTCCTAATCCGGTACCATCTTTACCTTTAGTAGTAAAGAAGGGTTCAAAGATATATCGTTTGACCTCATCACTCATACCTATACCGCTGTCTCTAAAGCGTAACACTGCTTGTTCATTATCGCTGGCTGTGCTTATTTGTAAGCAACCACCTTGTGGCATGGCATCAAGCGCATTGAAAATGAGATTGACAAAGACCTCGCGTAATTCTGAAGCATCACCAGACACAATTAGTGGCTGTGGCGTAAAATCGCTTGTTACCTCGAAATTGAGGCCATGTGCTTGTGCATCTCCTCGCCAACGTGTAGCAGTAAATTCCAGGCAGTCAGATACCAACTCATTCAGATCAATTGGTGTTAATTCTGTCTCTATATTGCGACGAGTAAAATTCTGTATACGGCGTGCTGTTGAGGCGCCATCTAACGCAGCGGTTTCTATGATCTCCAGACCACGGCGTAACTGCTCATCTTCAGCCAACCGTTTAAGCAACTGTGCTCTACCTAAAATAGTTGATAGTACGTTGTTAAAATCATGTGCTACCCCTGAGGCCATCTGGCCTAAGGCGTGCAGTTTATCAGCCTGTACCGCGCTTTCGACTGTAACATGCGCCTCCGTAATATCACGGGCAATTCCTAATACACCATCGAGTTGGCCTGAAGCGTAGAGGGGAGTGTAGGTGATAAGCAATAAGCGCCATTTGCCATCACGACAACGTAAGCGCGCTTCATGAATCTGTGTTTCACCCTGCGCTGCCAATTGGAATTTCTCCCTTGCAGTCTGCTCCTCTTCTTCAGCCAATAGCGTAAATAGACTATTACCCAATAGTTCCGTAGGCGCGTAACCAAGCAATGCCTGAACACGTGAGTTGGCCCAGGTAAAATTGCCTTTACTATCTAGTATGTAAATGGCGTCATAAATATTCTCCAGCAGATTGGCAGAAAATTGTCGCTCCGCCTGTGTTTCGGGCAAGTGTATGGTGGTCCCATTGGTAAGATCTAATAAATAGTAGTTGATTGTGGTCAAAAGATAGCGATAGTAATGGCGCCATTCTCTAGTTGGTAGCTGCTCAATAAATAGATCAAAAAGTTCTATTGGAAGGCTAGCTAAGATACGCTTTAGCTCAAAGCTAGCATTGCTGCTAGCAACTATCTTGGCTATTCCCTCATTTAACAGATACTCTTTTGCATCAAGAGTATCAGCCTGTTCGATTAGTAGATTAATGATCTGCTCGATCTCTGCTAACAAATGCGCGTCCGGCTTATTATTGGTCTCATTACCAGATAACAAACGCCTTCGCAGCAATTGCCTATGCTCCCGGAGCAGATTGGCAATACGATTGACCATTTTTCTTGCAGTCGCTAAAAAATTGCGTACTTGCTAAGCATATTGCTGTACGCGTAAAGAATGACAAACCGAACAATTGCCGGGACGGCCACGCAATGCACTATGGCAATCCAGGCAGTAAGCAAAATTGAGTTGAAAGCGCAGACCTTGATTCAAATTTTCGCTTAAGGCGGCCTTCAACCATATCTTTACCTCATCAGGGAAGGGTGGCGGAGTAGCAGGCACCCTCCAAGTAGTCACGGCGCGATGCAGGTTATTCTGCAGAATCGCTTCCATACGGACGCGTACTAGTGGTGAAAGGGTTGCCAGGGTAGGCAGATTAACGCCCGCCGTATAGCTTAACTCATCGGCCTGGGTAGGTAACTGTTCAGCGATCTCACGAGCAAAATAGCGTAGATCAAGACGTGCTAGTCGGCGTGCTGTATCTGTGTTGTCAAGATGCGCAAGAAGAAATCGGACCTTATGTTTACTGCTTAAGCGCGCAGTCTCACTAAGTAGATGCTGACAGATTTGACGGCCAAATTCGAACGACTCATCACTCTCATAGAGATTTTGCCCAGTGATAATACGTACCATCTCATTAAGACCAAGCGGGGCGAGCCAGTGCAAGGTACGGTTGAGCTTAAGTAATGCTGAACCTTGACGCCGACGGGCTAACAATGCCAGTGGACCTTGCTCACCTTGCGCCAGCAACTTCTCTAGGTAGATACGCTTCTCTAAGTGCGCCTGTGCTGCCATCTCTAGG
>JBFLVQ010000009.1:0-40685 GCA_040758525.1 Acidobacteriota bacterium
TTTATCTTTAATTGGGCAAGGAAATCGGCGATCTGGCCGATGACCTTTGGGTTGGCCTGCTGCGCCATTGAAATGATGGCGACCGGCGCTTCTCGTTTTGATATGGATCGTTTTGGCGCTGGTGTCTTCCGACCTAGTCCCCGCCAATGTGATCTAATCATCGTGGCTGGCACAGTTACACTAAAGATGGCGCAGGTAGTGCGTCGCGTTTATGATCAGATGCCTGAACCTAAATGGGTAATTTCAATGGGTTCTTGCTCAAACGTAGGCGGCCCATTTAATAGTTATTCCACTCTGCAAGGAGTGGATCGAGTTATACCTGTTGATGTTTATGTGCCAGGCTGTCCGCCACGTCCAGAGGCGCTGCTCTATGGCTTGATGCGCTTGCAGGATAAGATTATGAAAGAGCATCCAACCCGCTTTGTAATGGGTAAAGGTAATGTTGCCCCACCCACTGAGCCTGTTGTAGAGAATGAGAAAGAGGTAGTTGCCTAGCTATTATAAACTGCCCAACAGTTAGCTTATCAGCCTGCGTGTGCATTATTGCCCTACGCAGGCTTTCGTCTTTTAATGCGAGAACTAGAAGAGAAGATCTTAACCCATATCACCAATAGAGGACCTATCACTTTCTCTGATTTCATGGAGATGGTGCTCTATGATAGAGACTATGGCTATTACTCTGTGGTTGCTGAAAGGATAGGGCCGGCAGGCGACTACTATACCTCTGCAAATGTGGCGGCAGAGTTTGGCGCACTACTAGCACAGCAGTGCTTGGAGATGCGTGCACAATTGGGGACAGAACGATTAGTGATCGTAGAGATAGGCGCTGGTACAGGTCAATTAGCCTTTGATATCTTGACTGCGCTTATCGCAGAACACCATCTGTCTGCACAAGAGATAGAGTATCTGATCTGTGAGACAAGTCCGGCAATGCAGGCACGCCAAGCAGAGAAACTAGAGAGATTCACTACACAAGTGCGCTGGGTTAACTATCAAGCATTAGCATCTGCACCCATTGAAGGGGTGATAATATCCAATGAGGTGGTTGATGCATTACCTGTACATAGAGTTAAATGGCAGGGCAGACGCTTGCGTGAACTCTTCGTTACAGCCGCTGGCACAGGTTTACAAACAGAATGGTACAAGCCGTCTACCTTACAACTAGGCGCTTATCTACAGCGTTTCGATATTAGGCTAGAGGAAGGACAGATTGCTGAGATCAATCTTAATGCCATTGTCTGGTTGCAGCAGGTGGCGGCAGCACTACGGCGTGGTTTTGTTATCACAATAGATTATGGGGATCTAGTTGATCATCTATATGCGCCTGACCATCAGGAAGGCACACTACGCTGTTTCTATCGTCATACACTTAATGACGAACCACTGGCACGTGTAGGTGAACAGGATATCACGGCAGATGTCAACTTCTCTGCATTGATCGATTATGGTCAGGAGTTTGGCCTTGAGACCGTAAGACTAGCACGGCAAGCGGACTATTTAATTCGCTTAGGGCTGCTAGACCGGCTACAACATATGATCGAGAATTGTCAAGAGGATTTTACTTCATTAAAGGCACGCCTTGCGCTCAAGAATTTCTTTGTTCCTGGAGGTATCAGCGATCACTTCAAAGTACTAATACAGCAGAAGGGCTTAAAAGATTCTTAATCCCTTCCTTGCAATTGAGATATTAGCACTGTATTATTCAACACGAATTCGACAATAAAATGGGCGAACTATATGCAAGGGAACCTCTCTTCATTTTGTCTTGCAGAAATTTTCCGGACTATCTACAACGAGCGCTACAGCGGCGAACTGGTTTTACAGCACAAGACTGAGCAGAAGCATATCTATTTCGAGCGTGGCCAAGTAGTCTTTGCTGCCAGTAACAAGCCAGAGGATCGCATTGGCGAAACCCTGGTGCGTTATCGTAAATTGACTCGTGAACAGATTGAGGAGTTTGTTGCACAATTGCCAGCGGGACAGCGTTTAGGCCGCGCATTGGTTGAAATAGGTATACTCAATGAACGTGAACTGATCACTTATGTCACACTCCAGATCATTGATATTATTTATTCGCTCTTTAATTGGTCGGAAGGTAGCTACACATTTGTCGAAGGTGAAGATCGTGCTCCAGAAGAGCTGAAGATGCGTTTCTCAACTGCTACATTGATACTTGAAGGTATTCGGCGCATTGATGATTTCGATATATTGCGACGTGGTATAGGCGATCCAGCCCGGCCATTGTTGCCTACTGCGGCTGGGCGTGCCAAGCTTCAGGCGATCGCATTTAGTCCTTTAGAACTCTCTATCATAAATATGGTGAAAGAGCAGACCGACCTGCTCAAAGTGATTGTAAGTTGTAAAGAGAAGCCAGAAAAGGTACTGCAGGCTATCTATGGGTTGCTTGCCATAGGTATATTGCAACAGGGTGAAGAGAGATTAACAGGAGCAGTACAGACATCACCATCTGCATATGAAGTGACACCAGCGCTGGCAGCCATTGGTATAGATAATCAATTATTAACCGAATTACAAGAGTTAAAACAGCGTATAGAGACACGCGATGCACGCGTTATTCTAAATGTTACTCCTGATAATAATGCCAATCAGATCTATGACGCTTATCTGCGGCTGGCCACTCGCTTTCATCCTGATAAATTCGTCAATGCACCAGCGCAATTGAAATCGGATGCCGAGTATGTTTTTGCAGCCATTAACGAAAGCTATAATGTCATGCGCGCCAATATTATGCCCGCATCACCACCTATCCCACAGATAGGGGTGGCGCCGCCACCGTCCACTTATGGCACGCCTTCGACAAACTACAGTCCTTATACAGCGCCGCCAACTACGCCACCTGCTAATACAGGAATGCGAGGAGCAGCGTCATCTCCCTATAGTACGCCACCACCGCCATCTAGTTATTACAACCCACCATCTACAACTACGCCGGCTAACTTGATGCCTCAGTATCAGAGCGGGCTCAAACGTAGCCCAATCACTCGTGCTGTCTCTGACGAGATGGATTACAATAAGCGCGATCAGGCTCAATCCTTAGCACAACGACGTACTGTTGATATCGAACGTGCGCTACATGAAATGCTAGACTATTTTGATGATCGACGTGCGCCGCTATTTGTTGCTGAAGCTCTCTCAACCTTGCTACGCACACGACCACCTTTTCATGTTGGTCGTCGTGAAGTTGTTGAAACTATCATTACCTGGGCGCGTAACAAATCTTCAACACAAGGCTGGCCTATTCCACAAGTCTTATTGCGGGTCTTGAGTTTAATAAAGCAAGCAGAGCAGTCACAGTTAATTGAGGGTTTCGATGCCGCCGTCTTCTACCCAGCATTTATACAGGAATTAGCAGGTTATTGCACACCACCAGAGGCAGATGAGTTTAAGCGAGCCGCGGCGAGCTTATAAAGGCGGCATTATCGCCGCCTATTACTTATCGTCACCCTGATTTCTTGGTGGTCCACCAAAGTTACGCCGATCTCTGGGAAAAGGCGGACGTCTGCCAAAAGACGGACGTGGTGGTCGTCCACCCATAGGACGTGGTGGCCTTGGCCCAAAGCGCGGAGGCATAGCTTCTCCGCTTTGTCCTTCCTCACCAGCAGTCTCTGTTTTGGGAATCATCAGTCTAGTACTATAGCCGCGAGGCAGTACTATGGTGGAGATAGCCTGTTTGTAGATATGCTGATCTTGGCCATAGGTGTTAATGGTGACAGAGTGTTTATCATAATCCTTGATTGTGCCCATCAATTTAACTTTTCCTACTAGATGGATAGTCACCACACAATTATTATTTTTTGCCTGTTCTAAAAATGTATCTTGTAGGTTAACCTTAGTCATTCAAAGCTCCTTTGTCAGCATGCTCTACAGCCAGTCTACTCTTTGGGGATTTTGCTCATCTGCGAGGTAGCCGTATCGCTAGCCGGCTCGCTCATCGCGGCATCTAGTGTATCACTATTGATCAAATATTCTAATGTCAAATGGGTCTTAGGTACTATTCCAGCCGCCTCATCTAAGCGGGTTTGTGCAGTTGCAATACCCAGCTTATTGACACACTCTTCACAAACATAAAGGGTCTTGTTCAAAGCCGCATCCTCTACTTGAGAGAGATGACCAAGCGTTTTGGTCGGATCAAATTGGTTGTTACAGATCAGACAGCTACATAAAGAGATCTGTTCATCGTCTTCTAATAACCGTTGACAGGTGCTTACTAGAGAAACAGGAGTTACGGCTTGGACTCTGCCGGTACGAAAGCATGCGGTTGATTCTCGTGCCGCTCGGTGTAGACCATAAATCAATTGGCCTAGTTCTGGACTATGCAGCCGTGCATCTACACGCACAGTATTACTATCTGGTTCAGTAATATCGAGGGCTCGCGTTGTCAGCTTAAGTCGCGCATCTTTGTAGATGGTAACGTAGGCTTTACTTACATCGCCAGCAAAATGCCAACGCAGTGCACCGAACTCAGTAAGTCCGATCAGTTTGGTTAGCAGCTTCTCGAGTATTTCCTCTTCCATAATTTAGCCAAATCTATAATGCCGCAAATTGTGCTTTAAGATCAGAATGGGCTTCCATTAGACCTATCATACGTTCGCGTGGCAGTTCAACCATCTCTACACGAGTCTTGGCCTTAAGTGAGACATCCCAGGGCTTGGCCTCGAGTAATCCCGTGTGACCATAGTAACGCGGTCCACTCTGACCAGCAACAATCGTCTCGCTTGAGTCTGAGTGTGCTACTTCTAATGTACCACTTTTGAGGAGCAAGAAGGCATGCACTGGATCGCCTTGACGACAGATTAGCTCGTCGGCTTGGTAGATACGTAGTTTTGCTTCGGCAATCAACTTCTCAATAACTTCTGAACCCAATATTGCGAAGATAGATGTAAGTTTGAGATGTGTGGCTAGACCACGACTGAGGTAGAGACTATCCATAGCATTTTTGAAGACACTAGATTTGTGTGTAAGGTAGTCAAACCCTTTACGGTCGATCTCGACCATTATAGATGCTTCTAGTGCCCGTACTGTGGCATTACGAGGCGCACCCGCCAAGATCGACATTTCACCAAAGGTTGTGCCTTGCCGTAATGTTGCTACCGTGAATTCCCAGTCATCTTCTCGGCGCACGCTTACGGAAGCGCTACCAGCCAAAATCACAAAGAAAGAGTTGCCAGCTTCACCCTGATTGATAATAATTTCACCAGCTTTGAATTGGCGTATATGCATTTCATCAATAACCGTGTTTAAATCTTCCTCCAATAGATCTGCTAGCAGCGACCAGTTCTTAAAAAAGAGCCGCTTGACTTCGGCCAATTGTTCTTGTTCGCTCATAAATAGTCTCCTGCAGTTTTTGCCAAGCCCTTATCTTAGTATGTAGTGGGAAGAACGAAAATAGTGTAAGCCGAAACAGCAGTTTAGGGCAAACGATAGTTCTCGGTTAAGAGGTTTTTAACCAACTGTAGGGGGTTCGCTGCTAGCCCACCGTGCTAACTCTCGTTTGAGCAATTTACCAGTTGGGCCTTTAGGAATCTCAGGTAAAAAAACCACCGATTTAGGACATTTATAATCAGCCAGTCGCGTACGACAGAAAGCAATAATCTCATAGGCAGTTGCTTGCGCTCCCTCTTTCAGTGTTACAAAGGCTTTTACCTCTTCGCCGTAAAGAGGATCAGGCACACCTATCGTAGCCGCTTCCTTAACGGCAGGATGCTGGTAGAGAAGTTCGTCAATTTCGCGTGGATAGATATTTTCGCCGCCACGAATAATCATATCGGATTTACGATCGACAACAAAGAAATAGCCATCTTCGTCATAATAACCAACATCACCAGTATGAAACCAGCCATTGCGAAAAGCTTCTTTAGTAGCAGTTGGCATATGAAAATAACCTTTCATGATGTTCTCTCCACATAACACAATCTCACCGATCTGATGTGCGCCAAGTTCATTATCATTCTCATCAAAGATCTTCATCTCGTTACCGATTGGTAGACCGATTGAACCAGGCCGGCGACGAGTGTCAGGCGGATTAAAAGTCGAGCGACAAGTCGATTCTGATAGTCCATAACCTTCAATTACAAGACAATGAAAAAGCTCCTCAAACTGCCTGATCACTTCTACTGGCACAGGCGCGGAGCCACACATAGCAAAGCGTAACGCTGCCGTATCACAACCAGCCGGCACACCTTCTGGATAGTTATGTAGTAACATTGAGAGCATCGTGGCTACTGAACCAAATGAAGTGATACGGTAGTCTGAGATAATCTGCCAATGCTTAGTAGCACTAAATTTTGGACTGAGAATCATAGACGCACCTACATAGAATGGTGTCATAGTTGTTACCGAGACAGCATTCATATGGAAGAGCGGCATTATACAGAGCAGACGATCCTCAGCGGTGAAATTGAGCCAACTACTGATCTGGCGAGCATTGGCAATCAGATTGCCATGTGTAAGCAATACTCCTTTCGGTTTACCTGTAGTACCTGAAGTATAGATTATGATCGCTTCATCATCACTTTTTAGTGATGTTGCCGCGCTCACGCTATGGAGTGCTTTCCTTTGAGCAGCAACTGCTTCAGGAAAGTAGATAGTATCGGAGTGTGTTGCATCAACTACGATTACATGCTTAAGAAAAGGTAGCTCGGTGCGAATTTCATCAAGATAAGGAAGGAAACTGGCTGCTATGATAAGCGCAATAGATTCGGAATTATTGAGCACATATTTGATCTCTTGCGATTTAAGTAGAGCATTAATAGGGCCGGCCAGTGCCCCCAATTGAAAGCACGCAAAATAGCTGATCACATATTCTGGACAATTAGGTAAGAGTAGACTAACACGATCTCCTTTAGTAATACCAAGTGCGTGTAATAGATTGGCAGTCTGATTAACAGTTTCCTGAAACTGACAATAGGTATAGGTGCGGCCATCTGGCTCGTAGGTAAGAAAGGTCTTGTCTGGTGCTTGCTCAGCACGCGCAGCAAGCAATATAGAGAGGTTCTTATACACTACTTTGCTACTCCAGGATAAGATATTTAATGCCTATATTAACATCATAAACCAGAAAGCGCAGAGAGATCTCTGTGTCTTCTCTGGCTGGCATTTCGCTCTTTATTGCCTTGTAACCAGTGTGATATATTACCAGCCTTAGAAATATCGCAAGATCCGGCACACCTTCCTAATTTGCACCAGAATCGCCATACGGATTTGTCTAGAGAAAATTGTTGGAGGAAGTAAGCATGAAAACGCTCATTAAGAATGGCAGAATCATCACAGCAGTAGACGATTATCAAGCCGACCTGTTAATAGAGGATGGCAGCATCGCGGTGATCGCACGTAAGTTAGATATCCAAGCAGATAAAGTTATTGATGCGAGTAATCATTATGTGATTCCAGGCGGGATTGATCCTCATACACATATGGACCTACCATTTGGTGGTACCTCCTCATCAGACGACTTCCGCACTGGCACGATTGCTGCTGCACATGGCGGCACTACTACGATCATAGATTTTGCTGTTCAGTATCATGGCCAAGCACTCAATGAAGCACTTGATGTCTGGTTAGCAAAGGCGGAAGGCAAGACGGCAATCGATTATGGTTTGCATATGATCTGTACAGATTTGCCGGATCATAGATTGCCAGAGATTAAGACACTAATTAGTCAGGGTGTCACTAGCTTCAAACTCTTTATGGCTTATCCAGGTGTCTTCCTGGTCGATGATGGTACGATCTTTAAAGCGATGTTAACGGCTTCGGAAGCAGGTGGCCTGATCTGTATGCATGCAGAGAACGGTGTTGTCATTGATGTACTGGTTAAACGCGCGCTAGCAGAAGGACGCACGGCACCCAAATATCATGCTCTTACTCGTCCAACTAAAGCTGAAGGTGAAGGCACAGGACGCGCCATTGCACTTGCAGAGATGGCCAATGCGCCTGTCTATATAGTGCACCTCAGTTGTTATGATGCATTGCGCAAGGTTGTAGAGGCGCGCGATGCTGGTCTGCCTGCCTATGCTGAGACCTGTCCACAATATCTCTTCCTTGATTATAGCTATTATGAACAGGAGAACTTCGAGGGTGCCAAGTATGTTATGACCCCGCCGCTACGTGATCTAGAGAATCAGGAGAAACTCTGGCGAGGGCTGAGATTCAATGATCTACAAGTGGTCTCAACCGATCACTGTCCCTTCTGTTTCAAAGAGCAGAAGGAGCTAGGACGTGATGATTTTTCTAAGATTCCCAATGGTGGCCCTGGTGTTGAACACCGTATGAGTCTGGTCTTCAATGGTGGAGTGGTAGGTGGTAAGATCAGCCTCAATCGCTTTGTAGAGATTACCTCGACCTCACCAGCACGTATCTTTGGTCTGTTCCCGAAAAAAGGCACCATTGCTGTGGGATCAGATGCTGATATTGTGATCTTTGATCCCAATGAAGAGATGACAATCAGTGCTAAAACTCACCATATGAATGTTGATTATAGTTGTTATGAAGGAGTGAAAGTGCGTGGTGTCACTAAGACGGTACTCTCGCGTGGCAAAGTGGTGATAGAGAATGGCAAATATGTTGGCACGCCTGGCGATGGTCAATTCCTTAAACGTGGTCTCTTCAATTCACCCAAATAGGTGTGTGTAATGTCAGTAGCCAAAAGTATAGATATGATCGAGAAGAAAGAGCAGCAAGATTTTGTTGAGTTACATGAAGATCTCTCCGGTAGTCCGCTATGGAACCCTGATCTAGCGCCAACACCGCTAACGCGGCGCACCTGGTCAACCTATAACATTGCTGCACTCTGGATCGGTATGAGTGTTGTCATCACTACCTATACACTTGCTTCTGGATTAATGGAACAAGGTATGAACTGGTGGCAGGCGATGTTAACGATTCTGCTTGGTAACACAGTTGTGCTATTGCCAATGATTCTCAATGCACATGCAGGGACAAAATATGGTGTCTCATTTCCTGTGCTCTGTCGCGCCAGTTTTGGTGTCAAGGGCGCGAATGTGCCAGCCATACTGCGTGCAATTGTCGCCTGTGGTTGGTTTGGTATACAGACTTGGATAGGTGGTCTTGCTCTTGACGCGCTCTTTGCTGCTGCTTGGAGTGGTTGGGCACAACTGCCTGGGGCAAAGTGGATTGCCTTTTTAATCTTCTGGGCTATTCAAATAGGGATTATTCTAAAAGGCACAGAAGGAATAAAGATTCTTGAGAGTTGGAGTGCGCCTTTACTACTATTTGGTGGTGTGGCTTTACTGGTATGGGCAATCAATAATGGTGGTGGCCTTGCTAACATTCTCGATCAATCACAAAAATTGCAGAAGATGAAGACACCCTTTTGGCAACTCTTTCCTGCTGCGCTTACCGCTAATGTGGGATACTGGGCTACCCTCAGTCTGAATATCCCTGACTTCACACGTTATGCACGTAGTCAACGTTCACAAGCCTGGGGGCAGGCATTGGGGCTGCCTACGACGATGACAGCTTTTGCTTTTATTGGAGTCGCAGTTACCAGTGCGACAATCGTGATCTTTAACAGACCGATTTGGGATCCTATTGAGTTGATCGCAAAGATCGGTACTCCTGCAGTGATCATTTTTGCTGCGCTGGTAGTGCTAGCAGCGCAGCTCACCACTAATATGGCCGCTAATGTAGTATCACCAGCAAATGATTTCTCGAATCTAAATCCACGTAAGATCAGTTATGTGACAGGCGGTTTGATCACTGCTGTGATCGCTATCCTAATGATGCCTTGGAAGCTCTATTCAGATGCGGCTGCCTATATTTTCACCTGGCTGATCGGCTACTCCAGTTTAATGGGTGCGCTTGGCGGTGTGCTGATCGCGGATTATTGGGTGGTACGCCGCCAACAGCTTTCATTACGAGATCTATTTGAGATGAATGGCCGTTATAGTTATCAGAATGGTATTAACTGGCGTGCTATTGCAGCGCTAGGAATTGCGATTATACCAGTTATTCCTGGCTTTATACGTGCAGCCTTAACACGAGGCGGTCGAGTGCCAAATCCAAATATTTTAGATCACCTTTATACCTATGCCTGGTTTGTCACTTTTGGCCTCAGTTTTATACTCTATCTAATCCTTATGATTGGCCATGCTCAAACCAAGAAACGCTAATACAAGGAGAATATTTCTATGCCTAGAACAGTGAAATGCGGCCTTATACAGACCTCTCATGCCTGCTCTACAGATGAAAAATTGGAAACAATACGCGACGCTAATATCGAGAAACATCTTAAATTGATCGACACGGCGAGCCGCGAGGGTGTACAGATCCTTTGTATGCAAGAGATCTTTACTGGTCCATACTTCTGTGCAGAACAGAGCCCACGTTGGTACGACGCCGTTGAACATATTCCAGATGGCTACACTACCAGATTAATGCAGCAGTATGCTAAACGCTATAACATGGTGATTGTGGTACCGATATATGAAGAAGATACTACAGGTATCTATTACAACACCGCGGCTGTGATCGATGCAGATGGAACTTATCTGGGCAAATACCGCAAGAACCATATTCCCCATTGTGCTCCAGGTTTCTGGGAGAAGTTCTATTTCCGTCCTGGCAATCTCGGTTATCCAGTCTTCCAAACCAAATATGCTAATGTAGGTGTCTATATCTGCTATGATCGCCATTTTCCTGAAGGGGCGCGGGAACTAGGCCTGAATGGTGCCGAGATTGTTTTTAATCCTTCAGCAACGGTAGCAGGCCTCTCCGAATATTTGTGGAAACTTGAGCAGCCCGCACATGCCGTAGCCAATGCCTATTTTGTTGGTGCCATCAATCGAGTAGGTTTTGAAGAGCCTTGGCATATTGGTGAATTCTATGGTCAGAGCTATTTCTGCGATCCACGCGGTGAATTTGTTGCCACTGGCTCACGTGATAAAGATGAATTGGTGATGGCAGAATTAGATCTGGATAAGATTCGTGAAGTACGTAACGTTTGGCAATTCTATCGCGATCGTCGGCCAGAGACCTATAGTGGGTTGGTAAAGATCTAAAAAAATGAACTTTTTCTAATCTAATCGGTTTAAAGACCGCTTGGGGATTTTTCTTTTATAAGGTATAATCCCCCGTTTGTGTCTTTAAGGACTTATTCCTACCACCAATCTGTAACAAGGAAGCAAAACAGTTCTAATTATCTATGGAGGACAATGGGAGTGCTATGAAGAATTCTATAATCATCAGGTACGGAATGAAACTGTGCTTGGTTGCTATCGCCCTATTTGTACTGGGCGTGACAACAGGTTACAGTCAAGGTTTCAACTATCCGGTTGGCAACCCGACCGGCACTAGTGGCACGGGCAATGCCCGCACCGATCCAGACAATCTTTTTATCCGCAACAATATTGCTGGTATGACTGAGATCCCTGTCAATGAAGAGGAAGAGAATAGCGGTCAGTTAGGCGACTCTGGTAGTGGTAAATGGCGATTGAATGGTGAAATTCAGGGATCAATCTATAAGTATAAGCGTGAGCGTGTACTGCCTGGGCCAACACAGGGCATTACCAGTCGAGCGACGATTTTAAATCCTGGCTTTGCTGGCGAGATAACCTATACATCAGGCGATCACAGATTCGCTTTTGGTGCAGGCGCCTATCAGGCATTTGGCTTCCAAAGTAAGTTTGAGGATCCTATCTCCAAACTTGGCCCCCGCGCCCAATTCTTTGATGGACGTGTTGCTTCCAATGATGTTGCCTTTGGTGGCGCAGTACGTCTACATAAGACACTCTCAGTAGGCGGTGGATTCATCTTTGGACGTGGCTTTGTCAATATTAAGATACCGACGGCAGCACTGGCTTTCTTTGGGGTAAATGAGACCAGTTTTCTAGATGTCGATGATATTGGTGCACCTGGCGCAACGGTGGGAGTACATTTTCGCCCCACGCAAAGAATAAGTTTTGGCCTCAATTATAAGAGCAAGCGAAAATATCAGATGGAAGGCGATCTTAAGACCTTCGCAGTAGCCTTTATTGGTGGTCAAGCACAATTCCTCCGCGTGCAGCCAGATGTACGTGTAAAATTCGAGCTGCCCACGGTCGCAGAAGGTGGTGTAGCGGTAAATGTGACCAAGAAACTAATGGTGGCCTTTGATTTCCGCTTTTATGATTACACTGCCACTTTCCAAAGCCTTGATCTACTTGCTAAAACTACTCGTCAACCAATAATGTCGGTACGGATTGATGGCGAGGATGTGAGATCGGTCCGCTTTGGTGGTGTCTACTCGCTTAGTGATAGTACTAAGATCCACTTTGGTACTGCCTTTACCGCCAATGGTATTCCCGATGCCAATATCCAGCCAGCCTTAGTTAACGTAGGTGGTTTAGATATCAGTGGCGGTATTGGTAAGAAGATATTTGGCCGTTGGCTTAATATTGGCGCGGCTGGTATCTTTGGGCGTGAGCGCTCTATCGGCCCACCTGCCAACCGTCTTTTCCCTGGAGAGTATAATGGGCGCGGCTTCCTGATAGGTATTGGTATGCGCATGTAGTGTTTATGATGTTTCAAATAAAATAGCTGTCTGCCAGGCCGTAACAAGTAAGCAACTATCTATATCTATTTATGGCCTGGCATTTTTATTGAGTTATTTTAGCAGCAGCAAGGGCACGTTCGATCAGTTCTATAGGAATCGTAACACGGTAATGTGAGCGGCCTAGATAGTGAGGATTATGTTCAATAATTGCGCCCAGTTCAGTAAGTAGTTGAGCTGCTTCTTCCTCACTAAAGCGTTGAGAGCTTTCGCCTACCTGTTGATTATTGAGACTAGGCAATAGTCGTAGCAAAGGAAGATGTCTAGGAGCAGCACGACCAGCAGCTAGATAACGGCCTAATCGTACTAGTAAGAGGGTGCGTTGTTGCTCACGCACACCTGGTTCAGGAGTGTCAAACGGTAGGAAGAGTGTATAAGGATCACGCTTGCGCCGCATTAGGTGACCGCCTTTCCGAAAAAATTATGCTTAACCTAAATCTGAGATTGCAAGCTTTCCATTGACATCGTAAAATCACAAGTTAAAGTTAATTTAAGCGTTCGGCTATCGGAAACCAGCCAGTAACGCGTAGATCCGGATGTAAAATCTAAATACACCGGCCGCAGCTATTCTGCAATGGCTGATGGCTTAAGGCTGAATGTTTGCGTTAACATAGATACTTCGTAAAATATCAAAATTATACGAGCAGAGATGGCAGCAAAAAAATCAAGGAAAAAGAACCACAAGATTTCCTTATTTGCACTGTTTGCACTGCTACTGTTGTTTCCCCTGTTTGGTATCTACGACGTGGTGCTAGCAGCAGGACAACAGGGTCCAGAACGCCCCTCTGGAAACGCGGACTCAAACAGTGCCGGAGATGGTTTAGCGCGCCATGCCGCAAATAGGCCAGCATTACCTCCCAAGCTGGCCGAGCGTGTACGCCAAGCCACTGAACTACGTCTCAAATGGCGGTTAGCTGAGGCGGAGACAGTTTGGCGTGAAGTGCTGACCCGCGATGAAGCTAATACGGAAGCGCTTATTGGGTTGGCGGAGATTGAACGTACACGCTTCAACTATATACGTGCGCTGGAACATCTCAATCGTGCAACAGTGATCTTAAAAGATATTGGCGATCCACAACTGATGGTCGCTTATGGATCACTCTACTTGACACTTGAGGAGCCCGATAAGGCAGCAGAATATTTTCGTCGTGCACGGGGAATTTCTGCTGGCTATCCTGGGGCAATTCTTGGTGAAGCAGGAGTAGCACTACTTAAGCGCGACTACTCGCGTGCGGAGAAGATGCTGGAGGAGTTGCTACGTGCTGAACCGAATCGAGTAGAGGCTTATATTGGACTAGCCCGTGTCTATTTAGGAGAGAATCGTAACACCTTGGCCGCGCAGGCAGCACAACGTGCCCTTGATCTAGATAAATACAATGTCGATGCAATGGCTACGCTCTGTTATGTACGGGTTGCCGAGAAACGGCCTGACGCAGTACGCAAACTGGCTAAATCTGTACTTGAACTAAATCACTTTGATAGTGGTGTGCGTCGATTATTGTCACAGTATCTTAACAGCAAAAAAGCATATCAGATACGTCTCAGTCCAGAGGCACTCTCTGCTACCACCCGCGCCGACAATCTCAAAGATATGGGCAAGTATCAGGATGCGATCACAGAATACCGCTATGCATTAGCAAGTGAACCACGTGCAATTAGAGCGCTGTTAGGCTTGGGGGCCTGTGAGATGGCGCTCAATAATTATTCGGCTGTTACTCAGATGGCAGAACGTGCGCTCCAGATTGATCCTGACAATGCACTTGCACACCTACAGTTGTCGCTTGCTCATAATGGTATGCATGAACAGGCACGTATACAGGCAGGGGCGACGGATTGGCGTAATAAATATTTTGCTGACTTACAGGAAGTGCCAAAGGAGCTAGCCGATATATTTATTAACTATAATCGTCTCTCACGTGCTGAGCAACATGTAATTGAGCAGGCGGTTGCGCCACTGGCTAACTATATCAAAGAGCTGAAACGTAAAGGCGCTAAGCACCATCTGCTTGCGATTGATAAGAAATCCTCTGAAGTTTTTGGTTATGAATCGCTTGAAAACCGTATGACATTTGATGGACGCTACTATGCCAGTGTACGTGGTTTTGCTGGCTTGGTAACGGTCTCTGGAGTGGAATATCTGGATGCGGCAATGCGTGGAGGGTTCAACACGATTGCCCATGAATTTGCTCATCAGGTCCATACATTGGCTTTGCCTAGTGATATTAGTGAGCGTATCAAGCGGCTCTACCAACGTGCACTCAAGGATGGACGAGTACTAGACTATTATGCCGCTTCCAACGAATGGGAGTATTTTGCACAAGGCTACGAGGCTTATGTCTCAAATTTCAAGCGTCCCAATGCTGGTCTAACAGCGCGCCATACACGTGAGGAGTTACAACAGCAGGATCCTGATCTGTTTAGCCTCTTTGAGGAATTGGCGGGCAAAAATCGTACCCCCGCCTCACCCACAGTAACAACAACAGAGACTCACATACACTGAGCGGGGATGCCAGTTATGCTTGAAGCAGATTTCCATCATCTTAAAAATATAGCGCTTGCAAATATAGCTGTGTTATATTTTAACTACATTACTTGCCTCGCCAGCTAGGGAAAGAGGAATTTTTTGAGCAATCTTTGCTTAAGATGGCTACAGTCATCTTTGAGCAATTATTAAGCTAACGTAGCCGGTACGAATGATCCGGCGTGGGAAGGAGTTTCAAGAAATGATCTGCCCCAGGTGTGGAGCTGAGAATCAACCTAGTGCAAAGATTTGCCGAATGTGCGCGACACCGCTGGAAGCGGCTGGACAGCCGGTAGTTGCGCCAGCTAAAGGGAACGCTTACCCACCAACAGGAGTACCTGCTGTTGGAATGCGTGATGGCAAAGCGGTAAATCCTCCTGTGGGGCCAAATCCAGGACCGGGTGAAACGCTCTGTCCTACCTGTAAAGCTGTTAATGATGCTACTTGGGCTTACTGTCAACAATGTGGTTCCCAGTTGCATAAAATGATGCCACAATCTGTGGCTGCTCCTGTACCAGTACCTGTGCCACCGGTACAGAAACCTCCTCTTGCCAGTGTTCCTGCGCCCGCGCCGATACGGCCTCCTGTAGCTGTGCCAATACCTCCAGCACCGCCCGTTCAGGCTGCTCCGGCAACCTCTCCAGCAGCCAATTCTGTTAATGCCCGCAAGCCGGAAGATGGTGCTTCTGCAAGTAAAGTAGTAACCTGTATCAGTTGTGGGAGAATAAATACTCCTGGCAGCAGCTTCTGCGCCACCTGTGGTGCACCATTGCCTGTCGATCAGACTTTGATGATGGCAGCATCTGCTTCTGCCCGAGTGACGCCACCTAAACTACGTCTGATACAGGAAGGCGGTGGCGATGGAGAGATTTATAAGCTTGATTCAGATGAGACTGTGATTGGCCGTAATAGTGGTGATATACGTTTTCCTCACGATGGTTATATGTCTGGCCGTCATGCACGTATCATACGTCGTGGCGAGCGCTTTGTGTTAGTAGATGAGAACTCCCGTAATGGCACTTTTAAGCGTATTGATGGAGAAGTAGAATTGAAAGCTGGAGATATTATTCTCATTGGAAAACAGCTTTTCCGATTCGAACTCTAAAAAGTGCAAGCTTATTAAGGAAGTAGTTCTCTATTAACATAATTAGAAAATCTTGAGACAAAAGCACGTGCAAACTCTGTTGCATGTGAGGGGGAGCCCGTGAGTGCACCGGTATTGTCAGATGGTGGCGTAACTGTCTCTGTCTATGCTCGCAGTGACGTTGGTATGCGCCGCCAGGGCAATGAAGACAGTTTTCTGGTAGCCGATCTCTCTACTGGGCGGCTTGGCCTGGGCCCAGAAGTAGTAAGCCATCAGTTAGGCAGTAATGGCAGTTTAATGATCGTTTCTGATGGATTGGGAGGAGCGGCAGCCGGTGAAGTTGCTTCTGCAATGGCAGTACAGACGGTCTGTACAGAATTAATGAAGAGTACCAAATCGGTACTGACGCCAAGTGATCGATTAAAACGAGCAACGGAACATGCCAATGAGCAGATCTGGAATTGCGCCCAATCTGACAACTCTTTACGTGGGATGGGAGCAACGCTTACGGCGGCTTTTATCCATGGTAATAGTGTCTATATTGCGCAAGTAGGAGATTCCCGCGCCTATATTGTGCGAGGCGGTCAAGTAAAACAGGTTACTGAAGATCAATCTTGGGCCAATGCTGTTAAGAAAGCTGGCCTAGAAACTAAAGATGTCCCTCCCAATGTTATCTTACAGGCATTAGGCACTCAACCTAGAGTGCATGTTGAAGTCACTAGTGTTGAGTTACGTAGTAACGATCTACTGGTACTCTGTTCCGATGGCCTTTCCAATAAGGTGAAAGATTATGAGATGCGGGAGATCGTTGGCAATATTACTGAGCTACCAGAAGCCTGCCGTCAATTGGTCGATCTAGCTAACAAACGTGGTGGTGAAGACAATATCACAGTGATTGTTGCTCGCTTTGAAGGTGAGATACTGACTGCAGAGGATCACAATTCTATCACCTCTACTTTCAAGGTTGTTGCTCCACTCGATTTCTCAGAGTCACCGGATGGTGTTGAAACCATGAGTTTCAGTAGTGAAGCGATTCTTGAGTTAGGAGGGGAAGATTTTGCCACCATGGCTCAGGCAGTACTCTCTGATCAGATCCCTACACTTTCCGATCTGCCACAGATTCCTGAGCTACCAAGTCTTCCTATGAATGCGGCACTGCCGCCCCATCTAGCACCACCAATCGCTGCTAAGCCGGTAGCAGCGATAAAAGATAGTAGTGAATTGAAACAGAAGGAGGAAGGCAAGCCAGCAGCTAAGCTTGAAGGAGCTGTTTTACCAGAGAATAAGAGCGTGCCAGCAACCACGCCGCCCGCTGCTAAAGTTACTATAGAACTGACTGCACCAACTACTGCGCCCAAGGTGGAGCAAAAGCCTGAATCAGGGCCGCTAGCTTATGCTGATACCAAACCGGATTTACCGGTGCTGCCATTATTTGAATTGAAGAATGAACCTGAACTAATGCCGGAACCTGAGCCGGATATTAAGATTGAATTTAATCCTAAACCGGCATTAGAGCCTAAAGAGCCTAAATTAGAGCCTAAGCTACCAACGGCTTCTTCACCATTGACTACACCGGTTGAAAAGAACGCACCCCCTGTAACTGCTAAACCCTCTACGGGAGCACTTCCTTCTGCGCCAATCTTTGATCCATTCAACTTAAATACTAGTGCTGATAAACCTGCGTCGGCACCACCCAAGCCGCCCCCAGCTAACCCTATACCACTTACAGCGCCACCACCTAAACCTAGCGAGACAGGTAAACTAGCCGGGATGCCAGCAGAGTTTCCTTTTTTGGGTCCATTTACTGCGCCGCTACCCAAACCGCCCTCTGCGCCTACTAATTCTCTGCCTTTTAATAGTCCTGCTGATCTGATCTTTTCCGAAACCATTTCGGAATCGCCATCACCATCTAAGAGCAGTGTTAATGAGGAGGCTAGTCCATTATTACTGGAGACTCTCTCGATTATGCCTTCACTCTCTGCCGATGAGCCGAAGCAAGAGCAGCCAACATCAAAATCTGATCCAATGCTGCAATTCGAGAATACTGTAAGGATGGAATCTGAGCTACCTAAGGCGGCTGCTACCAAACCTCTCTCAGCGACACCGGCGCCGCCATCGTCTACTACACCCTTACCATCGAATCCAGTTGCGCCAACAATGCCGCCATTATCATCTGCGCCGTCTGCTCCAGCTAAAACTGAGTCATTAACTACTGGTTCAATAGGCGCACCGCCGAAACCGAAGATGTCGGGGCCAGAAGTCTTGGCGTCACTATTCTCTGCGCCACCAACTGGCAAAGATGCACCAGCAAAATCGGCGCCGCTCAAGCCAGCAACACCGCCCTTGTCAGCGCCACCAGCTAAGAGTCCTGATAAGCCGTCTACTACCGCTTCGAAATCATCTCTATTTAGTACACCACCGGCGACTACTAGCAAATTGAATGATCAGAAGCTGGGTTCAACAGTAAAAGTTTCGCCTCTGCCTAATAAACCTACTGATGATAAGTTAGGAATAACAGCAAATGTGCCGCCACCACCAATAAAACCGGCGCCATCCAAGCCAGAGATGCTTAATCCCCAAGTATCAGAAGCGAAACCATCGCCAACATCATCACTCTTTGCGGCACCACCAGCAAATAAACCGATTGTGCCGCCGCCACCACCACAACAACAGTCTTCTATACCACCGCTTACTTCAACAGCTAAGCCAGCAGTGCCAGCCATTCAGTCACCACCACCTAAGGTAGATACACCGCCGCCAATGGCTACTAAACCGGCGCCGCCTATACAGACTGCGCCACCTATACAGACTACTCCACCTGGGCAGACTGCATCACTTGGACAAACACCTGCGGCCAATACATCTACAGCAAACACAGCTTCATTGAATACCAAAGTGCCTAAGGCCGATATTTCCAAGTCGCCTCTGTCACCTGCAGTAGAAGCTGCCTCAACCAAACGGTCGCTCGATTTTACCCCTATATCTGATCTATCTAGTTCAGTACCAGCTTTCCGGGCGCCTAAGAAAGATAACAAGAAATTTATTGTTGCGGGGGGCGGGCTTGTTCTAATAGTGGGGCTTGGTATCGCTATTATGAGTTTTATGGGAGGGGGAAATAACAGTTCTGTTTCAACTTCTCCACCTACTGTTAATCAGTCAATAACTGAGACACCAACCTCAACACCACAAAATCAGACTAGTAATCCAACAACCACTGGGCCAGTTCGTCCAAGTGACACTGCTGCATTGGTCAAGTTTGCGTTAGATGAGGTTACCAAGATAATTGGTCAGGTAGAAAAAGATCTCCCTGAAACAGATACGCGCAAAGAGGGATTTATCAGACAACTGAATGGATTTAAGGATCAGCTTGAGGCTTACTCGAAAAATGGCGATATCTCCAAAGATGCACGTAATTATGCGGAGATTGCACTCAATAGAATTGATCAAAATATCCGTCCATATTTAGATCAGTTGCCGAAATCTTCTGAAGGCAATAAGAAGAAAAATAATTAATGGTCAATCTCTTTGACGTTATTGTTCTGCTTAATCCAATGACGGTAGCGGTCAATAACAAAGATAGACCAGACTCCACCGCCTAAATAGGCGGCAGCAACATCACTAGGCCAATGTGCGCCTAGATAGATACGAGAAAGACCAACTAATAGCACTAATCCTCCCCAAGTTACGATTAGTAAGCTACGCAATGCCGAACGCCGCAGCAGTGTGTAAGCAAAAAAGAAGAGCATTCCATAAAAATTCACATAATGCATTACATGGCCAGAAGGGAAGCTGCGAGATGTTTCATGTACAAGAATATTGACTAGTTGCATATTAGGGCGGGGTCGGCCAATTAGCCATTTAAAAGCAATATTGAAGAACTCTCCACCACCAGCACTAAGCACAAGGGCATAAGCTTCTAACCGATAACGTAGCATAAAGAGAAAAAAGAAGGTGATTGTCACCAGTCCAAATGCAATTAGGGAATTATTTCCAGGAATAGAAATAATACGCATCAGCGGTTCAATACCTGGGATAGATTGGATTGCGCGCGAGAGCGCTACATCCCAATCAAAATAGCGGTCACCATCTACAGACACAGCAATAGCAAGTAAGATAAAGATGGAGAGCGAAAATATCAGAAGATACTGTAATCGGCGAGCACGTCGGCGTGCTACTAGCGGTGCAACTGTGGCGGCCTCGGCGGCAGCACGCAGTTCATCTACCGCTTCTTCTATTGGTGCTTTGGTTTGTTGAGATTCAGCGCCCATCATTGTTCTCCAAAAAGATTATTAAGAGAATTATAACCTTTCAGAGAAGTGTGCCGACAAGAGAAAAAGAGCAGGGCAACCTGAGTGGATTGCCCGGTTGCCCTTTTTGTAGGTGAGCTTTGCTGTTGTTAGAACTTAAGTTTTCGCCAGGAAGATAGATTTAATGTACCAAGCACATTTTGGGCCTGATTGAAGTTAACGGTATAGTTTCCACCAATGGAATTGTTTTGCACATCATTATCAATATTTGATTTATCAGCGGCAATGATCTGGCCATTGTAAGTACCGCTACCAGATGCCTCTATCTGTTCCCGGGCATATGCTAAACCTTCAAAATTGACACCATCAGCGACATTACCACCAAAATCTATATCTGCCCCAAATAGGAACTGAATTGTGGGATTGGTGAAAGGTGGTTGTAGGGGAGAGAGGGCAGCTTTCATTATTGGTGTCCACTCGTTATTGCCAGTAGTATTCAAATGGCCGGTAGCAATCAATGTTGCTCTAATAGGAGGATTTCCTCCTATGCCTGTTTGCCTGAAATTACCATCAATAAAATAACAATATCCTCTTAAGAGAGAATCGCCTGGATTGGTTGTCCATTCTCCACCATAGGGGTTAGTGCATTGAGTATCTGTATAAGGTGGACAAGTGTTGCAAGGAGCACTGCTACAAGCTGCGCTAGCAGTACCGCTACAACTACCTGGAATGAAACTTCCTCCATCAAATGACCAGCCATGCCCTGTATCACCATAACTGCTAGAGCCGCTATTAGTGGATTGGTAACTGGGCGATCCGGCATTTATCGAAGAGAGTGTTGTTCCCAAAAAAGGTGTGTTGACGCCAAGTATAGTAGCAGCGCCAGGTATTATTCTATAGAACTCATATGTTGTTGTGCCCCCTAATGACTTAGGTTTATTAGTGGCAGAACCAGTGGAAGATACTGTTGTGGGTACACCACCATTGGTAATGGATGCAACAAAGATACGATCACGATCAATAGCGTCAACAGGAATAGTTCCTGTTGCGGTTGGGAACGTAACATTTCTCTTAAGTCGTAATCGTATAATCAAAGCTTTCGTAGGATCAAACCCAGCATCACTATTGCCAGGTGCAGTCATATCACTAGAAAGGTTATCTACACGATTATCCAAAGCATCTAGATCTGCTTCTGTTATACCGAGTCGTGCCAGTATACCATTCTCAGAACCGGAACAACTACCACCATTAACACAGGTTCTACGACTACCACTGGTTCCTCTTGGTTGAAGCAGAATATATCCTGCGGCTTCATTTCCTGAAGTTTCATTTAATGTACCAGAGCCTGTTGGCGTGTATTGATTTATCCTTGCGATCTGTCTCAGCCAAAAGTCTCCTGGATATATTCGGTCTATACCAGTAGTAGACTGAGAGTATTGCAGAGGCACACCGCCACCAGGGCCAGAAAGAGTCAAAGTAGGATTAGCATAAGGAGCAGCCTGTGGCCCATCATCATATGGTGCAGATATTCTATCAGGGATTGGTTTAAAATCTGGTATAAAGATAGGTGGTTGATTTTGTGAAATAGCAGTAGTACCGCCGATTGTACCACCACAAATATTGGCAGCCGTACCTACTGTCTGGGAAACTTCTGTGCTACCGCCACCAACACAGATATTTGAATTTGCGAAGAGTGAACCATATGCTCCAATAATTTTGGCATTGCCAAAGTATCTTAGACAGTTGCCAGTAAGAACTGCTGGATAAGGAAAGAAACCGACGATGGCATCTACTACAGACTCCGACATCAATCTCCAATCACTACCAAACTTCTTTATCACACGTCCGGTTGCTCGAACATAAATTCTATTGTTAAAATCCTGATTTTTGTTGCCAAAACTTTTGCTATCGCCAGTGCCTGGACATTCAAATGAACCTGTACCACCTAACACACAATTGGGTGCGCCGGTAGTATGAGTGTTAGTGCCATATATTTTTGCAGAAGTACCGGTATAACCGCTGGGATAAACAATACCATTATTGTATGCGTTGAACTCTAGCGAAAGTGGATCATCATCATCGTACACTTCCACTAAGGTTACATATTTAGTTTGTGTGACGGGATCTAGAGTCTCCCTTTTTCCTGCCCAGTTTAGTGTGCAGCTAGAGCTTGTGCCACAAACCGTTCCTGTACCGGGATCTGGATAAAGTGAGGTCTTACTCCAAGCTCCAGAGCCTTGTACATAAGTAGCAGGGGCGCCATCACCGCCATCTTTGATTGATTTAGTTGGATCAGCTTGCATAAACCCAACTACCCCAGGAGAGAATAATGGTAGTGTTTGACCAGAATTTGGCAGCACTTGACCAGCAACAGCAACTTTAGCCCAGGCAGTTGCTGAACCATTGCCAGCAGCACTAGTGTCGACGACCAGTTCATTTCCATGCACACTAAGTGGATGAGTACCACTCCAACTTGCCCAATTGCAAGGAGCGGTACATTGTCCATCAGGGCCTGCCAGTACATCATTGAGGTTTCCGTTTTGAATACTCCTGATCATCGCCACAGCCTGGTTCAAACCAGCTTCTGCCAGATAATGGGCGTTGATCTCCAATACCGCTGATTGGCTGGTAGTGACTTCTGTAGTTGAGGTGGTTGCTACTGCTAAACCCATGAGAAGCATTATCGAGAGAGTAATAACAACTAGTATTAAGGCAACGCCTTGGTTCTCTTTTTCTGACAGGCTATTCCATTTATGTAGCATACCTCACCCCCTAAAATACGACATTAGCGACGTCAATATGGTTCTGTTCTGTATTGAAGACTCTTGCCACATTTGTATTCATATTTCTTATTCTTACCTTGGTGCTCAAAGTTGCATATCGGAATCTTCTTTCCAGGCGACCCTCAGTGGCGACGGCGCGATTGGATCTAGCCGTAACAGTAATAGTCATAGTGCTGGTAGGCACGTCTACCATAAACTGCATATTGACAACAAACTCTGCAATAGCTGTTCTGGGTGTGCCAGTTTTATTGAGGTTTATTAGATAAACCTCATCGCTTACTAGACCAGATGGCAGTGGTGTTTGATCCAGGTAGAGTTGTAAGTGTTCTGATGTGATTATGTTCTGATTGAATATAACTCCACTGCCACTAGCCTCCACATCATCTGTGGTGACGCCATTGCCATTTAGATCGCTAAGAAGATCGACCGCTGTCCCACAATATTGATTAGCAACCGCAGGGTTGCAGTTAGATGTGCCAATAAAAGGGTATATGAAGGAGCCCGATAAACCACTACCACTTGAATAAGCCACCGTGCCTGTAAATAACTTTACAATACCGCCAGTCTGATCGTTAATACTGCCAATCTGACCAGGATTATTACCAGAACTCTCTATTATCTCTTTAATTCTATTAAGAGCAAATCTAGCATTAGCGTTGGCTTCCGCATTGGCCTGCTCAGCATCGAATGCTTTCTGGTTATTGACGAAGATGGAAAATATCGTGACAAAGATTGTCAGTAGAATAAGCGTTACCAGCATCATTTCTATTAGCGAGAAGCCTGCATTAATATGCTTTCTCATATATCATCCCTCACTAGCTAGGCCGAGTCATAATTGTTGCGATTTGAACTCTTTTAGCCAGGCGTGTTGCACCCTTGGCTCCAACAGGAATAACTCTGACAATGATAAGTTTGGTAGTATCTCCATTAAGATCTGGAGGGGTTGGCGCAGAAAAGTTAGGTGGCGCAGGAGGATTTGTCTGATTGAAAGGAAAATCGTCGTTGTAGGCGTTAAAGGCATTATCAGGAATAATGGTTGGACTTGTGGTGGCAGCCACAGTTGGATTATAGCCTATTACTTGCCAGCGAACTTCAAATTGTCGTCGGTCAAAATTGGTGGAAGAACAATCGGCTAACTTTGGTATATAACTTACGATTGGACCTGTGCCACCTAATTGTTGAGGATCAAAGTAGACACCTAGCACATGATCTCTATCCGCATGTATGGAAGAGCCTACAGAACACTGCGCTACTTCAGGGGCAGGGGTGCCACTACCAAGGCTGTATGGTACTGGCGCATTTATTGTGCCTCCATTAGAGAGCCTGGCATCTGAGAATGGTAGTCCCCGCAAAAGCTCAAGTGTATCTTCAGCTACCTTTACAGCTACTGATTCATTATAAGCAAAGCTGTTTGTATAGGTGGCAGCAATAAACAATTGAGCTATTGCCAGTAGACCAATGGCAAGGATCAATAATGCCACTAACGTTTCAATTAAAGTGAAGGCCCGTTCGTTAGATTTCTTGGGGAGTTTTTTTATCATAGGCAGAATATCCTTGCAGTCTTTTCAAGTGAAGGACTACCTTAAACCAATAACACTGACGGAACCACGCTGAGAAACCCCCACTACATAACTGGAGAGCCGATTACTATTTCTCAGATATTCTACGTAGATGTTTATTGGTTGAGTGATTGAGGGGGGATTAGTCTGTAAACAAGATTGAACAGGATAACCCAATCTTAATTCGCCTCTGGAATCAAACTGTACAATATCGAGCGGACCACTAGTAGCACATTGTGGGCTAGCAGTCACACTATTGCCAATAGCAATAGCTTGAGGAAGAAAGATAGTTTCATTACTAGGTGCAGAGGTAGGAGCAGTTATATCTTTATTATTACGATCAAACCAGACTCCAACACCTTTGTCACCAGCGGCTGGATATAAATATACTGTTAATGGATTAGTCCTACGTCCAAAATTGATTGCTGCTTGACGAGCCTGATTAAGCTGAGAGGCTAGCGCTTCTGCTGCTATTCTGGTCTTATATGAGATAAGCAATTTATTTAGGTTGGGTACGGCAATAGCGGCAATAATAGCCAGAACTGTGAATGCAACAATCAATTCAAGCAGACTGAATCCATAATGTCCTCTCATCTTTCCCCCTGGTCTATACGCCACTATTTAACCATTAGATTGCGAACTGAGGTGAGCCACTCTTATTAGGCGTATCAATTCTTAACAAAATCCTTCCGAGAACCGAATACGTTTCATCTAACCATTAAACATACGATAAAGTGTTAGGCAAGCGTGGTGCCGGGAATTTTATCAACTAATTAAACTATTGTAGATAAACATGATTAGTATAGTAATCAAGCTAACGGCTAGATGCTTGTTTATTTCTGGTGCCGCTTTTGGTAACGAATTATGTAAGCAGTTACCTACGATAATGGATTAAAGTTTGGGTGAGTTTAAGTAAAAACGCGGTACACGTTGAGAAAGCGCACAAGTTACCTCATATGATATTGTGCCAATCCAGCTCGCCATCTCTTCAGCAGTGATCATTAGATTGTCAGATTGACCAATCAGAACAACCTTATCACTTAAGCAGACACCAGTAATATCTGTGACATCAATTAGTGTTAAATCCATACTGATACGACCGACAATGGGCGCAGATTGCCCACGCACTAATACTCGTCCATTGTTTGAGTAGGCACGTCGCAGCCCATCGTAATAGCCTATTGGCAATGTAGCAATGCGGCTCTCACGGGTAGTACGAAAACTACCACCATAGCCAAGCAGTGTGCCCGCCGGCACACTTTTAAGCAGTATTATCTGTGTGTGTAATGAGAGCACAGGAGCGAGGGTAGGCGGCGGTGATATTGGTGAAATAACATCACGCCAAAAACCATAGAGCAGGCCACCAGTACGTACTAGATTGCCACGTGCTTGTGGCCAACCATGTGTTCCTGCACTGTTAGCGATATGCTCGTAGTGTGGATTAAAACCGGCTTTGCGTATCAGCCTAAGACAATCTAGGTAACGTGAGATCTGCGCATTAGTAAAATCATTTTTCTCGATCTCTTCTGCCGCTGCTAGATGTGTCATCACACCATCAAGGAGAAGTTGTTGGCAAGCAGTTGTGTGTCTAAGGAATTCCTCTAGTTGTTCCGGCGACAAACCTAGCCGGCCCATCCCAGTATCTAGCTTGACATGAAATTTGACTTGTTGATTGCAGGCACGCGCTACAGCATTAAGTGTATCAAGCATATCGATACGATAGATGGTAGGGATAAGATTGTATTCAATACAATCGTGTGCCTGTTCCTCTTGCCAGAAACCACCCAAGCAGAGAATAGCAGATTTAATTCCTGCACGGCGTAGTGCAATACCTTCTTCCACCAATGCTACACCAAACCAATCTACGCCCTCTTTTTCCAGATGGGTAGCAATGGGTAAGGCGCCATGGCCATAAGCATCGGCCTTCACTACGGCCATTACTTCGACCTTCTCACCTACTAGTGTTTTGATGGAGCGATAGTTGGCTGCAATATGATCAAGTCTTATTTCTGCCCAAGTAGGTCGCATGGAAACTAGTATAAGTTAATTCTCGCGCCAGAGATTCTCAAACCGTGTGAACTGCTTAATGAACGCGAGTCGCACCGTATCGGTTGGACCGTTGCGCTGCTTTCCTATGATGATCTCAGCAATGCCAGCGTTTTCTTCTGTGGGGCTGTACATCTCCTCGCGATAAATAAACATTACTAGATCTGAGTCTTGTTCAATAGAGTTGTGGACGATTATATCGTCAGCAACAAAATTATGAGAACGGTCTACAGTGAGATCATAGACTTGTGTTTCGCCATCCAATTCAATGCTGATAATTTCATCCCAATAAACATCACTTTGCGCCAATTTGAGCAATTCCTCTGAACAAACAATAGATGCTACTCGGCCAGCACGTTCACGGCTAAGGTTGCTTTTGAATAAGCCTGTACCGCAATATGCATTGCCTAATCTGGCTTGCATTTGGCGTGAAGAGAGACCAACTGCCTGCATAATAGGAGTAACGAACAGTCGCCAAACTTCACGCGGCAGTACGTCTCGGTTAGTATTAGCTGAACGCTGTAATAGATGGTTTGCTATCGCTAAGTGATGTGCAGCCTTGTTCTGTCCTAATCCGCCTATTTGCGTTAAGAATTGCTCAATATCATATTTGCCACTAACTGTTACATGAAATTGATCGCGTCCTTTACCAATTTGGGCATGTCGTGAGAGCGTGGCATTTATTCTTAATCGGAGCAATAATGATTGTACATTTTGAGCCAATTCAACACTACTTGATACATAGTAAATACTAGGGTAATGTTTAGTCCCTGAACTTAAATTTATGCAACCATCCGTTGCCCATAGATGCCGCAAAAAACAGGCAATACTTTCAGTAGGTTGAGCAAAAATTATTTCCGGTACACGTTTTTCGTAGGAACGTAAACCGAAGATACCTAGTGTGTCAAGCCAAGACGCAATAGGGTTGCGCTTGTTATGGGTTAGTCTCTCTTTGGCAGGTAGATATACTTGATACCAATGCCGTTCTTGTTTAATACGTGGTGTGACTGTGTCCCTAAATACTTCTTTGGCTAAATTAACAACAGTTTCGGCCAGTAATGGATCAGCAGTAGTGTATTGCATGGCATGATGAGACAACGTGCAGCCGTCACCGATTAAATGGCCTAGAAGCGCTAATTCTGCAATTGTCATAGCTGCTTTTGTAGGTCCAGGTAGCTGACGAGGTAACGCAAGTCGATCCCCAATAGCGAGTTCATCGAGTCTACGCCAGCCATTTATCATAAGAAATTTATGATTTGCAGTAGCACGAATACTGCGGCCCAATTTGGTGGTAAGGCGAAAAACAGGTTTATGGCCTGTAGCGAATGCGTGTGATACAATGGCTGGCTCTAACTTCCAGGTCTCTTCATTCAATGCCAGTACGGAGAAACCACTTTTACCAACGAGTTGATCGATACGCTGATATATACCTTTATCAGGTAGATAGACCTTTGTCTCTTCCGCCAAGCAGCCTGACTCTCTCAAATCGGAAAGTTGTGGACGGTGGTCAGTACGTGTCTCAGGTGCGCGCGAAAGTTGGCTGAGGGCTACTACTGGCACATTGAGTTCTTTAGCCAAGCCTTTGAGATCACGTGAAATTTGTGAGACCTCTTGTTGACGGCTCTCTAAACGACCACGGCCACGTATCAATTGCAAGTAATCGACAATCAATAGATCTAAACCATGCTCGGCTTTAAGGCGGCGAGTCTTAGCACGCATCTCTAAGAGAGTGAGGGCAGCAGTATCGTCAATAAAAATACGCGCTTCTGCAAGCTTCTGTAGACCAGCAGCTAGACGTGCCCATTCTTCACGATTAAGGAAACCACCACGCAGTCGATGTGCATCAACATGCGCCTCAGAACAGAGCATACGCGAGACTAATGCCTCTTTGGTCATCTCTAGCGAGAAGATACCAACAACTTTTTGCGCTGCGATTGCAGCATTTTGTGCAACAGTAAGACCTAGGGCAGTTTTACCAGCCGATGGACGGGCGGCAATAATAATTAGATCAGAAGGTTGCAGGCCATTGGTAAGGCGATCGAGTTCGGTAAAACCAGTAGGCACGCCGGTCATCATCTGTGGCCGTTCTGCCATCTTCTCAACTAGCTCTAACTGCTGACGCGCCACTTCGGCAATGCTTACAAAGCCAGTGCGTATACGATCCTCGGCGATCTGAAAGATTGCTTTTTCGGCATTGTCTAAGATCTCATCAGGCTCACCATCTTGATCTAGACAGGTATGTATAATCTGATTAGAGGCGGCAATAAGGCGGCGTAGCACGCTCTTGCCTTTGATGATCTTGGCATAATGCTCGATATTGGCCGTACGTACGGCGCCATCAAGCAGGCTGGCAACATAGGCCATACCGCCTACCTGTTCCAATTCACCAACCTTAGCCAACTCTTCCTGTAATGTAATAGGATCGATAGCGCGTGCTGTCTCGGAAAGGATCAACATCTTTTCAAAGATACGTCGATGCGAATCAAGAAAGAAATCTTCACGCTTAAGCAGCTCAATTGCTTGATTACAGAGTGAACTATCAAGCAGAATGGCACCCAGCACAGCACGTTCGGCTTCTATGTTATGGGGGAGCGGTCGTTCTAGATCACCGCCATTTGTTTGTGCGTTGTTAGTTCGTGTCGCCATGCGCGATTGAACCTTAATCTTGCGGAGATAAATATAACAGCGGCCCACATAATACTGTAGCCGGGCAGACGCGTCAAATAGTACGGCAAGACAACTCGCAGTTAGGTATAAGTGCGAGTCTGGTGAGTCTCCAGCAACTTTAGCAGGATCGTGTAAGTATAATAATTGCAACAGGGTGTACGGTTGAGTAACTCAATCATCATGATCTTGTTATTACCCAACAGATCCCAAACCTGTTGGGCAAAGGTAAGGGTTGTCTCATCCTGCCATTCTAGCATTGGTTTATTGCGTTGAAAGATTGTTCCATGACTGGGCAATCGTTCTTTAATATTGTTAAGTTCATCTTGCAGTCGCATGGCCTCCATGAGCAGATATAAGCCAGATTTTCGTATCGGTTCGGTCTTAAGCAACTGTTCAGGGGGATCTTCTATACCAAATGAGAAGCTTCCTTCTAGCGGCATCTGAAAGAGCTGATAGAATGCCTGCTCGCCGGTACGCCGGCCAAACTGCACATAACGCACCTCTCCTAGTTCATAATATAGATGTGCAAAGGGAGAGGCATTGGCTGCTGTGGCTAATGGTGAGGAGCGGAATAGACCCATATTGAGATTGTAAAAGGTAAGTAGTCCTGTCTCCTGTAAGCCGCTCAGGGTCTGTATAATGGTAGCAAGATCAAAATAACGCAGACTACCTTGTAATTGACGCGCGAATTTACTGTAGAAGCGGCTCTGGTTTTTGTTTAGCTGCTTGCTAAGCACAGTTGAGTAGTGTATGGCAAAGCTAGGTGTACTCTCCATAAGTTCGCGTAATTGACGCGCATGTAGCAGAAAGACTTCTGCCGACTCGGGCACAAGAGCCTCACTTAGGTGGGTATCGCCAGGCAAGGCAAGCGTCTCGCCTAGACATTCACCACTTGCTAGATAACTGAGTACACCCATTGTGCCACGCTCATCTTTGATACCCCAGACTTCGACAAAACCACTATAGATTATGTATAGATGAGTGCAAAGCTGCTGATAGCGGAAGAGGTAGCTACCACCTGGATAGCTAACAATCTGTCCGCTGCTATAGATCTGTTGTAACATCTCGTCAGAAAGACCCTGAAAGAGATAACAGTTTTTCAGAAATTGGAACTCATCGGTAGATGAGATGGAGAAGAAGATCTCAACCAGCAGTCCATCAAGGCCAAATAGTAGACGATCACCAGTAGCAAGTGGTCGCCGATCGATCCGTTCATTATTAACAAAAGTACCATTGCTGCTATGTAGGTCGTAAAGCACTAGATCGTTGTCTTCACGTCGTAACTCTGCATGTACACGCGAGGCTACCTTATGGCGCTGACCACTGTCATAAAGCACAAAGTCGCAAGTTGGTGCGCGTCCGATCTTAATAACTGGCAGGGTGAGTTCTTCAACACTTTCTACAAGACTGCCGGAAAGATATTTGAGTTTAACAAGCATGCGCACAGCCCAGTTATATGTGTTTAAGCAGTGTCGATCTTAACTGAATCTTTACGCCTGCACAGAGTTTTGTGCTGGCTGAACGATTGCTTTATCTTATACTCATACATAGAATAAGAAAACTGGAAAATTAATTGTAGGCAGAGGCGGAAAAGAATGGTTGCTAAGAAGAGACGGGTGGCCTTGCGTGAGTGTTCAGTAACTTCGTTAACGGAGAAGCAACGACGTATTTTTGTACGCTTACAATCTCAGGACGGCGAATACAGTCTTGAGCATGAGTGTATACCAGAAACAGAACAACAATTACTCGCTGCAACAGCTCAGACCACTCTAGATGCTATCTGTCCAGTGCTCAACCGGCCGCTTACTTTTAAGGTGCTAGACCTACAACTATGGAGTTTGGGAGAACCGCCTCAACCATTTATTACTACCCTGGTTGAGGTCGATTTTGGTAAGAACCATATGTCATTGCCAGGAATCTGCAACGTCTATGGATCACCTATTGAATCGGCTGCTAAGGCTGCCCTGGATGCTGTCAACCGTGTTATTGAACTCTATCTGAAGTAGATGTTCAGTGTGGTTTGAATCGCACCATAGTGGAGATGAAACAGATTTGGCTCATGGTATTCGCATAACACTACAATAGGTTTGTGATTATATGCCGGTCCACTAAATAATATAGTTATGCACATGTGATCCTATATTCCTTTTAGTAAAGAATAATGGAACTTTATTTAAGGCTGAGCGTGTAATCAAAAAAAAGCGAATAATGACTGGGTAAAGAAAGATAGCGACAAAAGTAATTGCTTGCTTTTGCTGAAAGGAGAAATTTATGAAATTGCTGATCGGCTTAGCCTTCATATTATCCCTCCTTGCTCCAGTATCTCAATCTAATCCAAAACTAGAAATTGGGGTGAAGCTTAATCGGAAGGATGTTCCTCAAAAAATAACGGAAACGATACTCACTCATCCGGGCCAGATACGCCCCTTTATTAAACGAACAATTGATGGTGTGGAATACATCATTGCTTTTGACCATAGAACCCATAAGGTCAAATATATTTATACAAATGATAAAAAATTTCGTACTAATAATGGCTTGCAGATAGGTTCACAAATTTCTGTTGCAAAAAATCAACTTATTTCTTATCCCGGTTGGGAGACTAGAGCACCAGTGACGCCAGATGGATGGTATCCGGTGGTTGGATATGATTTGCCAAGGAGCGGAGCTATGTTAAAGAATAATTTCAGTAATTCTGACACTGTTAGTTTAACGGTGATAGGTTTTTCCAAGGGTGGCAATTAGAGCCACAAGTCGCAATTCAACAAGATATTCCGCCTAACCCGCATCAACGGTTTCCTCATCGTTATATGGCTACTCAGGTATTATTCGCAACATGGTGAAATAGTGGTCTATCTGCTAGGCAGCCCAAGGAGCTCTCTTTTTGCGTGATATAGGCCGATAATAGAAACGCCGAGTCGGCAATTCTACCGCACAAAGCTGGCTATTATGGCCAGCCCCACAGTCGATCGCAATAATGTCACCGCGTTGCCAGGCTTCCATACGGGAGTTGGGTGTGAGACTCTCATTAAGCATTTTACGAATCTTATTGGTAGGAGTATGACCAACTACAATAGTGGGTCCATCATACTCTTTCCAGAAGAGCATATCTCGGTACCAGAGAGCAGTTTCTAGAGAATCGATCTGCCAATCACCTGTCTCACTACGCCGTGCACCGGCATGCACATAAATAGCATGCTCATTACGATAATAGGTTGGCAGTTGGGCAAGAAAGCTGCGTGTAGCAGCAGGCAACTCCTGTAGAAAGGTGAGCCAACGCCGTTTTAAATTGGCGGGGCAGTATTCAGCATAGGTGGTCTGCCCACCCATACGCATCCATTGGTCAAAACTCTGCTTGGAACTGAGACTATCGAGCATAACCTGCTCATGGTTGCCACGTAGCACACGCACACGTGTAGAAAAGGAGGTTAGTTCTTGAACTAATTCCAGCACACGCCTTGAGGCAGGACCGCGATCCACTAGATCGCCTAAAAAGACCAATTCATCCTGTTGCCAATCGATCGGTAGCATTGTCAACAATTGTTGCAAGGCATCAAATTGTCCGTGTACATCGCCGATCGCGAAAGTTTTCATATTCGCGCTCCTATTGAACCAGTAATCTTGAACTTGCTTTCCGTGTGCCCCCAATCACGGAACTATCCTCTAAATGGTACGGTTGCGACTGCCTTGCGCCTCGTTACTAAAAATTGCAAGCATTATGCCGCATTCACCGTCTGGTTACGTTTTTCCCGTTGCGAAGCGGGAAAGGACCAGGTTTAATTAACTATCGGTAGCTATTGCGACGTTACCAGAGTTACTCTTCGCCGCTTAGCATATCCGCTCTGTACGCCGAGGTGTATTATACACCTACAAAAGTTTCCAAAAGATGCACGATAATGGTACTGACGTTGCTTTATCGCTAAAATTGTGCCGTAGGCTGGAAACGCGGAAGCGCGCTGCTGCTTCTAATGGTGTTACAAGCACTATTAGCTTTAAATTGGCGGCCATTGAGTCAGCCTCTCTCAATACTCGTAAAAAGAGTAAACATATTTTAGGAGGTGTTATGAGATATCTGCTTACTGCATTAACGCTGATCTTTATGATAACTTTGACCGCTGCCAGTGCAGCAGGCCAAGACCAACTACCTACGCCTCCTCAAGACCAACTAGCTACACCACCACCGCCGCCACCACAAACCATCACCATTAATGCTAATACTGTTTGCCGGCTGCAACTATTAACGGCATTGAGCAGTAAGCTGAATGAAGTGGGTGATACCTTCAGCGCAGAGTTAGTCGAACCGATTCGTGTTGATGATGTAGTAGCGCTACCACGTGGCACAGTCTTTGAAGGGCGTGTTACGCAAATCAGTGAAGCCAAGCGTGGACAGCGGCGAGCTTCAATGATGATTACAATAGAGCGTGTAATCACCGCCGAAGGGCCAAAGCCTGTTGAGATGATTCTACTCTCAATCGATGATTATGCTAATGAAGAGAAGTTGTATCCCAATGAAGAAGGAAAAGTGAAGAGTAAACGGGATGGTGGTCAGACGGTTGATAATGTGATACGTGGTGGTGTAGTTGGTAGTCTAGGCTCGGCCATAGCTATCTACAGTGGTGCTGGTGGCGCGGTAGCAGCTACTACTTTGGGAGTAGGTGTAGCTGGTGGTGTGTTGCTTACCAAAGGCAAAGAGATACGCCTCTTTGAGGGTACAATACTGCGTATTAAGTTTGCCAAACCACTCTCCTTAACCGTCAATTGAGAATGTTGTTAGTAAATTTGTATGGTAGTAGCGGCAGCGGCTTGGCGGTAAACCCAGCTACTGCCCGCTAGTACTTTTCAAAGCCTGCCAATAGGCGTGTTTGCTCTCCAGCTTTAGTCATAGTCGTATTGCGAAACATCAACCAATAGGTTAGAGTAGGCCCGTTACAGACGAAGGCACAACACCATTGAGCGGTACAGCCTTAAGAACTGTTCTGTAAAGGGTACTTTTTGGTTTTCAAAAAACCTTGCTGGAAAGAGCAAGGTGTTTCTGCTTGCTAGACAGGCGTAAGCCGGTAGAGCAGAGACGGGCAAGTGGCACCGCCCGAAGTATTGGCTGGTTACTACGAACTCAATGGGGTAGAAGCCAGGCTTCAATTACTCCGAGTTTCGCTTATCCATGAGTGCTTCTAAGATTCGCAAGAAGCCGTCGCAGCTTTAGCCCGCGCGGAGTGTCACAAGCAATCAAGGGTGTAATACCTTTGGTTTCTTGGACTATGTTCAATTTTCCATTGATTTGTAAGGAGAAGGGATTTATGAGTAGTGTCCAACCTCAGACGGTTGTTTCTATGCCAAGAATCAATGACGAGGCTCCGGATTTTGAGGCTAAAACCACCCAGGGCAACGTCAAGCTTTCCGACTATCGCGGTAAATGGGTAGTGCTTTTCTCGCATCCCGCCGATTTTACTCCAGTCTGTACTACCGAGTTTATAGAGTTTGCCAAACGTACGCAGGAGTTTGAAAAACGCAATGTTCAGTTACTAGGCCTCTCGATTGATAGTGTTTATGCACATTTGGCTTGGATCCGCAATATTGAGGAGAAGTTCAACGTCAAAGTGAGCTTCCCCGTAATTGCCGACCTTAATATGGGTGTGGCACAGAAATATGGCTTGATCCATCCCAACGCAAGCGAGACAGCTACGGTACGTGCCGTCTTCATTATTGATGACAAAGGCAAGGTGCGTGCGCTTGTCTACTATCCAATGTCATGTGGGCGTAATATTGATGAGATTCTACGTGCTCTAGATGCGCTCCAGACTGCTGACAAGAATGCTTGCGCCACTCCCGCCAACTGGGCTCCGGGTCAAGATGTTATTGTACCTGCGCCACAGACACAGGCTGATGCTGAGAAACGTATGCAATCCGATTTTGATGTTAAGGATTGGTATTTCTCAAAGCGCAAACTCTAATTTTTACTCCACAGAGAGCACAGAGGCCCTCTTCTGTGTACTCTGTGGTTATAGATTGCAAGATTCCAAAGATTGCCAGACCTCAGGCCGATAGATATATAGATAACGTAGTTTCATCCATTGTGCATTCTTATTACCAACTGTAAAGCACTTCATACGCTTCATAGGCGGTGCATAGAAGTGTATAGAGACAGCACGATCTTGCATTGATTGGTTAGCGACTTTGTGGATCTCGCCACCCTTGCTATAGATCACACCGCCAACACCGATCAACTGAGCATCAACCTCCTCAATTTCATCTGTGTCTGGTTCAATACGACGGTAATTAGTGCACATTATCTCGCCAGTATAGATCTTCTCTACACTGAAAGATTCGTCATGATCGTGAATAGGACTCATCTGTCCTTTGTCCCAGCACATTACTAGGATCTCGAAACGGTCATTCTTATAGAAGAGGTTGCGTGCATAGCTCTCTTCAGAGAAATTGAGACATTTCTCGATCTCTTCATGTCTGATATCTACACGTTGCATTAGATAGCTAACCGTCTCCATTGTTAATTCTGTATCTGGTAAACGGTTAAGATAATCTATACAACGTGTAAGACTGAATGAGCCACGATCGATCTCTTGTTTAGTAAGTAGGTCGGCAATGATACGAGTAGTAAATTCGACGATCTCACTACAAAAGCCCTTACGTGTACCACAGTTGAAATCAGGGAAACTGGCAATCAGTTCGGTGCAACGAGTTGTCTGGTACTTTTTACGGAATTCCTCTATCACTTGTGCACAGATCTTTTCTGCCGAGGTACGACGGGCTTCTGCGTTAGGCGCCTTTACCGTAGCAAGTCCTGCTGCCATTGCTGCTGCGACTAGACAGGAGCAGGTCTCTTGTTGAGCACCTAGGCCACGCTCGAAGGCTAATGTAGCTTGTAACACTTCATCAGGACAATCGATCAGGCCATGATGCTTAAGTCCTTGCAGTAGGCTGTGTGCGGAATTGCTCTGCCCGGATAAATAGAGTCTCTTAGCGAGTTTATTCGCTTCCATCACTAAATTTCCTTAAATAAGAAATTAGGGGTGGTTAATTATAATACGTTTTCTGTCTTAGGTGACAAGTAAGTGGGGGAATAAAATTTTTTTCTAGATCTATTCGCCGGGACAGTTAAAAACCGATCGTCTCTTGGTACTGTCCAAAAACCTTAGCAAGCCGTGCAGAGATCTCTCCTACCGTAGCATAACTCTCTACTGCGCGTATAATATGTGGCATTAGATTCTCATCTGTGCGGGCAGTACGTTCAATTGCCTCTAGAGCACGATCAACAGCTTGCTGGTCACGCTCCTTACGCAGTTGTTGTAGCGCTGCGACCTGTGCTAATTCGACAGCAGGATCGATACGTAATGTAGGGATAGTAGACTCCTCTTTGATGGTAAACTTATTTACTCCAACAATCACTTCCTTGTTGGTCTCTATGGCACGTTGATAGCGATAAGCAGCCTCCTGGATTTCACGTTGTATCCAACCAGTCTCGATTGCTGTAAGCACACCACCCAGTGCATCAATCTTATCAATATAAGCTCTTGCCTGCTGCTCAATCTGATTGGTTAAATATTCAATAGCATAAGAACCACCAAACAGGTCGGCGCTATCAGCAACTCCAGACTCATAGGCGATCACCTGTTGTGTACGCAGGGCTACACGGGCAGCTTCTTCTGTGGGTAGACTGAGCGCCTCGTCACGCGAATTGGTATGTAATGATTGTGCTCCACCGAGCACTGCGGCAAGCGCTTGAATGGTTACACGTACAACATTAACCTCAGGCTGCTGAGCAGTTAGTGTACTACCAGCAGTCTGAGCATGAAAACGTAGTGTTAGTGAACGCTCATCCTGAGCGCCAAAACGATCTTTCATAATATTGGCCCATAGACGGCGTGCAGCACGAAACTTTGCCACCTCTTCAATAAAATTATTATGCGCATTAAAGAAGAAACTGAGCCTGGGCGCAAAGCTATCTACCGCCAGTCCGGCATTAAGTGCGGCTTGCACATAACAGATTGCATTGGCAAGGGTGAAGGCAACCTCTTGAACCGCAGTCGCGCCTGCCTCACGTATATGGTAGCCGGAGATCGAGATAGTATTCCAGTTTGGCATCTCGCGTGAGCAGTAGGCAAAAATATCGGTAACGATGCGTAGCGAGGTCTTAGGTGGATAGATGTAAGTGCCGCGTGCAACATACTCCTTTAAGATATCGTTTTGCACCGTGCCACTCAACTTGTCTAGCGCTACCCCCTGTTTCTTGGCTACAGCAATATAGAGTGCTAGCAGAATCGCAGCAGTGGAATTGATTGTCATTGAGGTAGAGACCTGATCGAGGGGAATATTGTCGAAGAGGATCTCCATATCACGCAATGAATCGATAGCAACACCGACTTTACCGACCTCGCCAAGCGCCAACTCATGATCAGAGTCGAGTCCAATCTGTGTAGGTAGATCAAAAGCGATCGATAAACCGGTGGTGCCATTCTCAAGTAGGTATTTATAACGCTGATTTGACTCGCGTGCCGTACCAAAGCCAGCATACTGGCGCATTGTCCAGAGGCGTCCACGGTACATATTGGGATAGATACCACGTGTGTAGGGGAATTGGCCAGGCTCAGAGAGATCTAATCCACCTTCAGTATCAACCGAATCTTCCGGCAGAAATACTGGCTTTAGTTCGGTTCCTGAGGTGGTTTCGAACTTCTCTTTGCGCTCCTTAAATTGCTTATTTGCACTGGTCATATAGCCTCCTGGACGGCAACACGCCGGGATTTAATTATAAGCTCATAGCTAAGCAGAAGGAAGAAAGGTAAGTATTCTAGGGTACGTATCAAGGGAGAGTCGTACCATTGCCCATACTGGTGAAAATCGACCAGCACCCAGTAGGAAATTTGAGAAAGCGCCAACAGTAATAGGAAAGCCCTGGATGGCACCATTACAAGCAGTGGCAGCAGCCAGCTTAAGTACCAAGGATAGATAGTAGGAAAGAACAGATAAACCCCTGCCAATGTCCAGAATGTTGTTATGATAAAGTTGCGTGAAAGCAGCGCAATAGTCGCTGTCCAGATCATTATTGCGATATAACAGAGATAATGTGCACGCTGGTAGTCATCTGTTAGCATCCATACAATGGCAAAGAGGGAACTGTTAAAAGACCAGTATTGCAAGTAAGTGCCAAAAGATTTGAGTACGCTTAGACCTACTGTGAGGAAAGGAAGATAGACAGTGATAATTGCCAGCGCGAAGATCAGGCCAAAGTAGCAGGTCTTCTTTACACCAAGCTGGCGTGCAACTAATGGTAGAAAGATAAGAGGTAGCCATTTCACTAACACTGCGCCGGCTAGTGCCAACGCTGCACGATATGGCCGCTCGTCAACCATACAGTGGAGAAAAAGTACCAGAAATGGGATACCAAGCACATCGACATGACCGCTAATAAAAAATTCCAGAATTGGTAGTGGACACCAAAGATAGATGATAGCGTCTGTGATAGGACGGCCAGTACGTATAAGCAGCCGCACAAGCAGCCCGCCTGTTACCAACTCGGCTATCAGAGCAAGTAGCTTAAAACCGATCAGCGAGCCATTACCGATAAAATAGGCAATCAGAAACCCTATTTGTGCAAGTGGTGGATAGATCGTTGGCAGGTAGGGATGATTGATGAAGGGATAGATCTCATTATCACGTAGTGGTATCAGTTCGCTAGCTGTTGGCGCATAACGATAAGGGTTTATTGCTGCTGCTAACACACGCCCATCCCAGATATAACGGTAGATGTCGTCAGAAGTAAAAGGTGGCAATGCAATTAGGGTAAGGCGAAAGAGCAGACCAGCTAAGAAAATAACAGCAGTAAGTTGATTTGTATTAATGTTTGTAGAGCGCTTAATGAGAATAAGCGCCAAGATGTATAGGACAAAGCAGCCGCTTGCTGTGGCGATATATTTACCATAGAGCAAAGCCGGAGCAACAGGAAAAATATAGAGCGAAACATAGAGCAGTTCGCTCAAACCAGCTAGTATAATCAGTTTTCTTATTGGCCTCATTGATGATCATTAGAAAGGTTGGGAGTGATGCCATATTTAGCGATCAAGTAGAGGATCTTGACGCCTGCTTTCATACTACCGCTGAGTGTGCCACTCACTTTAGATTTGCCAATACGGCGCCGATAACGCACCGGCACTTCCTCAATACGCAATTGGTGCTTGAGTGCTTTAATCTGCATCTCCACCGTCCAACCAAAATTGGCATCACACATACGTAGTTCCTGTAGCTTATCAGCCTGAATCGCCCGAAATGGTCCTAGGTCGGTGTAGTTAAAGCCCCAGATCAGTTTAATCAATCGGGTTGCCAGCCAATTGCCGAAGATCTGTTGTGGTGTAAGAGCACCCTGCTCACGTTCGCCACGTGCTCGCGAACCTATCACCATATCGGCTCGTCCTGCCATTATCGGCTCGACGATCATTGCCAAATCTTCTGGATAGTCGCTGTAATCCCCATCAAGAAAGGCAATAATATCGGTATCGGGCTTTACTTGGCAGAGTGCGCGTAGGCAGGCGGCACCATAGCCACGTAGAGGCTCAATGACAACTTCTGCGCCATGCTCGCGCGCCACTTCTGCGGTGCGATCCGTACTACCATTGTCAGCAACAATAACTTGATCGACCAATCCCTTCGGCAATTCATTGAGCACACGTCCAATCGACTGTTCTTCATTGAGCGCAGGGATCACAATAGCGATCTTCGGCTTGCGCCCCTGTGCCACCTGTTTTTGTACAGCAGAATTGCTCATACACACGATTCGTTTACTGATTTGATTATGAAGCGGAGATTATAAGATTGGAATTCCATCAAATGCAACCATTGCAAGAGTCTGAGCAATGGCTGAAGGCGCGTCATAAAGGAATGATTATGAGTTAGTCTTTAGAGATTCTCACGGCAATAAAATGTCTCTTTATCAATAGATCTAAAGCTTCCTGAACTAAATCAGATATCTCTACACGCTGCCCACTGCTTTGCTGTCTTGCTATTTGCAATGATTCAAGTGCAAAGGCTTGGCCTTCCCGTATATATACGGTTATCTCAACTAGTGATGAAGGATCTTGCTCTGCCGTCAATTTCATTAGAGATTTTTCGCCGCTATTTTTGTCAATGATATCATTTTCAGACATTTTAATATTCCTCTCTATTGATTATTTTCCCAATCCTTATTGCTACTTTAGTGTAAT
>JBFLVQ010000010.1:0-40239 GCA_040758525.1 Acidobacteriota bacterium
ACCACTTACCCCTTCTTCCTCCTGGCGATTATGAGATTCAAGTATCTGCGCCATCATTTCAAACCATTATTAATAAGGGCCTGCGCCTTACCGTCAATCAGGGTGCAGTGTTGGATATCACGCTGGCGCCTGCAGAGTTATCAAGTGAAGTAGTTATTGAGGCGAGCAGCAGTGAGATTATCAATACCAATTCTGCTGCCTTAAGCAATCTGGTATCGCAAGAACAGATACGTGATCTACCATTGAATGGACGTTCATTCGAACAGCTAGCATTACTACAGCCGGGCGTAACAGGTGCACTCTCGGCAGGTAATGATGTGGTAGGAGGACGCACTCCCAAGATTTCTATCAATGGTGCGCGACCAGAACAGAACAACTTCTTACTTGATGGCACAGATATAAATAATGTTTACAACAAGACTCCTGGCTCGGTAGCGGGTGTGCTATTGGGTGTTGATGCGGTGTTAGAGTTTCGTGTACTCACCAATGCCTATTCGGCTGAATATGGACGTTCGGCGGGTGGCATCATTAATGCTGTGACACGTTCTGGCAGCAATAATTTTCATGGCTCTCTCTTCTATTTCCATCGCAATTCTGCGCTTGATGCAAGAAACTATTTTGATAATCCCAAAGAGCCGATCCCGGCATTTAAGCGCAATCAGTTTGGCGGGGTTTTGGGAGGACCGATTCAGAAGGATAAGACCTTCTTTTTTGTTGCTTATGAAGGGCTCATCGAACGCCTAGGTATTACTGGAGTAGCAAATGTGCCTGACTTTAATGCGCGCCGAGGAATCCTGCCCGGACGCCCTGTTATTACCTTAAATCCAGCAATTCCTAGATATTTAGATCTGCTCTTTCCTCTTCCTAATGGAAGACTGTTAGGGGGCGGTGTAGGAGAGTTTCTCTTCTCTAGATCCCAGCCCCTAGACGAGTGCTTTATTCAAGGCCGCATTGATCATAGGTTTTCTACTCAGAGTAGTCTCTTTGGTCGTTACACTTTCAGCAATGGCAATGTCGATCGCCAGCCAACCAACAAGGTGCCAATCGCTTTTGCCAAGGAGCGTTCGCGCAATCAGTATTTCACCTTGGAGCATCAATATATTTTTTCGCCCAATCTAGTAAACATCCTGCGTGTGGGATTTAATCGTTCTACTCAGGAGGCTGACAATCAGCGTACCATTGACATTGCGCCGTCTTTCTCCTTTATACCTGGCGAGCCCTTTGGTTTTATCTCCATCTCTGGTCTGGTAACAGAATTGGGTGGCGATTTTCGCTTACCACGATTGGATCGACTAAACAATTATCAAGTAGGCGATACTGTATTACTAACACATGGTCGCCATGATCTACATTTTGGCTTCCAGCTACAGCGCATACTCTACAACCAGAACACAACTAGTCAGCGTGGTGGTGTAGTTGTCTTTAACAGTCTGGAAGAATTTCTCCGCGCAGTACCAAGAAATGTGGATTTTGCTGTGCCCGGTAAGGTTGATCCGGTACGTGGCTATCGCCAAACGCTAGCAGGGTTCTTTATACAGGATGACATTAAACTGAAGAAGACCCTCACCCTCAATATGGGTCTGCGTTATGAATTTATTACTGTGCCTAAGGAGACAAACGGTAAAATTTCAAACTTGCGTACAGTTAATGACCGTCAACTTACGGTTGGCGACCCTTGGCATAGCAATCCTTCACTACGAAATTTTGCTCCTCGCTTGGGAATAGCTTGGGATCCATTTGGCGATGGCAAGACCTCGATTCGTGCTGGCTTTGGTCTCTTCTTTGATGAGATTCTACCAAAGTACTACTTCTTCTCCGGTAGTTTGAATCCGCCCTTTACAACACGAACAACTATTGTCTCAACACCAACAGCTCCTGTGCCATTTCCTAATGTTCTCACCAATTTCAATCCCAATGCTCCGATTCGCGCACAACTTCAAACAGTCAATTTTGATCTACAGACTCCTTATAACATTCAGTACAACTTAAGCATTCAGCGCGCTCTGCCAGGCAATTGGAGTTTAACACTTGGCTATGCCGGCTCAAGAGGAAATCATCTACTACGTTTGGCTGACGCAAACCTTGCCCCCGAGAGCATGGTTAATGGCAATAAGGTCTATCATCCTGAACGTGGGCGCCGCAATCCCAATTTTGCTGGTATCTTTCAACGCTCTAGTGATGCGCAATCCTTCTATAACGCACTACAGGTAAGTTTGATTAAACAGATGTCTAATGGTATTAGAGGACAGCTTGCCTATACCTTCTCTCGTACGATAGATGATTCTAGCGGTATCAACTCACAAGATTTTGGTAATGTAGTCCAGTATGGATTAGATTTTTATGACCGTACGGTTGATCGTGGTCTATCGGCATTCCATGTCAAACATAATCTTACCTTCAATTCAAGTTATGAATTGCCTTTTGGTAAGAATGCTAAAGGAGTACGTGGTGTGCTTCTCAGAGGGTGGCAGGTGAACAATATAACCTCGATCAGATCCGGCAATCCATTCACTGTGCGAGTAGGATTCAATCGTTCTGGTAATCTCAATACAACCAGTTTCTCGGCGCATGAACGTCCTAATATCAAGTCGGGAGTCGATCCAATTTTGGGTGGGTCGGATCGATATCTAAACCCAGCTGCTTTTGAGCTGGCAGCAGCTAATCAACGTGGCAATCTGGGACGCAACACCTTGATAGGCCCAGGATTGGTATCATTGGATCTATCAGTAGTAAAAACCATAGAGCTAAATGACTCCCGTCGCTTGCACTTTCGTATAGAAACTTTCAATCTGCCCAATCATCCCAACTTTGCTGTACCTTCAGGCTTGATTGTCTTTGGCAGTGCTTTAGGCATGCCAGCGCCCAACTTTGGCCGTATCACCTCAACAGCAACAACCTCACGGCAGATTCAGCTTGGTATGAAATTTGAATTTTAGTTCAAACCTATTAACAAACAGGAGGCATTTATATCAAGCCTCCTGTTTGATTAACTAACGAACTGCAAACTGATTGATTAAATAGATATGATAGAAGCTACTGCTATTCGTTCTATAACCACAGTGTCACCTGCCGATGAGCAGGCCGCGCCAGGCAGTACACGCCAAGTTACCTTGATTAAGTGGGCAGTGGTAGTGCTATGTGCTATTGGTATTGCCCTGCTTCCGCTACCGAACGCAATCACACCACAGGCTTGGCGATTGGTGGCAATCTTTGTTGCCACCATTGTTGGCTCGATCTTACAACCAGTATCTGGCGGTGCAATGGTGTTGTTGGGTATGACGGCAGTGATAGTCTTGGGAGCGCTACCAGTAGACCAGGCACTAAAAGGTTATGCCGATCCAATTGTATGGCTAGTGTTGGCAGCATTTATGATCTCTCGTGGGATGATTAAAACCGGACTGGGGCGACGTATCGCCTTGATATTTATTCGTATATTAGGACAACGCTCACTAGGATTGGGTTATGCATTAGTAGCAACAGATATGCTGCTGGCAGCGGTAGTTCCATCAAATGGAGCACGTTCAGGTGGAATTATCTTTCCTATCGCTAAGAGCGTGTCGCAGGTTTACGATTCACGCCCAGGGGCAACTGCTCAGCGGCTTGGCACATACTTAATGACATTGTTATATCAATGTGACGTGATCATCTGTGCAATGTTTCTTACCGGACAGGCGTCCAACACCATTATCGCTAAATTTGCCCAGCAAGCTACAGGAATTGAATTGACTTACACGTTATGGATAATTGGCGCCATTGTGCCAGGACTGCTCTCCCTGATAGTTGTTCCTCTTGCCCTATATCGTTATTTTCCCCCCGAGATTAAGCAGACACCAGCCGCCGCCGAGATGGCAAGAACAGAACTGAAAGCTATGGGAGCGATGAAGTGGCAGGAAGTAATAATGTTGTTGGTCTTCTTTCTCGTTGCCGGGCTCTGGATGACATTAAAACTACATAGCATACATTATGCGGTAGTTCCCTTGATAGGTATTGGCGTGCTGCTCTTGAGTGGAGTGTTAGATTGGAATGATATTGTTACTGAGCGCGAAGCTTGGGGCGTTTTTATCTGGTATGGTGGTCTCATACGTATGGCAGAGGCTTTAGGCGAGGCTGGCATTACCAAACGTTTTGCCGAAACTGTGGCTGGTTTAACAATTGGTTGGCAGTGGTGGGCAGCATTGCTTGTCTTGATGCTTGTCTACTTCTATGCACATTACGGATTTGCCAGTATTACTGCACACGTCAGTTCTATGTACACACCTTTTCTTGTTGTTATTATTGCCGCAGGCGCACCACCAATCTTATCTGTGCTCTTGCTTGCTTATATCTCGAACCTTAATGCATCGCTAACACACTATGGCACAACACCAGCGCCAATCTATTTTGGCGCCGGCTATGTCAAACAGCGTACCTGGTGGTTGATCGGATTACTTGCCTCAATTCTTAACATACTGATCTGGACCAGTATCGGGCTTATTTGGTGGAGAATATTAGGGTGGTGGTAACCCTCGCCTCAGTAGTTTAGATTAATCTAAATTACAGACAAAAAATCTAGAATCTAAACAAACTGATAGTATGAACGACCATTGTGACTTCTTATATATTCTATAAACTACGCCCACCACAGCATCTTAACAAATAAGAAGAGGGTGCATTGCATTTGGTATAACGCTTGCTATATAGCCCTTATCTTAAGATAGATTTTATTCTCATAAGACATATGGACAAGCCAGATCTAAGCCGGTCTTGTTACAAGGGGAGAAGCAATGTACTTTTGGTTGAAAAAGGTAATGACAATGCAGGTTTGGTTAGTTCTGTTGGGATGCTGGCTGTTCTTAAATGGCACTATATCAGCACAGACGGTTGGCGCTGGTCTACAGGGAACGATTACTGACTCGACCGGCACAGCAATCAGTAAGGCTAAGGTAGTAGCATATAATACTGGCACAAGCGCAATACACGAGGTTGAAAGCAATAGCATAGGATACTATAACCTACCATTGCTTCCTTCTGGCGATTACGAGATTCAAGTATCTGCACCATCATTCCAAGCCACTATCAACAAGGGACTACGTCTTACAGTCGGACAGAATGCTGTAGTCGATTTTGTCCTCTCAGTTAATGAAACAGTCGGTGAAATGCTTGTTACTACCGGCAATGAGAGTATAGATACTACTTCTGCAGTATTAAGCGGCCTTGTTACACAAGACCAGATACGCAATCTACCATTGAATGGACGCTCATTCGAACAACTGGCACTACTACAACCAGGAGTAAGCGCAGCGCTCACGGCAGGTAATGATGTGGTAGGAGGGCGCACTCCCAAGATTTCTATCAATGGTGCGCGACCAGAACAGAACAATTTCTTACTCGATGGCACAGATATAAATAATATTTACAACAAGACTCCTGGCTCAGTGGCGGGTGTGTTGTTGGGTGTTGAGGCAGTGTTAGAGTTTCGTGTACTCACCAATGCTTATTCGGCGGAATATGGACGCGCATCAGGCGGGATCGTTAACGCTGTTACACGTTCTGGTACCAATAATCTTCACGGTTCGATCTTCTACTTTCACCGCAACTCTGTACTTGATGCTAAGAACTATTTTGATAAGCCACAACAACCAATCCCCCCCTTCAAGCGCAATCAGTTTGGCGGTGTTGTTGGAGGGCCCATTAGAAAGGATAAGACCTTCTTCTTTGCTGTTTATGAAGGGTTAAGCGAACGCCTAGGAATTACCGGTGTAACCAATGTGCCTGACCTTAAAGCGCGTCAGGGAATCTTACCTGGTCGTCCTGCTATTACCTTACATTCAGCCATTCCTGCATATTTGCAGACATTGTTCCCGCTACCTAATGGTAGGACATTGCCTGGCGGCGCCGCAGAATATCTCTTTTCTGTCTCACAGCCACTTGATGAGCGCTTTATCCAAGGCCGTATCGATCACTATTTTTCAGATCGCAACAGCTTATTTGGTCGCTACACGATCAGTAATGGTAATGTAGATCGTCAACCATTCAATAAACCGCCTATCGCTTTTACCAAAGAGCGTTCACGCAATCAGTACTTCACATTGGAACAGCAGTTCATCTTTTCGCCTACATTACTAAATGTGCTGCATATAGGTTTTAGTCGTTCTATACAGGAGTCTGATAACAAACGCACAATTGATATTCCACCATCACTCTCATTTGTGCCAGGTGAACCATTTGGTTTTATCACGATTGCTGGTCTGGTGTCCGATTTAGGTGGTGATTTCCGTATACCACGCTTTGATCGTCTGAATAGTTATCAACTTGGTGACACTGTGCTGCTCACACGTGGTCGCCATGTTTTAAGCTTTGGGTTTCAGCTACAACGTATACAATACAACCAATTCTTCAACGGTCAGCGCGGTGGCATTGTTACCTTTGACAATCTAGAAGATTTTCTGCGTGGCTCACCAAGAAGTGCAGAAGTGGCAATGACAAGCTTGGTCGATCCAGCGCGTGGATTTCGTCAATGGTTAGCAGGTCTGTTCATACAGGATAACTTTAAGGTGAAGAAGAACCTCTCGCTCAATCTAGGTCTACGTTATGAATTCGCTAGTGTGCCTACTGAGGTCAATAACAAAATATCCGGTTTGCGTACTGTTACTGACAGCAAAATCACGGTAGGCGAGTCACTATATTCCAATCCCTCGCTACGCAACTTTGCCCCACGTGTAGGGTTGGCTTGGGATCCATTTGGTGATGGCAAGACCTCTATTCGCGCTGGCTTTGGTCTTTTCTTTGATGAGATTCTGCCGAAGTATTATTTTATTGCTGCTACTTTAAATCCACCCTTTGCCACGCGTACCACCATTGTTAGAACTCCCACCAATCCAGTGCCTTTCCCAAATGTGATCGCCAATTTCAATCCCAATACTCCGGTCCGTCCGCTGCTTCAGACAATCAACTTTGATCTAGAGAATCCCTACACCATTCAATATAACCTGAGCATTCAGCGAGCACTGCCAGGCAATTGGAGTTTGACATTAGGCTATGCTGGCTCAAGAGGAAATCATCTGCTGCGTGTTGCAGAAGCCAATCTTGCCCCTGAGAGTATTGTTAATGGTGTTAAGGTCTACCATCCAGAGCGTGGGCGCCGCAATCCTAACTTTACCGGTATCTTTCAACGTGTTAGTGATGCGCAATCTTTCTACAATGCTTTACAGGTGAGTCTGCTTAAACAGTCATCTTATGGCTTGAGTACACAGGTCTCTTATACCTTCTCTCGCTCTGTGGATGATTCCAGCGGGATCAATTCTCAGGATTTTAATAATGTAATCCAGTATGGTTTGGATTTTTATGATCGCAGTGCTGATCGTGGTCTATCGGCATTTCATGTTAAGCATAACTTCACTTTCAACTCAACCTATGACTTACCATTTGGTCGTACTATGAAAGGGGTAATAGGGGCACTCGTGAGAGGATGGCAAATTAACAATATCACTACTATCAGGTCCGGTCATCCTTTCACTGTACGTATGGGCTTCAATCGTTCCGGCAATCTTAACACAATCAGCTTTGGAGCTAATGAGCGTCCCAACATCAAGGCAGGAGTCAATCCAGTTCTAGGTGGGCCGGATCGATATCTAAACCCTGCTGCTTTTGAACTGCCACCAGCTAATCAACGTGGCAATCTTGGGCGTAATACTTTCATTGGTCCAGGATTGGTTGCTGTGGACCTTTCTATCGTAAAAGCATTCAAATTAAGCGAACAGAAACGTCTACTGTTTCGTGCAGAGATCTTCAATCTGCCTAATCATCCAAACTTCTCTGTGCCTTCTGGACAGATTTTGTTTACCAGTCCTACTGCTACCATAGCTCCCAACTTTGGTCGTATTACTTCAACAGTAACAACCTCGCGACAGATTCAGTTTGGTATGAAGTATGAATTTTAGGCTGCCAGATAAAACTCTTAGTAATCAGTATTACCATTGATAATTACAGATGCTGATTGCTAAGAGTTGAGGTTAAGGATGTGGCGGATGTATCTCAACATTATGCAGGCTGAGCGTAGTACCAGTAGCGCGTTGCAGTTCTACTAATGCCTTATCATAATCAGTAAGGGCACGCAGTTCACGACCACGTGTTTCAGATAGTTCTTGCTGGCGTGTTAGCACGAGGAAATTGGTAGAGAGGCCAGCCTCATAGCGACGTTGTTCGCTTTCTAACTGAAGTTCAGCAGCAACACGCGCAGCATGGGCAGTCTGTATACGTTCTTGAGATGTGCGTACAGATTGCAATGCATTACGCACTTCATTCTCAATCAGTCCTTCCATACGTTGGCGTTGCACGGTGGCTTTACGACTTTCCAATTCAGCGCGAGCAAGTTGACCACGAGCAGTAAGGTTACGCAATGGTAGCTGTAACTGCACTCCTACACGAAAGCTATTAAAAGTATTGGTGAAGAGATTTGAGAAACTTTGACCAAGTCCGCCGACGAGAAAATCTGGCACCGTAGCGGTAGGTGGAGACGGTAATGGTGATAGGTTGAGCAGTTGTGAGATCTCATTGAGTCGTGTAAAGAACTGACGATTAGATGCTGTCAGCGGGTTAGTACGATTGACACGTGTGCCTGCTAGTCCTGTGAAGTTATAGCTTACAATCAGATCAAGTTGTGGCTTGGTCTGATTACGAAAATAGCTAATATCATCGCGGGTGATTTCTTGCTGTAGGTCAAACTGCGTTAGCTCTGGTCGATTAACGAGAGCATTCTGAATAGAAGCAGCAAGATCAATATCAAGAATCTTCACTTGTGGAGCATCCATAGGCACAATATTATATTGCCATTCAGGCGCGGTACGTTCCGCAAGCATCAACATCTTAAGAGCATTCTCTGCACGGGTAATATTTTCCAGAGCAACCAGCACGTCTTCCTGACGGCGCTGACGTTGCGCCTCGATCTGAACTAGATCGACCGGCGCTTGTGAGCCAGCATCTATCATATGTTGTGCACGTTCAATCTGAGACTCTGCTAGTGCTACTGATTGGCGTGCGATCTCAACATTACGTCGAGCAAAGACCAGATCCCAGTAAGCACGCTGTACTTGTGTAATAATCTCTATAACACGTAAACGAAACTGCTGATCTGAGATATCTAGTCGGCGTTGCGCAATACGTATACGTCGGCGTGCTTCATCAATGGCACGATTACGTAGCAATGGTTGTCGTAAGAGGAATGTAATTGAGCTATTAGTCTGAGGGTTCAAAGTGGCAAAAAGATTAGCAGTGTCTACTTGTGTTAGAGTTGCGCTGACATCGTAACTAAGACCAGTATTGACCAGACCACGTAGCGAGAATTCACTGTTAAGTGTCTTAGTCTCTAGTTTTCCACTGGTACTGCCACCTAATGTCGATGTTACCGGACTGAGCTGGCGAGTAAAGAATTGCCCCAAGCTTAACGTAGGATCGTAACTTCCACGTGCAATAAGTAGATCATTACCGGCTTGTTGCGCATTAATACGCTCGACCTCGATATCCCGGTTGTTCTCTAGCGCTAGCCTGATCACATCAGCCATTGTCAGTGGCCAGGAATGATTCTCATCTATACCTACACGCACCTCATTATTATGAGACTGTTGTGCATAACTAAAGATAGGGGTAGAGGCTATTAGCAGGATAGTCAATAATACTGCAACAGGTTTCATGCGTTTTCCTTCAGCCACGGCCAATTATGTTTACCAATGCCGAAAGCAGTGTTGTTGTGCGTTGGCGCACAATTGTTACTGCACGTGCAATTTCACTCCAGTAAGGCGATTTCACCAGATCTTCAAAGAGCGAGTAAAAGACTGGTGTTACTAATAAGGTAAGTATTAGGCAGAGAGTCTGACCGCCAATAATTACAATTGCCACCGAGCGCCGACTACCTACACCAGCACCTTGGCCAACTGCCATTGGCATCATACCAGCAATAAGCGCAAGCGTGGTCATCAAGATTGGTCGTAAGCGCTCCCGGCTGGCTTCAATTGCTGCCTTACGTACATCTAGTCCTTGCTTTCGCAGACTGTTGGCATAATCGATCTGTAGAATGGAGTTCTTCTTTACAATACCAAAGAGCATTAGTACACCAAAAGCTGAGAATATATTAAGCGCCTGATTCGTTATCACTAGTGAAAGCAGCGCAAATGGCACAGAGAGCGGCAGACTTATCAATATTGTTACAGGATCAATAAAGCTCTCGAACTGTGCTGCCAAGATCATATACATAAAGGCCAGCGCAAGCAGGAAGACAATACCAAATCCTCGTACTGCACGTAGCAGTTCACGGCTACGCCCCTGTACACCATAAGTGTATTCGGGTGGTAGGTGCATCTTTGCTATACCTGCATTGATAGTATCCATAGCCGGGCCTAGCGACTGACCACGCTCAATATTGGCAGAGATCAATACCTGACGTTGCCGATTGTAGCGGTCTATCTGTGCCGGACCAGTACCAGACTCCATACGTACTACCTGATCTAATCTCACTGTGCCAAGCTTGCTTGATGGAACTGTCAGTAGCGAGATCGCTTGTTTACTATTGCGGTTGGCAAGTTGTGCACGTAGCAATACATCATAGCGATCCTCGCCATCACGAAAGTTTGAAGCCCGATCGTTGCCGCCTACCAGCGTGCGTAGTGTGGCAGCGATATCACTTACTCGTACACCTAAATCTGCTGCGCGATCACGATCAATATAGAGCCTTGTCTCGGGTTTGCCAGTGATTAGAGAGCTGTCTGTATCGACTACTCCAGGAATCGATTTAATAATATTGATAATCTGATCTGAGTAACTGGTGAGTTGATTCAGATCTGGTCCACGCACACTGTACAATATGTCAGATGCTGAACGACCAGAGATGCTTGGTAGATAACCAACCGAGATACGCAAGTTCTGTTGATATTTTGCCAATAGATCACGAGCGCGTTCCATTATTTCCGCTTGTGCAACCGAGCGCTGAGAGATATCTGTAAGTTGCACATAGATATTGCCAAGATTAACAGTATGCTGACTATCGGCGCCTATTATAGTAAGCAGATGAGATATACCCGACAGTTGTCGCACTTCTGCTTCCAGTTTCTCCATTATTGCGGCTGTTGCTGCCAGCGAATAGCCTTCTGGAGCACGTACTGTAATCTCGAAATCATTAGTATCATCCTTAGGGATAAAATCTTTACCAACAAGTTGGAAGAGTGGCACGGTGGTAGCAATGGTGATTACTGTAAGCAGCACAATAGCGAAACGATGACGCATTGATAGATGTAATAACCATAGATAGCCACGTTCAAGCAATTGATAGAACCAAGACTGTTTAGAACTGGCGGCCGCTTGTTTTTCCACTGCCGCTGATTTTGATTTTAGGAAACGCGAGCACATCATTGGCGTAAGCGTAAAACTAACAAAGAGCGAGACACCAATGGCAAAGGCTGCAGTAAGTCCAAAGCTCTCCATAAAGCGTCCTACCAGTCCAGTAACAAAGGCCAATGGTAGGAATATAATAATTAGTGAGAAGGTAGTCGCCATTACCGCTAAACCGATCTCGCGCGTTGCCTCACGTGCTGCTTCATGTGGGGACATACGCTTCTCTTCAATAAACCGATAGATATTCTCAAGTACCACGATCGCATCATCGATCACAATACCAACCGAGAGCACCAGTGCAAGCATGGTCATATCATTTAGCGTAAATCCCTTGTAATACATCAGCGCATAGGTTGAGACAATTGATGTAGGGATCGCAATGGCAGCAATCACTGTGGAGCGCAGATTGCGCATAAAAAGAAGTACTACTAAGGCTGCAAGAATACCACCCAGAATTAAATGTTCCTCAATCGCTTCGAATGAAGATTTGATAAACAGCGACTGATCACGTATTACCTGCAAATGAAAGTCTGGTGGCAGTTGTCTGCTCAATTCAGCAATACGTGCCTTGATCAGGCTTACTACTTCTAATGTATTAGTACCAGATTGCTTGCGTATCTCTAGAATAACTGCTTCGCTACCATCCAGTTTGGCCAGGCTACGTTGTTCTTCAACACCATCCTCAACATAACCTAAATCGGATATACGCACAGGAGTGTTACCGGTGTTGCTGACAACAATCTTGTTAAAGTCTGCCGAGGTGCTGACACGTCCTAAGGTACGCAACACTTGCTCACGGTCGCCTTCATTGATTCGACCGCCTGGTAATTCAAGGTTCTGAGTTGTCAGTGCTGCTTCAATCTGAGGGACAGTAAGGTTATAAGATGCCAATTTTTCTGCATCCAACCAGACCTGGATCTGGCGCTTACGTGCGCCAATAAATCGCACTTGGCCAACACCACTAAGTGATTCGATCTGCTGTTTGATCTTCTTATCGGCAATATCTGTGATCTCACGCGCACTACGCCGCGCCGATACTACTACTGACATTATTGGTTGTGAATCTGGATCGATCTTTTCGACTACAGGTGGATCAGCATCACGGGGCAGATCACGTATAATACCGCTGATCTTATCACGTACATCTTGTGCGGCTTGATCTATATCTCGTTCTAACACAAAAGTGACAAAGACCTGTGACACACCTTCGCTTGATACCGAGCGTATCTCATCAATGCCAGCAAGTGTATTGACGGCCTCTTCAACCCGCTTAGTAACTTCTGTTTCTAGCTCTTCTGGAGAGGCGCCACGCATTAGCGTAGTGACTGTGACAATAGGGAAATCGACTTTAGGAAAGCGATCTACGCCAAGCATCTTATAGGAGAAGGCACCAATAATAGAGAGAGCCAGAATCAGCATGGTGGCAAAGACCGGCCGTTCTATACATATTTCTGCAAGCTTCTGCATAATGTTAATACCGGCGGGAGAGAGGCCGTAGGGGGCTACCGTCCTGAAGTTTATCAAGTTGATCGAGCACGACTATCTCCTGGCGATTTATCCCTTCCAGGATCTCTACTAATTCACCGTCTTGTTGTCCTAATTTCACTTCGCGCGCACGTGCTTGACCATCTATAGAGAGAAAGAGCTTGGTCAATCCAGCCGTAACAATAATGGCACGTTGAGGCACCAGTAATGCATTGGCTTGGGCTGCAATACCGATTGAAGCTCGTGCAAACATACCAGGCTTCAATTGTAGTGCTGAGTTGGCTACTGTAGCCTCAACCATTAGCGTACGTGTACGTTTATCAACTACCGGGCTCAGACGCGTCAATGTGCCTTGAAACTGTGTACCTGCTAGACTATCGACACGAAAGCTGATTGGTTGTCCAACCCTTAGTTTGCTGATGTACTGTTCTGGTACTTCACCACGTAGACGCAATGGATCTATTTGCACAATACGCGCAATTGGACGCCCTTTGGTAAGATACTCACCAGTGCCAGTAAGTCGCTCCTTGATCGCTCCTGCTACCGGCGCACGCACTACCGCATCAGCAAGTTGTTTGCGTGTTAATGATAATTGTGCTTGTGCTTGATTGAGGTTGGCGCGGTAGACTTCTACTTGGGCGCGGGCAGATTCTAAACGTGCCTGTGCCTGATCATTAAGTGCTTTGGCTTGATCATAGAGTTGTCTTGAGATATCACCCTTCTCGATCAACTTGGCGGCACGTTGGTAATCGGCCTGTGTCTGCTCAAGTGCAGCACGCGCCTGACGTATCTCAGGATGTTCATCAACAGATCTAGCTGCACTAAGACCCAAGCGTGCTTCTGCCGAAGCTACATTTGCTTCTGCTTGTGCTACTCGCCATTCCAATTCGCGTGTGTCTAGTGTGATCAAGGCATCACTAACCTTTACATAACTGCCCAGATCGAAGTTGACTTGACGAATTGTACCTTCTACCTCACTGCTTACGGTAATCTCTTCTTGACCCTCAAGCGTGCCATTGATCTCTACCGTACGTGTTACTGCTCGCTCGACAACCTCACTAGTAGAGACTTCCAGTGCTACCGGTGTTGATGCCGCTTGTACACCCACCGTTGAGGTGGCAGCCGTTTCTGCTGTGCGTTGTCCACTACATGCGGTGAGGCAGCAGAGTAGTAACAATAGTAAGGTGCTTTTTACTTTCATAAAGTAGTTCATCTCCTCTGCCGTGTGCTAGCCTTAGGAGGCGAGACGATGCCATGTAGAAAGAGATCGGTAATCTCACTGGCTGCTTCCCGGCTTGAGCTACGCTGCCAGCAATTATCTTGGAAAAGCTCACGCACAATTGCACGATACATTACTAGGCTTAAGAAGGCGCGTGCTGCTGCAGTCGGATCAACTTTGCGAAAAACCCCATCCTCGCAACGCTCCTTTATGTAGTTAGCAATACGCTCACGGGCAGTACGAGCCGTTGTATCAAAGAATCGCTTGGCCATTTCGTGCCCTTCTAGTGCGCTATAGAAGAGTAGTCGTGTTAGGGTGGGATCCTCTCTATGCATCTCCAAGAACTCACTAGCAAGAGCAAGAAAGACAGCTTTATCATCTCGGCGATCCATAGCATCCCGACTCTTTGACCAGAGCTGTTCTAAACATTCAGCTACCTTGCGATCAAGGATGGCTGAGTATAGATCCTGTTTGGTCTGGAAATGGCGGAAAATGATTGCTTCGCTAACCCCCGCCTGCTCGGCAATCTCCTTTGTTGTGGTGCCATTGAAGCCTTTGCGTGAAAATAGTTGGGCTGCTATCGAAAGGATCTGGTTGCGCCTTAACTCACCTGCCATACGCTTTTTGGCCACACCGCTTGTTGATGTGCTTGCCGTTGTCATTGCACTCCCCTTTATTAATTAGTAAGTGATTACTAACATAGCATAAGAATAGCTGAGGCAGCAAATTTAAATAGCAAAGGGGGGAGTTAATTAAGTAGGCACAGATCGCCCACAGCTATATATTGAGGGCGGGATAATGAGGAAAGAGCAATCTATCCAGACAGACTAGCGGTCACAACGATTGACTAGGGCACTGTGGTTCAATCAGTCCAAAAACGATTGCACATTGCACCAGATGTGCAATTGTATTGGCATGTAGCTTTTTCTTGATATTATTACGATGCGCTTCTGCAGTTTTGGGACTGATGCCTAGCTGTTGGCCGATCTCTCTACTGGTTGCGCCTTGAGCGATAAGTCGTAACACTTCGCACTCTCGTTCTGTGAGTCTATTGATTTGGTCATTGCCGTGCTGGATTTTTACCTTATTAGCAATCATATTGGTCATTATTATACTGATTCCTTGCAGATAAGTTGTATTATCAGCCAGATTAGATTCATCGCGTGCAGGCTCGGTTGCTCAATTTTCTAGGGAGATTCGCGCTGGATACAACTAGCACGCTGTTTTTGTAGTTCACGATAGATGAGGGCGATTACACTAGTAGGGTAGCGGTTGGCATGAGGAGTGAGCAATTCAGCCAGTAGGTCGAATTCACTTGGATCAAAACAGAGGGCTAGTTTTGTACTAACAGACTCAGCTTGAGAAGCATCTTCAATAAGCCAGCATAAGCGCTCGGCAAGAGATGTTTGCTTGGCCTCGCTAAGCTTGGCAAATTGTGTTAATGACTCTTGTATAAGCAGATCATCAAGGCCAAAGCGGCGTAGATAATGTACACGTCGTTGTCGTTCACGTATAAGCATTACGGTCATAGCGACACTACCAAGGATGAGGCTAAGCAGTGGGAGGGTAGTCTGCACTAATGTGCTGCTCTCAGCATCAAGCCAACTGTTAATCTGTGTAGTACTAAAAGCAGCATGCCAGGATGAGGCCCAGATAGAGAACTGTAAGAGGGTGAAGAGAAGCAGCGAAGCAAAGCAAATAAGTAGTTGTTGTAAGGTACGCCGCTGAGCATGCTCATATGTACGCCCAGGTGGATAGCTAAGGGCGAGTCGGCGACTAAGCAACCACACTAACAGCATCCAGCTAGACAATGCTGTCTCAATGCCCCATTGGATAATTTCTGTGCGCCCTATCACTGCACCCCCTAGCAGTTGTTTTGGCCGTCAAACAGTTGTTTGCTAGTACAATTGATCTTATAATAAAACCACTGGTTCAGTACTACCATATGTTCGGTTGATTCCGTTACCATTATGAGGGAAGAGAAAGAGATTTTTCATAATCATCTGAAGCGGACTCGACTCAAGCGTACCGATCAGAGAGATCTGATATTGGATGTCTTTCTTGACACAGAAGGACATGTCTCGATTGAGGATCTATATGAATTGGTGAAGAGGAAAGACCCAACTGTTGGCTTTACTACTGTCTATCGTACTATGAAGCTGATGACAGAGGCTGGTCTAGCGCGTGAGGTACGCTTTATTGACGGCCGTGCCCGTTACGAGCATGAGTACAAACATCAGCATCATGATCACTTGATCTGCACCCAATGTGGCGGCCTAATAGAATTTTACAGTCCAGAGATAGAGCGTTTGCAGGAGGAGATTGCCGCCAAGTATCAATTCAAAATTCTTGATCACAGCCATCGCATTTTTGGCCTGTGTGCCTCCTGCCAGCAGGAGATTGCGCGGCCCAAACTGATTGAGGGGCAGAAGGGGCTTGCCTCCAGCGCAAACCAAGCTAAGGATTAACCCCTACTATGCTAGTGTCGGGAGTCAGCGGACTGGTGGTTTATCTTTCTGTATCTGCATACGCACTCTATTACATTGAGGACAGACCCATTTGCGCTTCTTATGAAAGCTGCGCTTCTGCTCGATCATTTTGACACGGCATTTAGGGCAAGTCATTCTACTCTCCTACGGTGGGTGCACAAGCCGCCGGCCAGCGATCTTATCATAAGTTTGAAGCTGGCCGTGTTGCCGAGTTATAATGTAAATGAGCTTTTAATAGCATAACGGTAGCAGTGCTTTGCATTGTTACTGGTAGTGGTTTTGTTCCTTAGGGACACTGGCTTATAAACGATAGGCAATTTATGGTTGCGCAACTGCTAGAGGCCACGATTCATCTGATGACGATCAATGATCTGAATGCCTGTTGGGCGCTCGATCATAGATGTTTCGAAGATGGCGAGGCCTACGATCGCGAAACCTTCCGCTATCTACTCTCTAATCCAGGTTCGGTCTCCTATAAGATTGTCAGCGCACGTGGTGTGATGATCGCCTTTTTGGTTGGACTGATCGAACGGGATGGCACTGGCCATATTATTGCTGTTGGAGTCGCGCCAGAATATCGACGCTTGGGTTATGGCCGTTGGTTGATGGAGAAAGTAGAAGATGGTTTCCGTGCCAAGGCTGTGCGCACCACACGATTAGAGGTTCGCACCAGTAATATAGGAGCACAACGCCTGTATATAAAACTCGGTTACATTATCGTAGAACGTATGCCCCATTACTATTCAAACGGTGACGACGGTTTCCTAATGGTCAAATCAATTGCAGATATGAGTCCGCCTACAGACCTACTCGATCCGACCAGTCCCGAGAAGAGCGAAAAAGCACGTGATTAAGCGCGTAAAAGAGAAGAAGAAGTTGTTTTTTGGCCTAGCGTTGCTACTTACATTAGGCGTAGTACTTGCCGTGCACGCAGCAATTGGACCAAGTAGCAAAGAGGCGCGTGAAGCTATTGCCTCAATCCCTGGATTTGAATTTGATGCCAAGCGTGTACGTGTCAAAAGTATAGAGAATAATGGCAGTGGTGCCGTTGTTGAAGCGCAATGTGAACTCGCCTTTCGCTTGGTAAAGAAGAAGAATTGGCAGGTAGCAGAGATGCGGCTTAGCGATGGTCGCTGGGAGGAGATGGACCTGATTGTTACTGCTGTGCGTAACGAGAAGATTCGGCGTACACGTGTGCTGCTACAGGAACTTGCTGATGCCATCGCCAGTTATCAGCGAGAGCAGGGCTACTATCCACGTGCCCGTGATGTGGTTGAGTTGACAGACCTGCTTGTTCCCCGCTATATGAATAGAGTAATACGCTCTGATCTATGGTCTAACTATCTTGAGTACATATCGGATGGCAAGACTTATCGGTTGCAATCACTGGGACCGGATCGTAAGGCAATTGGTGATGAGATCCTCATAGAGAATGGCAAACTGATTGATGGAGCCGTAGGGCAAGACTGATATAACTGTCAGGAGTATGCTAATGAAACGGCTGAAACGGAGTCGTGCTGCCGAACTATTAGAACAGTTCCAGGCGCGTAGAATACTGGTTATTGGCGATCTTATGTTAGATGAGTTTCTTTGGGGACGAGCGCGCCGTATTGCTCCAGAAGCGCCTGTGCCAGTCGTTGAGATCGAGCGAGAAACACTGCATTTAGGCGGGGCTGGCAATGTAGCAGCTAATCTTGCTGCATTGGGAGCCTGCCCTATGGTGATTGGTGTAATAGGCGCCGATATGGCTGGTGAGCGTTTACGTGAGGAGTTTGCCCAAGCCACTATTACTACCCCTGCACTGGTTGTTGATAAGACTCGTCCTACTACAATTAAGACAAGGGTAATTGCCCATTCACAGCATGTTGTGCGCACCGACCGTGAGAAGAAGACGCCTGTTTCTGCTGCCATTGAGAGAGAGCTAGCAGATAACTTCCTTGAATTACTGGAGAGTGCAGAAGCGGTGATTGTCTCAGATTATGAGAAGGGTGTAATTACCCCCTCGCTACTTCAGACAATCCTACCAGCAGCAGCGGAACGACGTATACCAGTCTGTATTGATCCCAAGTTAAAAAATTTTCAGTATTATCGTCCTGCTACTATAATCACTCCTAATCAGAATGAAGCAGAAGCCATCGCCCGTATTCATATAGAGAATGCTGAGACATTGGAACTAGTTGGACAACGATTACGTGAGTTGCTAGGTGATGTAAACATACTTATTACTCGTGGTGAAGAGGGTATGTCGCTTTTCCAGAATAAAGATGAGGTAGTGAATGTACAGGCTGTGGCGCATGAAGTCTATGATGTAACCGGCGCAGGCGATACGGTAGTAGCTACGCTTACTTTGGGAATTGTAAGTGGGGCATCAATATTAGAAGCAGCAATGATTGCAAATCATGCTGCTGGCATAGTAGTAGGGAAGGTTGGTACTGCTACGGTTTCCACAGCAGAAATTTTAACAAGTATGGAGTCTCTTCAGCGCTGAGAAGCAAAATGATCATAGCCCTGTGCTATTAGCGCACGCTTCTGTTTATCCTCAATTAACCAGCGCTCGCGCTCACTGGTAATAACTCCAATATGGTTAAGCTCAATATCAGGAAGTTCTCTACGTAGTTGATCTATCTCTGCCGAGCGGGCAGGGTTGACAGTAAAAAGCAGTTCATAATCCTCGCCACCATTAAGCGCCTGTGCTAATGATGCACCCTCAGCAATAGGGATAGCTGTTGCCTCAATCTCTGCGCCTACCCCGCTCTCCTGACAGATATGACTTAAATCGGAAGAGAGTCCATCCGAAATATCTATCATTGCATTGGCAAGTTGGCGTGCACCGAGCACCGCGCCTAGCGCTACACGTGGTTGTGGTGCCAGTTGTGCGCGTATAGCGGCTAGATCAGCTATCTCTAGAGTATCATTAAGTCGTCTACCGCTGCGTAGTAACTCTAATCCGCGTGCGGCAGCACCCAGGCTCCCGCTTACAAATATAAGATCACCGGCTTGTGCACCATTACGGCGGATCGAATTGCCAGCGGGGCATTCGCCAATCGCAGTAATATTAATAAAGAGTCGATCTGGTGATCTGGAAGTGTCTCCGCCGATCAACAGTATATCTTGGGACTTTGCCAGTGCCAGCATTCCCGCAATCATCTCTTCAAGAAACTGATCACTGATATGGACTGGTCGTGCCAGGCTAAGTAGAAAGTAGCTAGCGCGGCCACCCATTGCCGCAATATCGCTGAGATTGACGGCGAGCGCCTTATGACCAAGTAGTGTAGGTGTAGTGTAGTTGAGATCAAAGTGAATACCTTCATTAAGTAGATCAGTAGTAATTAACAGTTCACGTTCTCTGGTAGTGGATAGGATGGCGGTGTCATCACCAATGCCAGCAATAAGGTCTGATGGTCTAGACACACTACCAGCCAATACGCGTAGTGTGTCAATAAATTCAAATTCACTCTTCACAGATGTTTTTTCAGTGCAGCCAGCCCGCCTTCAATCGTCTCGATCGGCACAGAGTAGGAGAAGCGCAAATGGCCTTCACCATCAGGACCAAAAACACTGCCTGGGACTGTAGCGATATGTGTCTGTTCAAGCAGGTGAGCAGCGAACTCCTGGCTGTTAGAGGCAAACTTGGCGATACTGGGGAAGAGATAGAATGCGCCTGCAGGTGGCTCACAGACAAACCCAAGTTCGCATAGACCTTGTAACAGTAGATCCCTACGGCGCCTGTACTCATCGCGATTCTGCCATATGAAATCGTTACAATGGGCGAGCGCTGCCACTCCTGCCCATTGTGTCGGTGTATTAACACCATTAGTAGAATAGAGCACAGCCTGTTTGATTCCTGTAATAAATGGTTCTGGGGCAGCTACATAACCGAGTCGCCAGCCGGTCATAGCATAAGATTTCGAGAAGGTATATACACTAATGGTACGCTCATACATATCGGGCAGCGAAGCGATTGAGATATGCTTACCATTATAAATAATATCTTCATAAGCCTCGTCAGCAATTACTATGAGATCATATTCTTTGGCAAAATCGGCGATCTCTACCATCTCTGCATATGTAAAGACTATCCCAGTAGGATTTTGTGGCGAAGCCAGGCAGAGCATACGGGTTCGTGGAGTAATATGGGCTGTCAAAGCGGCACGTAGACCTTCTTGACGTGCGCGTACAGTGTTGACTAATACAGTCTGGCCACCGGTCATAGAAATAAGATCTCTGGTTGGCGTCCAGTAAGGAGAGAAGAGCAGAATCTCATCATCTGTATTGACGATACTCTGGAATGCTGCAAAGAGGCCATGCATTCCACCATTAACAACAATAATCTGATCCGGGCGAGTAGGAATATTATTCTGATAGTTTAGTTTATTGGCTAACGCAGTAAGTAATTGAGGAATTCCGCTAGAAGGTGCGTAACGAGTTTTGTTGTCGATTAATGCCTGCCAACAAGCCTCTTTGATCTCTTGTGGAGTATAGGGAAAAGGTTCACCGCCTTCGAACTGAAAGATCTGTTGGCCCGCCGCTTTCATGGCAAGAATCTTATTACGTATAACAACAATCTCGGAAAAGCCAACCTGGCTAAAGCGATCAGCTAAGGATTTAGCAGCCGTAGTGCTCAAGTAGACACCTCCGAGGGCCTGTTGCCCTATTAAATATCAAGCATATCAATTAAATGAATAATTATAAGAAAACGTTTAAGGGAAGTAAATTCTATCCGACGCATTGGCGGCAGGAGGAATGGAGGGCTTGCAATGGCAGGCAGGTTGACGGATGCTATCAGAATGAAACGACTAATTATTTTGATCACCGTTGGGTTAATGCTCATCCTTGTAAAGTTACTGCCAATAACCCCAGGAGCAGCATCAACGGCTATCCCACCAACTTTGGAAAAGATCGATCCACCCAGTTGGTGGATTGGACATAGCATTAACCCTGTACAAGTGTTGATTCAAGGGCGTGGTCTTGATAACGCCTCGCTACGCATCGATACACCAGGTGTAAAAGTGGTGCGTAGCAGTGTAAGCGCGGCTGGCAATTACCTTATCGCTTATCTAGATATTGATGAAAAGCAGGCCCTACCAGGTGTCTTGACACTGACTGTAGAGGGCGCACAAGGTGATGCCAAGATCAATTTCCAGTTGCAAGAAAGGCCTGATCCAGTAGGAAAATATCAAGGTTTTAACCCTGATGATGTCATCTACCTAATAATGATAGACCGATTCTCAGATGGCGATCAGACCAATAATGATCCATCAGGTTCAACAGGTTTCTATGACCGCCGTAAACCACGCGCTTATCATGGCGGCGATCTACAAGGTATTATTGATCGCTTGCCTTATTTGAAGGAACTAGGTGTCAGTGCGATCTGGATTACCCCTGTTTACGATAACTTCAATCAGACCGGCAATGATTATCATGGTTATGGTGCAGTAGATTTCTATGCTGTAGATGAGCATTTTGGTGATGTAGCAACGTTGCGCAAGCTGGTAGAGCGTGCACATATGATGGGGATCAAAGTGATTCAAGATCAGGTAAAGAACCATATTGGCCCACAACATCCCTGGATCGATGCACCACCAACACGCCACTTTATCAATGGTACACGTCAACAGCATCTTAATAACGTTTTTGATATTGTTGCACTAACACAACCCAATTCTGATCCGGCACGTGTTGAAGCGACTTTACGTGGCTGGTTTGCCGATATACTTCCTGATATTAATCAAGATGATCCAGAAGCAGCACAATATCTGATCCAGAATAGTCTATGGTGGATTGGACAGACTGGTATAGATGGTATACGTGCAGATACCTTTCCCTATGTTGCACGTGGTTTCTGGATGCAATGGATGGCTGCGATCAAAAGACAGTATCCCAACTTCACTGTGGTAGGGGAGGTCTTTGATGGCCGACCAGCCGTGACAGCCTTCTTCCAGGGTGGGGTAACACGCTTTGATAATATTGATAGTGGACTGGATACTGTCTTCGATTTTGCCACCTGTTTTGCGATACGTGACTTCATTACCCGTGGTGAACATAAACTATCTTCTGTGCTTGAGCTAGATTCACTCTATACGCGCCCTGGGGTACTGGTGCCATTCTTTGGTAATCATGATATTGCACGACTGGCTGATACCCCTAAAGTTACTCCTGCCAAACAGGTGTTGGCTTATACTTATCTGCTTACTATGCGAGGTACGCCACAAATATATTATGGCGATGAGATTGGTATGAAAGGTGGCAAAGATCCTGATAACCGTCGCGATTTTCCTGGTGGATTTCCTGGCGACACTCGTTCAGCCTTTATTAATAATGGACGCACTAAAGTGGAACGTAGGATCTTTAATGCCATAAGGCAACTACTTGCGATACGGCGAGCACAGCCAGCATTACGTGGAGGAGAGACACTTTTCTTACGTGATAGTAATGGTCTACTCACCTACTTGCGTACACGTGATGTAGGGCGAGTTATTGTTGCCATTAATAATAATGATCTGCCTGCTAAGTGGACTGTAAAACTTCCTGCTGCAACGTTTGCGGAAGGCACTCGTTTGATCGATCTACTTGGTCATGGTGTAAATGTTACTGTCAGGCAAAGCAAAATACGGCTAAGCCTGCCTGCACGTAGTGCGGCAATCTATCGAATAAGCTGATTACTCGGCACGTAGGGCTTCGATCGGATCGAGTTGTGCGGCTCTATTGGCAGGATAGACACCAAAGATGATTCCTACAGCAGAGGAGACACTCACTCCTAGCACTGCTGACCAGGCACTGATTAGTAGGGGAAATTCTGTGTAGACAGAGATCCCATAGGCAAGTCCATAGCCGCTGAGAATTCCTATCATACCACCGGCTAGCGAGATCGTCACCGATTCAACAAGGAATTGTACCAGTACATCAAAGCGACGAGCCCCCATTGCTTTACGTATACCTATTTCGCGGGTGCGTTCAGTAACCGATACTAGCATAATATTCATTATTACAATCCCACCCACTACTAGCGAAACACCAGAAATAATAAATGAGACTAGGTAGATATTTTTTGTTGCATTGGCATAGAGATCTAGAAAGATCTGTGAAGTCTCGATCGAGAAACCATCATCATTATCCCTATATGATTTGTGCATACGTGCGCGTAACAATAGGCGCACCTCTTCCTGCGCCCGATCGATCAACTCGGTCTGGTTAGCTGCAACCAGAATGTTCACTCCATTACGAGTGCCAAAAATCTTGTGATAGGTTGTGATAGGAATCATGACAAAATTGTCGCGCGAGAAACCAAAGATCGTACCAAGCCGTTCTGTTACCCCTACGATTCGGAAAGGTATATTAGCAACACGGATCTCATGTCCTAATGGATCAATACCAGGAAAGAGATTATCAACAACATCCCAGCCAATTACACAGACAGCATCAGCACCTTTTATCTCTTGATCGGTAAAGGGACGACCAGCATTGAAGTTGATTGCTTCAATCTCCATTATCGCTTCACTAACACCACGTACAAAAACACCCTCAGACTTCTCATTCTGATATTTAACTGTTCTGCTAGTAGTAGCATCCCAGCCCGTACGCAAACAGCCACGACAATGCTCTGCAACATAGCGTGCATCTTCAATGGTGAGGTCCTTACGCTTATTGTATTTTAGGAATTGATCACGAGAGAGGATAACTTGTGGTAGACGCCGTACAGAAAAGACATTTGAGCCTTGTGCTGTGAAAGTCTGTGCAACTTTGGAGTTAAGCCCATCAATTACCGTAACAACAGCAATCACAGCCATTACGCCGACAACAATGCCAATCAGCGTTAAGAATGTGCGGAGCTTGTTGGCAAGGAGATTTTCCCCCGCGATGCGTGTTGCCTCAAGCCAACTTGCTTGCATGTTTAGCCTTATCGACAGGAATGATAGAGAGACTATCGTGGCTAATACAGTCACGATAGTCTTGGCGATAAGAACTTACTTTATTCGCTCGTCTTTGGCAATACGCCCATCACGTATACTGAGCACACGATGTGCATAGGAAGCAATGTCAGGCTCGTGTGTAACCACAATGATGGTGTTGCCTGCATGGTGCAGGCGGTCAAAGAGAGCCATAATCTCCTTGCTTGTGGTTGAGTCCAAATTACCAGTGGGCTCATCCGCAAGGATAATAGAAGGATCATTAACGAGCGCACGTGCAATCGCTACGCGTTGACGCTGACCGCCCGACAACTCATTGGGCTTGTGGCTCATACGTGCTGCTAGATCGACCTGTTCAAGTGCGCGTTTAGCACGGTTGATACGATCGCCTGCAGGAGTGCCGTTATAGATCAGCGGTAGTTCAACATTATGAAGTGCAGTAGCGCGTGGCAATAGGTTGAAGGTTTGAAAAACAAAGCCTATCTCCTTATTGCGTATACGTGCTAGTTCATCGTCATCCATATCTGAGGCAAGCTTACCATTAAGCCAATACTGTCCACGTGTGGGCGTATCCAAACAGCCAATCAGATTCATCAGCGTGGATTTGCCTGAACCAGAAGGACCAATAATGGCTACATATTCATTAGCCTCAATTTCAAAACTCACTCCTGCGAGTGCATGTATGTCTTCGTCACCCATTCGATAGGTTTTCCACAGATCATTAGTGCGAATAAGTGCTTGGTTCGGTCTAAAATCCTGACGCGGGAATGTGTCAAGACTCACTTCAGCTTCCATCGTGACTGGCTTTGACATATGCTATTTCTCGTCCTTCTTTCCTTCATCCTTATTAGCCGTCTTCTCAGATTCAGGTTTGACAGCCATACCAGACTTCAAATTACGTAGTTGACGGAACGGGCCGATGATGATCTTTTCATTTTCATTGAGGCCCTCCAAGATCTCGATCTCGGTTTCACCAGTAATACCGGTTTTCACAGGAGCGAAGTTGGCCTTATTGTCTTTAACAATAAAGACACCCTGTACCTCTTCACGTTTAGGCTTGGCTTGTTGTTTGGCTACCCGCTCCGGTTCGCCTTCGGCGGCCGGTTTCTCTGCTGGCTTGCCTTTCTCTTCCGCCAAGTCTTTGATGACGAGAGCCTGTATAGGGATTGCCAAAGTATTTTTACGTGTGTCGGTAGTGATTGTGCCAGTAGCCGACATACCCGGTCGCAATCTGTTAAGAGTCTCTGGAGCAGCTTTAAGCTTAAGTACTACCTTAAAATCTTTTGCCTCCTGAGAGGTTGATGTTTGCGCAATGGTTTGGCCAGAACGGTTAACAGCGCTATGACCAATCTCGATCACTTCACTATCAATTTCCAACTCCCCTAATGCATCAACCTTGACCTTAGCAGACTGACCCAAACGGACATTAGCGATATCAGTCTCATCAACTTTTATCTCAACATTAACATTTGACATGTCGGCAATCATCATGAGCGGCGAACTACTAAAATTAGCTAGGATAAACTCTCCTTCTTTGACGGGAAGGCTTGAGACTACGCCATCAATAGGAGACTTCTTGACGGTTTTATTGAGTAGATCCTGAGCGTTGAGGAATTGTGACCGGCTAGCATTGGCGCGTTCCCGCAAGCTCTTATAAGAGGCTTCTGTACGCTGTATAGTATCTTGTGCCTCTTTAAGTTGAAAATCTAATTGATTGATACGTGCCTGTTGGGCCTCTACGCTGGCACGAGCGGCTTCACGACGGGTATTGGCAGAGTCATATTGTGATTTGGAAGTAACACCGGCTTCGACCATCTCTGCCGTGCGTTGGAATTCAGCTTCGGCTAATAGCAATTCAGCCTGTGCACGCTTGAGTTCGGCACGGGCAGCAAGGATTTGCGTCTTTGTGCTATTAACATTATTTTCTGCCGTACGCCACTGTATTTCCATGGCGCGTGCGTCCTGCTCTTCAGCACGTAATAACGATTCGCGGCTAGCAGCATCATTGGCTTGTTGAGTAGGATCAACTTTTAGTAATGGCTGCTCAGATTTGACGACATCACCTTCGCGTACATATATATTAGTAACACGGCCAGAGACTTCTGCAGTGAGATTGTAGAATTTTACTGGACGTACTTCGCCCGATGCAGTTACTTTCGATTCCAGAATTTCGCGCCGTTTAACATCTGAGAGCTGAACTTCTGCGATACTCTTGCCACTGGAAAGCACGCTTGCTGTTACCACTCCCCCTACGATCACCAAAATTCCTACGACAGCTATAATCTTTTTCTTACGAGTAAAAGCCATGAGATTTAAAGCCTCCTCAAAGGTTAGGCCAAAAGTTTTTGATAAATATAACAAAGAGCATCTGGTAATTATAACAACTAACAGTAGTGCCGATCATAACCCAGCTGTGAGAATTGAGCAATGAGTTATCCAACAGCTATACATACGGTTTATTGAGATATAATCGACTGTTTTGTTCATAACCCTCTACGATAGTGAAGCCAGACAGGTTTCATAATTATTCTCACGTACGCAAGATATACAGAGCTGCATTTTATGCTTTCCGATGTTCTTGCGCTAGCATACAATATTTCCCCTACCTCAGGGCTCAGTAGTTACTACCAAGATTCGGCAGGGTTGTACAAGGGGGGAAGTCATGCCAAGCACACGTCGGTTTTCCAAAGCAGAGCGACAAGCAACAAAACGCTTTATTGCTATGCTTATGGAGGAATATCCTACAGTCGCCAGGCTTGCCTATCCAATACTTGGCGAAGATGGCACTGTATATATAAAGGTGCTGATAGATACCAAATATCAGCGTGAAATCTTTGAAGTAGCAGCTGCCTGGACTGGCTTAATTGCTGCCCAGGAAGGTATACAAGTACTTTTGCTCAATGAGGATGAGACTATACCAAGAGAGATCACCAGTAATGAAGAGTTCAAAGCGCTACAGGTGGCTATTAATAATCACGTCCAAATATTGCAAAGATTGCGCTACTATAAAGATGCTGAAGCACAGTGGCAACGCCTTGAGTACCTATCGCGTCTGAAATCGCATTACGATACAATTGTGCGCTATCTGGTTACATAAGCATGCTGGTTACATAAGCATGGCAGAGTGAGGCAATGGAAAGATATTATGCTTGAGGGCCATTCGATAGTATGTTTTGCTGGGGAGGACTGGTGGTACCATCATCCACACTCGAAAAATCATATTATGAAACGGCTAGCACGCCATAATCGCGTGATGTTTATCAATTCGATCTCTATGGGTCTGCCCAGTGTGCGCAGTCGTGACTTTTTCACCAAGATACGTCGCAAGTTAAAAAGCTATCTGAAATTTGTGCGTCGTTCTCCAGAAGGAATCTGGGTGGTTACCCCTATCGTTGCTCCTTTCTATTCTAGTCGGTCTGCCCGTTGGCTTAACAAATGGCTGTTGATACTACAGTTACGCCTGTTAATGCTACTGCTTGGTATGCGTACACCGGTACTTTGGATTGCTATTCCTACTGCTAAAGATGTGATAGGCAAGTTGGCCGAGAGCCTGCTAATCTATCAGGTCTCTGATAAATATGACGCTAATGATATGGATCATGGCGCCCGCAAGAGCCTGATACGAGAGCTACACCAACAGATGCTCAGCCAAGCCGATATTATCTATTACTCTGGTAAGCGTCTATTTGCTGAAGCAAATGAGTTTCGTGAAAAATCTTATCTACTTGAGCAAGCAGTAGATTTTGAACATTTTGCTGCCGTTACCAGAGAACCTTGTCCACCCCCTGCGCCAGCAATAGCAGCGATCACAAAACCGATCCTAGGCTATTTTGGCGCAATCGAATCTTGGCTTGTCGATCAGGAGTTAGTCCGTTATGTAAGCAGACATCGGCCACACTGGCAATGGGTCTTTATCGGCCGTAAGATGACTCAGACGCTTGAGATCGAATCATTACCCAATGTCCATTTTCTTGGACCACAAAATTACTATCAACTACCCAATTACGCTGCCCAATTTGATATCTGTGTTCTGCCTTGGGTAACAGACAATGAGTTTGTTAATTATGGCAGCGCTATTAAAGTACGTGAGTATCTTGCTACTGGTAAACCAGTGGTGATTACACCGCTCTATGAGTATGAATCGCTAGATGGGCTGTTACATATTGCCCGTAGTCCTGAGCACTTCATTGAACTGATAGAGCAGGCACTAACAGAGAAGGATATTGATGCCAGGGCGCTTCGCCAAGCTGCCGTGGCCAATTCAACCTGGGATGCGCGTGTCGAAGAGGTAAGTCAATTAATTGAGCGTATGTTGCAGGAGAAGACTATGCAAGCAAAAGCGGGACTGGTTGCCCCGCCTTAATAGTTGCTGGTTGTGGAAAGACTGAAAAAATAGCACCATTGGAGATATGACAACAGGTATGAGAGCAAAACTTGCGTCATGGTGGGAATGGGTTCCGGCGCCGCCTGTTGAGACTGAGCCATTATCACGTCGGCGTAAATTAATAATGATTGGCGCGATCTTCGCGCTCGCCTGCCTTATTCGCTATCTGCATCATCTAGATCTAATGCCGCTGATAAAGGCTGGACAACAGGATTTTGCTGGTATTACGGCAATTCATGATGGCACTGCCAATGATATCCTTAATAAAGGTATAGAAGCGATCTTTCCAACCAATTGGCCTAATCGTTCTGACACTAGTCTGCTCCATTATCCCCCTGGTTATCCACTACTACTTAGTATTATCTATTCGATCAATGGCAGAGATCCGGCTGCGGTACAGTATCTACAGATGCTCTTAGACGCTCTTGCTGCAGTGCTGGTCTTTTTGATTACACTGGAATTTGCCAACCGTAGAGTTGCGCTAATCGCTGGGCTAGCGGTAGCTGTCTCTCATCACTTAGCCTACTACAGTATGCTGCTGTTACCAGATGGATTGGTGCCAGTCTGTATCATGGCTGGGACACTCTATCTTATACGTGGATTCAAAATTGGTTGGAAACTTGGTAAAGGTTATAGAGAACTAGCAGCAGCCGGTTTCTTCTATGGGCTGTCTTGCTGGTTTCGTACTAATGCCTGGCTGCTCTGTGTCTTCTGGATTATAACCTTCTTGATATTGCGCAAACAGATCGTACAACCATTGCGGCGTGCGCTCACCGTTGCGTTAGTGATGTTTGCTGTAATTGCGCCCATTACCATACGTAATTACTATATTTATGATGAACTGGTGTTAGTGGGATTGGGTAGTGGTTTGGCCTTACAAGAGGGATTGGGGGAGGCGGATACTTCGCTTGGTTTTCCTGCTAAAGATGATGAGACAATGCGTTGGGAGGCAAAACTCTATCAAAAACCTGACTATGCTAATGATCTCTCCACTCCAGATGGGATCTTCCGTGAACAGGAGCGGGTTCGTCGTTCTGTAAAGGTTATTATCGATCGGCCCTTTTGGTATCTAGGCGTAATGGCCGAACGCATTAATTTAATGATGAAATATTCTGCTCATGCGCCCTTGATACGTGTAGATGTAGCGCCTGAGGGCGGCCCAACGGTTTTACTGAAGACTTATCAACAAGAACACGGCACAATTCGGGGGATGCTGCACTATTATATTGATAATGGCACAGCAATAGACTATCTACGTCCGCTACTACGTGCACTACAGCGTGTTTTCAAAGAGAGTCTACTATTATTGGTCATTCTAGGTATGATCATAGGTCTTAAGGATCTACGCTGTTGGCTCTTATGGATGACCGTGCCGCTCTACTTTCTCCTTGTGCATTCGGCTGCACATACTGAGTTCCGTTACATTCTATCGGCTCATTACCTACTCTTTATTTTTTATGGATTAGCTCTTCATACCATCTTTATGGTATTGCCTGGACGCTTACGAGGGCTTTTGTGTTTGCCATCCTATACGGCTGAGATCGGCACAGAACCATTTGAACATTTGAGTCCGCCCCATCCACATTCCTCTGTAGCTAGGTCTGGAACTAGTGAGTCTTACGAGCCGAACGCGTTAGAATTGAATGAGGAAGAGAAGCCTGTGCGAGCTGTAGTAGTAGCATCAGTAGGTGGAGCAGGGGCTGCTTCAGCACCATTGCCAGAAGTTATACGCCAACGTGTGACTGTAGCGGGTGTGGATGTTGACAATATCTCGCAACGAGAGGCAGTACGTCTAATAGATCATTTTATTGCTGCGCGTGTGCCACGTATGATGGCAGTTGTGAATGCCTCCAAGATTCTGCTTGCCACACAGGATGAAGAGCTTAAGCGAATATTGATAGGCGCCGATCTGGTTACTGCGGATGGAATGTCGGTAGTATGGGCCTCACGCTATCTAGGTTGTCCACTAAAAGAGCGAGTGACCGGGATAGATACTTTTCAGCAAGTGGTGGCGCTTGCTGTACGCCGCAACTACTCGGTCTATTTTCTTGGTGCACGACCAGAAGTAATACAGTCTTTAGTGCGTCTTTATCAGAGTAAATACCCTAGTTTGAAGATTGCTGGTTATCATAATGGCTATTTCGGCCGCACTGAGGATGTCGTAGATGACATACGGCGTGCTGCTCCAGACATACTTTTCGTTGCAATGGGTTCACCTCGGCAGGAGAAGTGGCTTTTTGCCAATCTGCACGTGCTAAACGTGCCTTTTTCGCTGGGTGTGGGAGGCAGTTTCGATCATGTTGCAGGGTTTGTCAAGCGTGCTCCTGGTTGGGTACAAAATCTTGGGTTGGAATGGCTTTATCGATTTTTACAAGAGCCACGTCGGCTCTGGCGACGTTATCTTATTGGTAACATACTTTTCCTGCAACTGATTTTGAAAGAAAAATTTCATCGCCGTTAGCCACAGTTGCCTGTTAGTTATGGTATAAAGTGCCCTATGGTTGATAAGATGTCTGGCGTATCGATATTTTGCACCTTCTGCGGGATAAGTAACTCGCATAGCCAAACATTTTGTCGTAGCTGCGGCAACCGTTTAATATCGATCAATGAAGCTCTGATGGAGTCATTAGATGAGGAGTCATTTATCCTTACTCAGCAGATGCCTTCTCCTTTTATAGAACTGGGATTTGCCGAAATAAAGTCAGCAACGCCATCCATTGCCAAGGATAGTACGCTCTCCCCATCCATGTCTGAGTCGGCCGCCACCCAGCGTGCACGTGCAGAAGCCGCCAAGATCTGTCAAGAGATCATAGAAAATATGCCCTCCTTCCAGCTAGAACTAGAGCATCCAGAATTGGCTACTCCAATCCTACAGATCGGTTTTGACGAGCTTAATAAACCGGCTCAGGATATTCTGTTACGTCTGGATGTTAACAAAGTGCTTAATATTATGCGTCAATTCTTTCTTGCTGTAGAGGAACAGGTTGGTCGCGAGACCGCCTTTCTGCTGCTCTATCGATCCAAGGCTCAGATACGTATGCTCTTTCCCGTACTCGACTATTTTGATGTAACAGAAGATCTAGATATCTTGCGATTTACTTTGAATGCTCGCTCGATCAGTGCCAACACTTTGCTAGCAATCTCCAACTGGGTCTATCTATTTATTGTCTTACTAAGGGAGACTGCCTCTGCAGAAGCCTGTGAAAAAGTGATGAAGAGAGCCTACCCAGAGACTACTGGTCCTGAAGAGACCCTCTTTCTTTTCCAACTTACCAGTATTCAGATTTAAAATAGCAAGCAGCCTGAAACTGTTTCAGGCTGCTCGGTTAATAGGTGAAAGCGGTCTTAATAGTAGAGCAATGACTAGCCTTAGTAGCCTTTCTTCTGTGGTTGGTTTTTGATTGTTACCGCATTGGCATTGACGGCCTTAACGCCTTTAATAGAGCTAACCACTTGAAGTGCCTTTTCTACGTGGTCGATATTATCTGCCGTACCGGTTAGTGTGACAACGCCATTGTTGGTGCTGACAGAGAAATTGACATCCTTCAATTGTGCATCTTGTTCAAGTCTATTCTCAACATTGTCGGTGATGCTGCTATCCTTCTCATCAACCACTTCGCGCTTGGTTGTCGGCACAACTTGCAATTGATTGTTGACCTTCTTGACCCCTTTTATCTGTTGTGCAACTTGGAACGCGGCATTCTTGGCCTCATTGGTCGGCACCTTACCAATCAGTGTAACATCACCATTATTCGATTCCACATCAATATCAGTGCCCGAGACACGGTTATCTGCATAGAGTGCCAACTTAGTTTTAAATGAGAGCCAGGTATCGTTGCTTGCGGTATCGCCAGTCGTAGTATCGCCCCCAGTAGTGGGAGTATTGGTATCAGGCTCAGTGTCAATTCCAGTATCGGTTCTTGTACCTTCGGTATGCTTAACTTTAATGAGGTTTTCCACATCAGTGACGCCGCTCACGTTGCGGGCCGCCTGCTCCGCCTGTAATTTCTGCTGTTCGTCTTCGACTGTACCGGTAAGTACTACTTTGCCACCCTGCTGCACATCGGCATCAACATCCTTCAGATTTTGATTATCCAGGCTGGACTCAATCTGATTGTCTAGGCTGGCTTGCTGATTCTGCGCACAGCCGATCGGAATAAGCAGCGCTAGAGTTAGCACCAAGATACTCGTTTTCTTGTACATTTTTTCCTCCAAAACAGTCTGTGAACTGAAAGTGAACGATTGTTCCACGCTGAAGCGTCCCCTTACGGGCAAACGCGAGCGTCTCGTCAGGTTTAGCAATCGCCTCAACCGATCCCATAGGCAAAGGCTATTCCAAGATTGCGCCTAATACAGGGAAGAGGTTCAATACACATCTGGTATATTCAACACCAGAGTACAAATCACTCCTCCCGATCAGGCTGTCAAGCGGTCTCTAGTTTTATATGAACCAAAGGTGCTGACTATCTCTGGGTAACGTTGCATTACCTGTGTCACCGCAGAGAACTTGTGCGCATGGTTTAGCCGTAAGTAGCGTATCAAGTGGCCAAAATCGTTGGGGGTAATATCTTGGACACGCTTGGTGTCAATACCCAAGATCAAAAGGTAACTATTCACATTAATGCCTGCTTTATTGAGAGTTGAGAGGAAGTCTTTGAGAAATGTAATACGCTGTGCCATGTCCATTCTCATTACCGCTGCGCTCACCATATCCTTGAGGATATTGGGTGGCATGGTGAGGATTATCTCCTGAACATTAGCACTACCAATATTATTCTCAATCCCTCTTGTCGTTTCAAAATTGGTGTAATGCGGATCCATTTTTTCCTCCCCAGAGGTAGGTTTTCAATCTGTTGCTAGTAAAAGCCAGAGATTCGCTATTAATACCAGCAGTAATACGGCAATCTATATGCCACAGCGATGTCGTCTTGAAAAAAGTAGATCGGGAAGCTAAGTCAGGATAGGGAACAGTTGGATCTTGTATTATTCTCGTGCAGGTTGATATGAATTGAAACATCCACTCTAGTTTATGAAAAGGTATTTATGTGTAATGATTGAGTGTAGAGGTTAAAAATCTAGTGATTAAATTGATATGGTATTAATCTAGTGCGGTTTGATAAGTCAATTAGAGTGACAATTTGCGTTAGCATTTGGCATAAACCTTGCCTTGTTTAAGAGAGGGAAATTCAGGAGGTTGATAATATGTTTATGCGGGATGCTGGTGAGAGAAATGTAATGCGCTGCACAGAGGCAGAAGGTGAATTAGAGTTACTTAATACAGAGTATCGTAGTGATGAGGTTGCTGATTTCGAGCGCGAGTTAAGGTGCCGTATAGTTGGTCAAGAGCTTGCTATCAATGCACTCACAGAACTGTTTCAAGTCTATCAAGCGGGAATGCACACACCAGGACGACCGATTGGTACATTATTATTTCTTGGGCCGACTGGATCTGGCAAGACACGTTGTGTTGAGGCCGCTGCCGAAGCCCTCTTTGGTAATATAGAGAGTGTAGTCAAAATAGATTGTGCTGAGATGCAACATTCTCATGAGATATCTAAACTGATAGGATCTCCTCCTGGCTATCTAGGTCATCGCGAGACACCACCATTACTCACACAGGAGAATTTAGATCGTTATCACACACACCGCGCACAATTGACTTTTGTCCTCTTTGATGAGATCGAAAAGGCTTCCGACGCGCTCTGGCACCTACTCCTAGGCATTCTTGACAAAGCCACCCTTACGCTTGGTGACAACCGCCGGGTTGATTTCTCCCGCACCATTATGGTGATGACTTCAAATTTAGGCGCTCGTGAAATGAGTGAGATCACCGAGGGTCGCTTGGGCTTTGTAAATCCACCGCGTGAAATAACTGAACAGATCAATAACAAGATCTTCAAGGTTGGTATTGAGGCAGCAAGGAAAAAATTCGCTCCCGAATTCTTTAATCGTATCGATAAGGTCATTGTCTTTCATTCGCTTAATGAGCAGGCCTTACGGCAGGTACTAGAACTAGAGCTAGCCGCAGTACAGCGGCGTGTCTTAATCGCGGCAAAGAACCGCTTTGTATTACGGTTTAGCGAAGCGGCAAAAGATTTCTTGCTTGCCCATGGTTATGATCAACGTTATGGTGCGCGCCCACTAAAACGCTCGATTGAGCGCCATTTGATAATACCTATCTCAAATATTGTTGTAACCAAACAGGTGAGCGAAGGCGACATTGTACATGTTGATATAGATACAACCGGTAAGTTGGTACTACGCAAACAGAGTTACAACTCATTATTGGGAACTTCACGCCTGCGTGGAGAGCGAGGGTTGTTCGGCTTGCGTTCTGCTGCTGCATAGCCTGGTGATAATGCTACTTAAAAAAGCAGACAGCCTAACAGGCCGTCTGCTTTCTCACTAAAATTTCAATTCCATTTTACGGGGCACCCTTACCGCTACGTACCTGGCGTAGAGCATCATTAAGGTAGTCTGTATAATCTGTTCCATTGTAGAAGAATCTATTTCCTGGGGCATTGAAGAAACCATTGGCAAATGCTTGTTCAAGCAGTTCTGCCTGCTGTTCGGGATTAAGTTGACTCCAGGATTTACCCTCTTTGATCCCCTTCTCGAAATCATATCCATCGCCCAAATACTGTCCCCACAACGCCTCACTCATATAGTCAGTGCCGCCATTCTGGTTCTGCCACACATGAGCCATCTCATGGGTTAGTAATTGTTGGGTTAATGGAAGAGATTTTTTGGGAATGTAGATCGTATTTCCATGTGTAAATGCTCTTCCGGTTAGGCTGAACAGACCAGCATTACCCTCTTTAATTACTACTTTAGAGTAATCGATACTATCGCCATAAACCTGTCTAAGCGCAGCAATCTCAGGTCCTGTCAACTTACGTCCAGGGGGCTCAAGACGAAAGATGGTTTGAATTCCACTAATGGCTCTTCCTCCTACCATTAGTATGGAATCTACTGGGGTCTGAACAAAAGTCTTAACCAGACCGAGTCCAAGATCTTTAAACCCCTCACCAAACTTGCCGGTAAAGATCTTTCCTATTCCACTACCAAAAGTCTTAATTCCTTCAAAGGTGTTAAGAATACTGCCTCTAACGGCTTCTAGCGCGCCATCAACTAGCCCACCAACCGCCTTTACTGTATGCGAGATGGTTTTGCCTACTTCCTTTGCTCCTTTAGCGATTGCCCCACCAACCGCTTTAGCGCCATCTGCAATTGCTCCACCAACCGCCTTAGCAGCCTTTTTAATAGCTTTGAAAGGATTCCAAAACTCTACCGTAACCTCTTTGCCATTTACATTGATTGTGCCAAGATCATTCTCTTCACGAATCGCAGCTTTATCAGTACTAGAGAGTTGCTCACCCATCATCAGACGTCGGAACATCTCTCCTTCATCACCAGTCGTGTCCGTCTTGTTCAGTTTTGCATCAAGAAAATGGCCTGTCTCTTCAAGATAGATCTGCGATGCCATTGAGGTATCATTAATGAATTTTTCATTGATATAGACAACATTGCTAGAACTGTCATAAGCACCATTAGCTCCTTGTAGAGTCTCATCGCTGGTGAACTCTATTTTAGGTAGCCAACTAAAATCTCCTTTAAGAGCACGCTGACGAAAACTCTCTGCCATTGCAGGGTCATAGTTTGCGCCATAGACCTCTTTCATCATTGCGTCAAACTCAGACTTATTGCTAGCCAGACGAGAGAATCTTTCTGCAAAATCCTGTTTAATCTGTGCTTCTGCTGATTGTCTAGGATTGGTGGTTGCAGAGCCACTAAGACTTTCTGCCGTTAATGCTCCTGAATAAGCAGCGAGATTATTGAACCCACCCTTTTGTGTCTCGGAAGCAAACCCGGTAGTTCTTATTTTTGCTTCTAAAAGCTGGCTCTGCAGACTCTTCTCTGTCGATTTAGATCTTATTTCAGAGGCACTAGCACGTATCGATAGTCTGTTAATAGAGACTTGATTCTGTTCTTGAGTAGGTAAGAGGATCTCTTGACCTACTTTGAGATTATCTGGATCGGCAATCTGTGGGTTGGCTGTGCGTAAGGCTTCTTGAGAAAGCCCTAAACGCTCGGCTATCTGAGATAAAGAACTCTCACCTAGTCTTACCGATGCCGAATTATCATTGGAATTTGAAAGCGATTGATAATTTGTTGATTGTATAGACTCTCTAATTCTACTCATATAGATTTTGGCGCAATTACATTATCCAAAAAATAGGATAAGCGCTCCTCCATTATATCTTCGTAATTTAATTTCAACTATCTCTGATCAGAGCACCTGCGTAATCTCCGATTCAGAATAGCTACTTACACAGGTTATCGGTGGAGGAGGCAAAGTAGTTGCGGAGTCAATTTGAGAATCTATTTAAGAATCTATTCTGCCAATAGACGGTTTAAGGTAGCAGCAAGATCACCAACCAGGTTGGCTTGAGGATCGATACCGGTACGTGGTGAGCCCACCAATCTTCCTCTCTGATCAATAATAATTATTGTCGGCAGCGCATCACTACCAAGTTGACGATAGGCTGATTCATCAGGATCTCTTAGTACTGTAAGATGGGTGTATTGGTTGGCCAAGCTACGTAGTTCATCATCAGAAGCATAGTTCTGATTCTTAGGACGAGTGCTATTAGTGCTTACCCAAAATACTGTTACCCCGCGATCAGAGAATTTTGCTGCCAAGCGTTCAAGCTGCGGCAGTTCATAACGCATTAAGGGAATACCTTTGGCGCTAAAAGAGATAACGGCGACTTGCCCACGTAGGTCGGCAAGGCTGACAGAGCGGCCATCAAGGGTCTTGAAACTGAGGTTGACGCTCTCTGTCTGGCCCTGTAGTAGCTGTACATTAAATGCTAGTACCATCGCTAAAATAAGCAAAGTTGAGAAAACTCTCTTCATAAGCACCTTCTTTCATCCTCTTGGATGCGGGTTGGCGCATCTAGGTGGGCTAAAGCGCTTTTCTTGCAAGCGTGTGGTGGGAGAGTCTAATTAGAGTAAATCAACAATAAATGGGAAGCGTGGGAGGCTGACTAGTAGTCGCCTCCTCACAAATTAAACCTTACTACCAGATTTGCGCAGTTTTTCCATCAACAACCGCTTATACTTTTCATCTGTCGCTTTCGTTAGTTGAAGACGCAGCCGGCGACGCTTCTGATAACGATGGCGGCGACGGCGTATCTCCCTCATACGCTCAATCATGTATTATCCTCCTATAAAGGAAACTGCTAATGATACCTTTGTGCCAAATAATAATAGGAAATATAACTATGTGCAATCACTGGTAGAGAAATGGGCTAGCCAAGGACTAGCCCAGGGAAAGCCAGGGCAATTTTATAGACTCTTGTAGGAGAACTTTTTCTCTGCAGTGGCCGGTTTCTCATTAATCTCAGCATATGGATAGATAAAGAAATTGAGAGGATCAGAATGGTGTGCTGGACGTAGCGGGATATCACGACCAATGGTGAACTGCACACGATGCTCATCATGTGCACCAAAAAAGTATTCCCGTTTATCAGGATTCTTATTTGCTTCTGAAGCGTCTATTGGTAACCAACCTATCCCATTGAGGTAGAGTTCTGCCCAACAATGATAGCCAGCAATCTGTCCTTCTGGCTTGTCATTAGGAATGGTAAAGCCCATACCAAAACGGGCAGGGATATTTGAGGCACGGCATAGACCAATGATAAGGGCATGAAAGTCGGTGCAATTACCACGTTTTTCATCACAAGCGAAGAAGATATCACCTCTACCCCAACCTGCACCAGATTTATCATACTTAAGATTGGTAACTGCATAGTCGTAAATAGCACGCGCTTTCTCTAATTCTGTATTTTTACCCTTGGTTATTTCTGCAGCTAGATCACGTATACGTTGGTTAATCGGTACCAACTTATCTGGCTGTAGCCAGCGGGGCATTAATGGATCGATTGGATCTGCATCTGACGCCTTTAGCGCTACATTAGGGCGATTTATATGTTCACGCCGCCGTGCCTGTATGGTCATCTCTACAGAGAATAGACCAGCCTTAGGCGCCTTTGCAGCTACATGCAGAATAGAATTGTTGTACTCAGGATCAGTATACAAGCTGATTGGATAGGAAGAGTTTACCCGCATTCCTGTGATCTCCTGATAGGCATCGGATTTTGGCACCGGTAACCAGAGTGCGGCTGAATGTGCTCCCTCAGGAATGTTGACACTGGCAGTATAAGTAAACTCAAAACTGCGTTGTTTTGGCTGTGTAGATGCCGAATCACCATCTGCCTGTAATTTTGTTACTCCTATCAATGCCAGTACTACCAGACAAAACAGTGAAATAAAACAACGATACATAGCTACCTCCAAAGAGATTCTCAAATTAGTTCAATAGTAAAAATAAGGCTGAGCCTATTTTGTTGCGATATTTTGTGCAATTAGCGATGCATTTTTTTTAATGAACTAGGATTAATAACATAAAAGAAATTCTTGTGGCAAATCGTTATTATCGATTGATTGCTATGGATAGAGTGAAAAAATCTATATCAATAACTGAGTAGCTAATCTGCTTTAACCAAAACAGTGCCATTATCTTCAAAGCTGGATTGACAATATTTAGCGATTTTGCTAAATATTGAGAAGTAATATTTAGGGAGTTTGCTAAATGACTAAAGGCCGTGGTGTAAAGGAGTTAGAGGATATTGAAAGTGTCTTTAAGGCACTTGCGCACGCTTCTCGGCGGCATATCTTGGTGGTCCTTAATGCCCGTGGTGGCAGTATGACGGCAGGGGAGATTGCGCGTCGGTTCTCCTGTAGTTGGCCGACAACCAGTCGTCATTTGCGAATCCTTGAAGAGGCAGGTTTAGTCACTATTGACAGACAGGGCAGGGAATGGAGCTATGTTTTAGCAAAGGATCGTCTACAACAAGTAGTTGGTGGATGGATCAAATGGTTTGAATAATCGATAGTAAGTAGAAAGGAGAGAGCTATGACACCCCAAATTGTATTTGCGCTATATCGTCCACATGAAGGAAAAGATGAGGAACTACGCAAGTTAATTGCTCAGCATGTACCAACATTAAGAAAATTAGAATTAATTACAGATCGCCCGGCTGTGCTAGTAAAGTCTAAGAATGGTACTTATATAGAGATTTTTGAATGGCGCACAGCGCAGTCATCTGAACAGGCACATCATCATCCTGAAGTAGCCAAGGTGTGGGAGGCAATGGACAAGGTTGCAGATTTACCAGCACTCGATACGCTTGAGGAGATTAAGGGTCGCTTTCCACATTTCGAACCAGTTAATTTATGAATTGATGGGACGCCAGGGCGTCCCATTTCCCTACTTATATTTCAATAGTTACTTAGCTAGCTTAAGGTTTTGACTCCATTTGTTTGGTT
>JBFLVQ010000011.1:0-40210 GCA_040758525.1 Acidobacteriota bacterium
GCATTCAAACTACTCATAAGTAAAAATTTTAGTATTAGAAAGATTACGATAGTAGAGCCTAATACTATCGCGGTTGTCACTTTTATCCATAATGGAAGACTGGGAGCGGTAGTCAGTATCGGTTGATCATTTACCTTCCAATGTGGTGAAAGCGCGCCCGCCCGTAACCGATTTACTCGGCGCAAATGATCGGCAACATTCTCGATCACACCACTCAGTTGATCTTCTAAATAAAGCTTATATCTACCTTTGTAGCCAAGTATTAAACAGAGGTAGTAAACTTCGATTACGCTAGCATTCTTCTCTACATCTTTGAGCAATTGATTGAGCCGTTCAAAGTATGTCACGCCTGCCAAGTGTTCTTTGAAATACTCTAATTGCAATGGATATTTCTCCCATTCATCTCTCAATGGAAAATCAGCTGTCAATACCGTCTCATCAACAAAAGCAGCGAGCGCGAACTTCACGGCTTGAAGTTGATCGCCTTTGAATCCTAATTGATCGCCTTGCTGATCCATACGCTTGAACAGATCGGCAAATGTTGTGCGCAGATCATTGGACGGTTTGATCAGGCCGGCTTTAAGCTGCATGATTACTTCCAACACAGGAGTAGCAAGATCCATAAGTCCATTATCTGAGTTAGCCAGGCTGCGCGTAGTAGTTGAACTAGTCGCCCAACTATCAGTTGGATTAGTTGTCGATCCGGCTGGTGTATTAGCTGCTATTGTAGTTTGCATCTTTATCTTCCTCACTTGCAGGGAAAACCTGCTATTAAGGTTTAACTGCATATAGTTCCAGTTTGACCTGAGGAAATTCGTCTGGTATATAGATCGCAATGGTCTTTGAACCCCGAATTGAATCCCAATAAGGCCCTATACTATCGAAGCCGAAATAATGGAAACCGACACGTGTGGGAATTGGTGAGGGCGGCGGAGAGGCATGAATAATAACCACACCAGGCAATGCCGATGCTACTACAGCATCGATAACATCGCGGGATGCAATCTTAACAACTCGCGGTACACGCTCAAGCAGACGGCTTTCTGGTAACTGTGCACGCACACCCAGATAGAATTTTGCCTCCTGCAGTAAGCGATCATCCTGCACGCGTCCGACATAAAGTGATTCGCGAATATTCTCTAATGGAATACCGACACAGCGGGTAGGTATTACTGTCTCTAGCAGTTCGCGTATCTCAGTCGCCAAGCGGCTAAAAGTAAAATAGAGATCGGTGTGATCATAGCGAACAAGATCTTTGGGATGGCGATCGGTTACAAAGGTCATCAATGAACCAGCCAGTTGGGCCAGCGCGACATAGAGCTGTTCTGGATGAACAATGCGCGTACGCAACAAATGCGCCAGTTGAGGAATGGAGGAATTGACTGTATGGAGCAGCCAGAAGGCTGCCACTTCCGAAGTGGTGAAATCGGCCAGTGAAGCAGCGCGTTGGCGGCGTTGCTCGCCCAGTGTGCTGCTTTTGGTGATTAGTATCTCAATAATCTGATGGAGCATGTTGACCAACCAAGACGAGGCGTCTATGTGTAGAGCAGGAGGTATATAGTTTTCCGAGAGAGTCAGCTGACCTGTTGGCGTATGTTCCAATTCGGCAATCTTTATAGCACTGTAGCCCTCGCGCAGTTCCTCGCCAAATAATATCCGATAATTACCACAGGCAAATGCGATCTGCTGTTCATTCTCTCCCGTCGTCTCATCCAGCACACTGCCTGGTAGTTGCAAATAACGGATTAATGGATCGCCATTGCCGACCTTGGACTGGAAGTTTGCCGCTCCCATGCGTCTTGCAGGTATCGCTAAATAGACCTCCAGCCGCTCGGCATCAACTTCAAAATGGCTGGCGATAGGACGCGCCTCGGGCGCCGGTTCAGTCTGGGGAATATTCAACACCAATCCGTCGGGCATTACCCCACGACAATTCATCAATTCGAAATAGCCATTGGCGATCGCTTCATGGTTAATCTTCAACTCCAATATTCCCCACTCGTAGGGAATAAGCGATGATAATCTTGAGTTTAGTACCGCTTCATAATAGTTATCCCACTGCTGAAAATGATGCGGGGAGAGCAGCATGCCTTCGTTCCAGATTACTTTGCGATATCGGCTCATAGTTGCTAATTCCCTCACTGTTCTTAATTTCAATAACAACCATGCAAAAGATATGCAATCAACTGCCTCTTGCTGCCATGGACGATCAATCTCAAAATGCTAGTGGGTTAATCTTAAAACCGCACTGGCGAGGATGCTGGGCAATAATACCGAGCGCAATAAATTTGATAACAAATTCATAAGATTGATCGCTCAATTGACCGTGCTCACGCAGATACCAGACATTACGTTCAGTAAGCGGATCTTTAACCACGCGCCGCATCGTCTCCAATAACGGGTGCGATCTCTTTGTGCCAATTCCAATAGGATAAGCAGCTATTACTAACAGACTGCTATCTGCCGACTCGCCACCGAACGTAGCTTTCAGTGCCAGCAATTTTGGCAATGCGGTACGCGTGACAGTTTCGAAATTGCCTTCTGCACCACCGCCATCAATCTCTGCCAATGCTGTGTAGACAAGCAGTGCCGATTCAATATTCTCACGTTGTGCACGCTCACGCAGTTCTTCACTGTGTGATCCTAGGTAACGAAGCAGATCCACTAATGTTGCTTGTTGGCAATATCTATCAATATAGGATTTAATATCGATGAGCGCGCACTCAGGAAATACATAAGGGTTCTCATCATTGCTAATGCGCCGTAGTACCGTTAGCGCCCTCGTCTCAATATCTCCTGTATTAATACTCTGAGAAATCGTCGAATAGGCGGAGAGTGGTTTCAATTTTAAGCCGAATGCCCAGGGGGTTTCGCCAATAATCGCGGCGGCAAAAAACTTCGGTACGTATTTAATGTTCTCATTCTGAAATGGTCGATCGAGCTGGTTTGAGTTAGCCACCAGTGTCCAGAAACTACGCTCGCGATTCTCACTGCTGAGTACATCGTGCAGATCGCGACGCACGGAATCGGGGCTGCGATTATAACCGGCAATGGCTAGTGCCACACTCATGGAGTCACTGCCGAACTCGGTGATGCGATCACTCATATAATGGGCTGCTGCTGGTGACATCTTCACCACATCACAACGATCGGCAGGATCGACACCATAGGCTCGCGCCGTCTCTGGCATAAATTGAAAAAGGCCTTTTGCACCTACAGGACTCTCCAGACAATCGTGATATTCGGTCTCAATCGTTACGATATAAAGACCTACCACAGGTGGCACACCACGTGCATTGAAGGCACGAATTATATGCGGAGCATAAGTGCTCGCCCGGCCATATAGAGAACCCAATCCTTCACTCCAAAGTTGCTTGGAAGAACTATTAGCGCGCCTGGCATAGCCATCAAGATACTTTTTGATATGTCCAAGTACGTTGTTAGTGAATGCATAAGGGCGATTTCCCATCATTAAAGCGATATGCTGCGCCCGGCGATCTATAAAATCGTACTTCTCTTCTTCACTCATCTGCCAATAGAACTTGTTCAGATTTGTTTCGAGGAGATTGTCCTGTGGTGTAGAAAAACCGTTGTTCTGACCAGTATCGCCTGTGCTTGTGACATTACCATTGCCGTTTGCTATCGTATCTACATCCTCCTTGACAATATCATTGTTTTGGCTATTAGCCGTCCCTGCGTGAGTACTATCTTGGGAGCCATTTTCATATGGAGCCAGCAACTTCAAACTGATCATGTAGAGGAGAAAAAAGCAGAACAATAAAAGCGCAGAGATTAACGGTAGGTTGAGCTTGCTGTTGGCCTTTTTTGAGCGTGACGGTGTCACCCTTCTGGCACTTGGTTTACCCTCATCTTTTGCTTGGGAAACAGCAATACGGATTTTAGTGCTCACACCAATGGTGATCTCATCACCATTCTTAAGTGGCAACCCTTCCGTAGGAACTCTTTTACCATTAAGAAAGGTGCCATTAGTTGAGCCTTCATCAAGCACCCAAAGTCTATCTACGGCGCGATTAATACTTGCATGCAGTCTCGATAGTGAACTGTCTTTTATCGTTATACCAGCATTCTCGCCACGACCAATTGTGAGATGATCGCAGCTAAGAGGCAGCTGTTCCAGGCCAGCGGGAGATTGAATTGTGAGAATGACTTCCACCGTTGCTCAATAAAGTGAAGATAGACGCTCGGTCTGCAGTCCGAACAGTTGAGGGTTTTCACCAACAATGCCAGCGGCAAAAAAATTTATCACCTGTTCTGCGCCACTGCGCGGCACAACTCCTATCTCCACCATCCTCCAATAATCATTTTTTGTATTCGCCTCCTCTAGCTTTAGACGTATCTGCCCAGCCTGATCGAGCGACATACCATAACAGGAGACGGCATACATAAAATTCTCTAGTCCAAAAAGATTGATCAGATCTTTTGTATATGCGGCAGCAATCTCTGCGGCCCGTTTTGGATCATTAAATGTGCTCTCGGTCTCTCCAGCAGCCAGATAAGCGCGCGCAATCTGTGGTGGTATATGCCAAATAGCAAGTCCTTCCATAGTTGTGCTGTCAGTCTTGAATCTACTCTGACTCGTAGCGAGCACAAAGCCGAACAATGGGTGCAGGCCCTTATCGCGAAATGCCTTAATTATTTCTCGTCGATAGCGGCGCGCGTCGCTGATCATATTGATACGATACTCTGCGCTACGCGAGTATATGCGTTCGGTCAATTGTGGATTGAAGATATAACCACTCTTCTGTGAGATCTGGCCAGCGAGATTTTGCGCCAGTGCAGCGATATCAACTGCTCCCGTCTGCCTGCTTTTTCCAGTATTGAGAAGTTCCTCTGTGTCGCCATTGGGTGAGAGATCCTTATCACTCAATTTCTTATCGGCAGTGTCAAGAGTAGAATCTTTTATCTCGAAAGCGAGCAGCAATGTATCGGACTGTAACTGCTTGCTACCGTCAGGACTCTCAACCGTGATCGATAGCACGTGATTGCTCACTCCCAGAGCAGGGAACCTGGCCAGCAGACGAGCAGGATCGAGATTTATATCATAGGGTGGAATGTCTACACTCTCGAATGCCACCCCATCAAGTTGGTAGATGATACGCTCAATCTTCTTAGGGCTCTTCACTTCCAACTGCACTTTAATTGGAGAGCGCACGGTAATACCGGTTTGTGGGCTTATAATTCGTACTATGTCACGACTCGATTGCGGTTTAATAGATGTACGAATTACTAGCATAATAACAACCGCAGCAAGTGCTACCCCTATAGTTACAATCATCAATATCAGTCTCTTTGAGGATGCGGAAGAGTGGGTTGATGGCAGCGAAGTCGAAACTACTGGCCAGCCTTCAATCACTTGCTGTTGTCCGCTATCTTTTCCGGTTGCTTTGCCGCTCTCGTCAATATTTTGTGATGCTTCCAGACAATGAAAAATTAGTTGGCTCTCGCCCAGTGTGATTGTATCGCCATCAGACAATCTCTTAGTGCTAACTAAGCGCTGACCATTAACAATTGTACCGTTAACACTGCCTAGATCGCTTAACCAGTATCCATTACCATGCTCTTCAATGAGTGCATGGTAGCGAGAAATCCCCGCACTCTCAATGCTAATGGTATTATCACAGGCGCGACCGATCGATGTATTACCCGACAGTTCTACCTCTCGTCTCGGCAGGTTGGGTGAACTGATGGTAAGTTGCGCTTTCTTCATATAAAAGTACTCAAGAAGAGATTAGCCATGGTTTATACCTATGGTGTTGACAATGGTTGCAGGGCAACTACCAATTGCTGCATACCTGGAGCAACCTCTACCTGAACAGTGTGTGGTTCATACCCCAGTGCTTTTATCTTTAACTTATAGCGTCCGGGAGGTACCGGCTTATTCAACTCGAAATCACCTGCCGCGTTTGTGCCGCCCCAGGTGAGCAGATTAGTGGGAGTAACCTCTTCGTCATTGATGCTAATCAGACCCACGCGCGCCCCCGCAATTGGTCTACCTTGAGCCGATCTGATCACGCCATGCACAGCAATCAACGAGACCGTAGCTACGATCACTGGTTGTTCCTTGTCATCAAGTTGTGCAATCAGACTGGTAACAAGATGAGCCGGTCTTAAATAACCAATGGCACCATAATTACGAATTTGATCTGGGAAACCGTCTCCATCGTTATCTATGCGCTGGCTATCGATAACCACTTTCGTAGGAATACCAATCAATTTACCTTCGCGGTCTAACGCTGCGCCTCCGCTATTACCATGAATTAAACGAGCATCAGTTTTGATCCAATCATCGAGGTGATCCAAACCTTCGACCAGACCTATATTGACGGTTATGGTTGTGCCACCCTTCTCCGGATAACCAATGATAAAAAGGTCATCCAATAACTTCAGGCAATGCGAATCCCCTAATTGAACAATGGGAAAGACAAACCCTGTAGGCAATGGTTTACCCTCAGCATCAGAAATAATTTTCAGCAGCACTAGATCTCGCTCACGGTTGATTGCTAGTACTTTCAACCGATAGCGATGCCATGATCTTGATTCATCATTGGTGGCGAGATTAAAGAGCAATTCGTCATATATCGATTGGGTCTTTTCATTTGTGACAACATGTAGATTGGTAACGACCAAACCATAATCACGAATGATAACCGCAGAGCCTCTGGGTCGCGGCTTACTTGCTTCATTCTGATTATGAACCGTTACTAGCCCAACCGCCGAGGTAGCACGTCGGACCAGTTCGCGCACCTCAGATGAGGGTGTAGAAAGCTGTTTGCTCTTCGCTAGTTGGTCTGCCATTGCACTGATCAACAGCAATGGTGCCAGCGAGAACAATACCGTAATAATCACTACCTCCATAGTAGTTATGCTTCTTTTGCCTGTAAGCATCTTTAACCAACTCAGTTTTCAAATTTAGATATGTTCGAGACGAATCTCGAAGACAGCAACCTCACCAGGTTGCAAACGACCATCCGCGCCATTCTTTTTGGTCTTATCTACCGCCTTCTGAGGTTTGTCAGGTATTGCGATAAAAGAGCCCTCTCTATCTTTATCCTTGCCGGGGGCAAGAATGATACCGCGTGTGCGTACTGCGCCGGGGCCGGTCTGTGGCAGCACGATAGTGATATTCTCTGCAACGATACCTGTCTTAATCTTGGCTGTGCTGCTGGTGAGTTCCGCTGCTGCACTGCTGGCTGATTTTCCCAATTCTCCCTGCGAATTCTTAATCGCATCATCAAGATATTGAATAGGCTCACGCGACATGATCACTTGTACTATTTCTATTCCCTTCTCCTCATCAAAAATGAAAGTACTGTCCGAAGGCAGTTCATAATGCTGTCCGTTAATTATCCGGTTGGTCTCTTTAGCATAAGGGAAGAGGACAAGCTTTTTGCCTCCCGGCGTGACATTGACTATGTAGACAAAACCGTCGAAATTACTCTCAAATGCTATCCTGATCTGATCGCCTTTTTGAAAGGTACGATTGGGTGCAGCCGGCACCAGACTACCATCACTGGCCTGCTTCAAGATCAGCACTCGCATAGCGTCGGATTTGCCACTTCTGAAGAGTGCGCGCGCACGGATATTCTGGCTTTGCGCCTGCGTGATCACAGATACCAGTGAAGTCAGGACAGACAGAATTACTATCAGTCTCATTATCGATCTCATAAGATTATTCCCTTTCTACAAGAATTACTGCTCATTTACAAAGAGTCTGTTATCATTTAGTCTCATCGATTAGTACTCCCATTATGCCCAGTATGGACAAGCACTAGAGTTTCAATCAATTCTTCGTTATCTTTGGTGTTAGTATTGGTAACCCAAGTGACATAGCGACCAGCGCCTCCGCCCTCTATGGGGCTGAGATTGGGGCGACTGGTCCGTTGCAGTTTCTGTTTGGTATTAGATTTGAGTTCTTGGATCTCTTTCAGTCTGACAATCACGCGGCCGGTTTCTATGATTTCATTAGGAAGATCGATAATCATGTCGCGGCTGAAGATCAGTGTGAACTCTTCGGCACCACCTGGTGGCGTCATTCGCCACCAGCAATCATGCGGATCATCAAACTCCGGCGTGGGACAGTAGGCAGGTAGAATATATTCCTGATCCTTCTGAATAAAATTTTTTCCATTGTTGATACGCGAATCAGGAAATAACAGTGTGCCATCTTGCCCTTCACTATTATGTATGATGTAAAGATAACCCGGCTGATTTGCTTTCACAACCAATCGTAAACGATCGCCAGTGTGAAAAATACTCTTGGGATTTGTCTCTTGCCCAGAGCCACCATCATTACGCTTGAGCACTCGCCATTCCAATGTAAGCAACGGCACGTGTTCGACGTGAACGCGTGGCTTCGCACGTTTCGGCTTGCCCACGCGCTTGATGTTTTGGGGCTTGTCCCATACCAACGAAGATCCTTGTCCATCAGCCAATCCGATAATAAAGTTATAAAAAAATAGCCATACAATCAGTAATGCAATCAATGTCAATAGTCTCTGCCCTGTTCTCATAGTTAGCCTACCATTATCAATAAAATTTATTATTGCGACTCAGTTAATGGCCGCACACGACGCATTCGCAAAAAATCCACCAGCTTTGGATCATCAGCCGATACCACACAACGGAAACCTATCAACCAACTGCGCGTGCGTTTCTCATCAGGCTTGAATTCAGGAGTGTGATAGAATCGCCGCGTCGTTCTGGCATCATTAAAATCGCTACGGAAACTCCCCCCCCGTACCACTCGATTGATTGTGCCGTAATCGCTATCAGGTTCAGTATTGCCAGCATAAGGCTGATAATAATCTACTACCCATTCGGCAGCATTGCCGGCCATATCCTGAACACCATAACTGCTGGCACCATTGGGGAATTGATTAATGGATGTAGGATGATTAGCAGCTAGATTGCTCTGTCCCATCTCAGGTGTATCACCCCAGGGCCATTGCCGCTTCTTACCCTCTTTGGCCTGCCAAGAAGCAGCCTTCTCCCATTCTGCCTCACTGATCAAACGCTTGCCCGTCCATTGCGCATAAGCAATGGCATCATTCCAACTCACACCCACTACCGGAGCATTGGGATAGTTGTTGTAATACTGTTCATCCCACCAGGGGTTGGCTGGTAATCGCCGCTTTGTTGCTTCACAAAATGTCTGGTACTGAGCGTTAGTGGTTTCAAATTTATCTATGTAATAGTCTAGTAGTTTCACTTTGTGAGCAGGACGTTCATTAGGAAGATGATTGTCATCGCCCATAGTAAACTCTCCTGCTGGTATCAGGATCATAGGTCCAGTATATTCAATCTCCCACGGCAAAGAAGGTTCGACTACCAATGGCACCAGTTCCGCGATTAACGAGCGTTCCTCACCATCATTACCAGTGACAGATGAGTTGAAATCGGCATAACCTTCATGCCAAACCTGCACCAGCCTTTTACCCGATTTGAGGTAAGACACTCTAATACTGCCATCTACTGCAGTGATCCCTCGGTGGATATTATCAATGTAGACATTACTGAAGGGTGGCGCACCCCGCACAATAACGAGAAACCCAGGCTCACCAGGCAACGCCAAATAGAGGATCAAGGCAACTACTGCCAATAATGCTGCGCTGGCGATGGTCCCCCATTTCCATAGCAATGGCGAGATTGTTGGGAGAGGTGCTGTTGTGCTTACTGCCGGGCTTGTAGCAGGCCCATTAGTCACCAGCGGTTGCGGCGGCAATGTCGTACGCCGTGGTCGTAATGGCAGTGGGACAACTGGGGCTGCTGTTACCGTAGCAGCAGTTTTATGCTGTTGATCAAGCGGCATAGTGATATTGTCTGCTGATGAATCTATTTTGCCGTTCGGTGATTTAATCGCATCAATATCACGTCTGGCCTCATTTACGCTCTTATATCTTTCATCCATATTTTTTGCCATCAGCCGCTCAACTATACGGGCCAGCGGCCTAGGAATTTGCGGTTCAATATCATTGAGATTGCGCGCCGCGCGGTTTAGATCGGTATGCCAATTCAACCAGCGCTCAACCACCCCTTCCGGCGATCCCTGATAGATTTGTGAAAACTCTTCTCGAAATCGCTGCTCACCAAGCAGCATCTCGTAAGCAAGCAGACCAATAGCATAAATATCGATCTGATATTCGCCATTGTCGCGCGCCAGACTACTATCGATAACTTCTGGAGCAGCATATTTAGCCGTGGCCATCCGAGTGGAATAGCAACGACGATTCGAACGGGCATTTATCTTCTTGCATTCGGCAATGCCGAAGTCGGTGATATAGGCTGTGCCGTCAGCATCGATCAAAATATTGTTGGCTTTTAAATCATGATGCACTATGCCGCGCTCATGTATGGCTGCCAATCCCGAGAGGATCTGATCGAGTAGCAATAGTGCTCGTGCCGGTTCAATAGCACCTTGGTAAATTAGTTCACCGAGAGTTGTTCCCTCAATATAATCCATCACAAGAAAGAGTCTGCCCTGCCAAACCAGTGCATCTCTTACCATCACGATGTTAGGGTGAGGAGGAAGGCGCGCGAGTAACTCTACTTCTTGCTCGAACCACTGTTGAACTTCAGGATTATTAGCCAGCTCAGATCTAATCTCTTTAATCGCGACATATTTTTTGAAGTGCGGATGCAGTGCTTTGTAGACCGTGCCCATCCCGCCTTTGCCGATCTCGGTGATAATTTCGTATTTCTCTATTCTTGCGCCTGAGCGTATCGGTTGTGAGCGTGAATCGTCGTTCGCATCTGATTTGACCTGTGATGCTGTAAGGCTATTTATATTCTTTGTGCCTTCTACATTCACACTTCACGCCTCCTCAACCCTTCTTGATAGCTCAGAACCATCTTTGACGAGTAGTACTCAATGCAATGATTGTGCCTCTCAAACTATTAAGTGTGACCTAAAAACAGTAGCAGGGAGAGAAAGATTGGATGGAAAAATTCGCACTGTAGTCGAAATAATCCGCATTTATTGGTTTTATTAAATAATCAAACCAGCACTTAATTAATAGTTGAAAACCCTAATTTGTAGAGAAGAATTTGAAGAATTTAGTGGCAGTTGAATCTTAACTACAACAAGTTTGCAGTAACTTCAACTACCTGGAATGGAGTTTGCCTTTGAATTTTTACTTTTGAATTTTTACTAATGGTTAATTAAGTAACGCGGAGCAACCAATGCCATTTTTTTCTCAGCACAAGGAAAGGTTTAGAGCTATTCTGTCAATCTTCACACTGATTGCCATCTATGGGGTGGCAGGAATATTGACATGGTTACTCGGCTCTTCTTATGGCCTCAGTACTAGAGGGCAGATAATTCTGATTGGTATTATTCTGCTCACTTTCCCATTTGCGCTCTTAATCAACTACTTCATCAAAAGGCGGGGAGAAAAATCTGCAGATACTAAACAAAAATTTGCTGAACAAAGAGAAAACCCTAGTGAAATTGCAACGGCAAATTATCTTGAATTGAAGCGGGATGCGGAAGAGGCAGTACAGTGGTTGCGTAATACCAAGCTAGCAACCACCCAATCTGGTGATGTTGTCTATCAGCTCCCCTGGTTCTTAGTAGCAGGCCCGCCCGCAAGTGGAAAGACATCAATGCTTCTATTGTCGGGACTCGACTATCACATTCTACCCAGCAAACGCAGCCTAGATGAGAATGTAATACAACCCACACAATACTGTGAGTGGCGGATCACCGATGAAGCAGTCTTTATCGATACTGCGGGACGATTTCAGAAGGAAGGTGCTGATGGTAATGAATGGAGTGTGCTGTTAAATACTATCAAACAATATCGCAAAGATCGTCCTATTGACGGCCTTATTATCAGCGTGAATGCCGGAGAAATAATAGGCGCAACAGAGGCACAGATTGAGCAACAGGCAAAGTCGTTGCGTACCCGCATTGATGAGACCATGAAGCAGGTAGAGACTCGCTTTCCAGTCTACCTCATCTTCACCCATGCTAATGCTATTTCCGGCTTCGAAGAATTTTTCCGTACCTATGATCATGGCGGTCGTGCCCAAGCTTGGGGAGCAACAATACCACTTCAACAGGCGGGGCATCCTATCTTTGATATCGAATTCGATTATCTCTATGATGCCATGATACGCCATCGTCTGGTACGATTGGGTGAGCCGGCAGTGACTGCCGAGCAGCTACTGATCTTCGATTTCCCCATCAGGTTTAGCGAAGCGGCTAATAGATTGGCACTCTTTGCCACCGCACTCTTCAGACCAAATCCATTCCATGATAATCCTCTTGTGCGTGGCTTCTATCTAATCAACAGCAGCATTGAGAGGCGGTTAGTCGCTGCCCCGATCGGCGCAACCATCGAGAAACCAGCCAATGAAGCAGCAATGGTGGCTAAGGAGGGCTACTTCATCGAAGATCTCTTTCGTCAGATATTACTGCGCGATAAAGATCTGGCTGCGTCATTTCAGATCAGAAAAAGAGAACCTTACAAAGTACAGCGTGTATTGACGGCAATAGCAGTGATAGTGATGCTCTTTCTCGTCGGTGGGTTCTTTATCTCTCTGAGCAAAAATAGAGAACTTATTGCCGATGGCGTGGAGCGAGCTGCGCGTGTGGAGGAGTTTAGCCGCGCCGAGTTCGGCAAACAGCCAATAGCTAAAGAGCCGGCAGCATTGCGTGCGGAATTAGAAGCGCTGGAATCTTTGCGAGAAACGCTGGAAAGACTCGATACTTATCATCAGGCTTCACCGCCGTTCTCGCATAGATTCGGACTTTATAGCGGCAATGCGATCAATCCCAATCTGCGTGCAATCTATTTTGAAGTTTTGACGCGAAGATTCTTTAAACCTGCAGTTGCCGCTCTGGAGAAAGATCTGCAAGGGTTCACCTCCGAAAAAGCACAGGATAGTTCCAAGATTACTGAGGAAGATCTGGGTCGATACTATGATCGACTTAAAACCTACCTTATGCTCTCTGATCCGGAGAAGCGTGAGCCTGTTTTTCTTGCCAATCAACTGGCAGACTACTGGCAAGGAATAGCCCCGCCGGATATGGAATTGGTAGCGCGGCAGCAACTTGAATTCTATGCTCACCAAGCAATTCATAATGATGTTCCGCATATTAAGGCAAATGATCAACTGGTTGCGGAATCACGCCGATTGTTAACTGCCTATCCGGCTATCAATCGCTTCTACAAACGGCTCACTTCAGAAATTGATAACAAAGTAGCCGCCGTAAGCACTGATACCATCCTGCAAGGGCGCGGTCGTGGTTGGATAACAGGCACATACACGGTAGCGGGCAGCTTTACCGTAGAGGGTTATCACAACTATATGAGCACGGCATTAAAAACAGCCGCTGAAGAGATGGGCAAAGAGGATTGGGTGATGGGTTCGGTGGCATTACCAGCGCGAGATCTGAAAGCCGATATAGGCAAGCTGCAGAGCCTCTATTTTCGTGACTATACCGCGCAATGGCAGAGATTCATTAAGGGCATTGTGATTATGCCCTTTAGAAATCGAGATGAGGCTGTTGAAGCGATGAGGCTGTTGTCGGCCAGCGATTCACCTATGGTGTTGCTGGCCGCAGAGGTCGCGCGTCAAACCAATCTCTCGGCAAATCCTCAGAGGGGAGGAATTACGGGATGGATTAAGAGTCTCTTCTCCTCGGCCCCAACCGACATTACTGGTGTTATCGATGTTGAGAAAGAGTTCAAACCACTACAAGAATTTATGGCCGAACCGGCGAAAGAGGCATCAAGGATATCTCAATATCGTGCAGTGCTGCGCACTGTGCTGGATAGCCTGGAGGGTGCCTCTGCGGATCAACTGGCGCAGACTTCTCGACTGTTGTTAACAGGCAAGGATGATATCGGGTTGCACAAAGCTGAATTGAGCGTGAACAAATTAACGGAGAATTTTAAAACCGCTGCCGCTGCCGATTCCCTAGCATTTCTTAGGCAACCACTGGGTAATTTACGGGCCATGCTCTATGGCAGCGGTTACGAACAGATAGAACGTAGTTGGAAAGAGCAGATCTTTCCTAAAGCGCATGCTCTGGAAGCGGGCTTTCCTTTTACCAATACTGGAGAGGCGGCAGTAACCGATCTGGCCCGTTTCTTCAACCCGGTCAATGGACAATTTACTCTTTTCTTCAATGACAAGCTGGCAACTTCATTGGAAGATGCGCAGGGTCGCTGGCGATTAAAAGAGACCGGAGCATTCAAGTTCTCACCAGATTTTATCAATTATCTGAATGGTGTGCGCCAATTGCGAGATGCACTCTTTCCTCACGGTGGCCAGCAACCGGAAGTGAACTATGAGATTACTCTGCAGCCAGTAGCAGGTTCGGACATAGTACTGGAAATTGATGGTATTCGCGCTGAAACACGGGGCAACACGCCACAATCAGCAAAGTTTGTCTGGCCGGCGCGGGCCGGTTCATCAGGGGTAAAAATAACCGTGATAACGGGTGGTCAAATCTTTGAGCGAGCATATCCAGGGGAATGGGGATTATTCAAGATGGTTGCCGCCGGGGGTCCAAACCTCTCTGCTGGCGGCAATCAATTCCAATTGGCATGGAATATCGGCAATACCACAGTGCGTGCGCTATTGCGGCCATCAAGCACTATCAATCCCTTTCAGCGTAATCTCTTCGCGCAGCTTCGCGCTCCTCAAGAACTGCGGGAATAACCATTAGAGATAGCGCTGAAATTAGATCTGGAGGTCAAAATGTCAAAACCTAAAACTATCAGCCTCTCTGCCAAAGAGTTGTTTGATGCTGGACAATTGCAGGCCGCAATCGAAACTTTGACGCTCGAAGTAAAAACTAATCCGACCGACAACTGGCGTCGCACATTTCTCTTTGAGTTGCTCTGTTTCAAAGGTGAATGGAATCGCGCCGAAGGCCAACTCGATGTACTGGCACTGCAGAGCGCAAAAGCGGAGATCGGCGTGCAGGCATATCGCAATAACATCATCGCGGAACGCGCTCGACAGCGACTCATGAGTGAAAGTTTACAACCAAATTTTCTGATGCCGCCGCCTGCTTATATTGACTTCCATTTATCAGCGATCGATCGGATACGTGAAAAGCAACCAGAGCAAGCGCGTAAACTGTTGGATAGATCGGAGCAAGAACGTCCCAAAGTAGCCGGCAGACTCAATGGTAAGAAGATCCATAACCTTAGAGACTACGATGATCTGTTTGCGCCTGTGCTAGAAGTGTTTGTACAGGAGAAGTACACCTGGTTGCCTTTTGAACAGATCAAGCGCCTGGAGATTGAAGCGCCAAAAGAGTTGCGCGATCTGTTATGGACCAGAGCACGCATTACAACGATTGACGCGATCATTGGCGAAGTATTTGTGCCGGTGCTCTATCCAGGTTCAAGCGTGCATCCCAACGATCTTATCAAGTTGGGCAGGATGACAGATTGGCAAGAAGTAATTGAAGGCCTCTACGTTGCGAACGGAATGCATGTTTACCTCGCGGATAATAAAGAGAAGACCATCTTCGATCTCAAAGAGATTGAATTTGAGACCAAAATGTTGAAAGCAAAATAGTGGTATGAGGGTAATGGAATCACAAGCATCAGCTCAAAATTGATCAGGAGGTGAGCAATATGATCATTGATGTGATTGATATGGAAGATCCCGCTGTCGGTGGTTGGGCGGAGACAGCTCTGGCTGGTGTCAATTCAGAAAAGGTGATCCTTTATGGCATGTGTAATTTTTCTTGCACTACCGGAACACCTGTTCGTTAGCAGTTAACTATTAGTCAATTACTTGTTAACCAACTTTAAGGCATTAAAAAGGAGTACCAGCAATGTCTTCAGCAATTGCCACCGCCAAAGAAGAGTCTCTCGATATGGAGGCGTTGTTAACACCGATTCCTGGCAATAATCCTGTCGGTGAGAGTCTGCAATATTCTGGACTTTATAGCGAGATACGTGAAGCGCGTCGTGTCGAAGAGGCTTTTGGTGAAAGCCAAGCGCAGACAAAAACTCCAGCCTGGTCTCAGATCGCTAATTTAGCAATAGATGCGCTCCAGAATCGCACAAAAGATCTGCAGATAGGTGTCTGGCTAGTTGAAGCCTTGGTCAAGTTGCATGGTTTTGCTGGGTTGCGGGCAGGACTGGAGTTTATTAGGGAGTTAATGGTTCGTTATTGGGACAATCTCTATCCAGAGATTGAAGAAGGAGATCTGGAAGGGCGCGCCAATGCGCTCGCCTGGCTCGATCGTCAACTTGCTGTTGCCATTAAGGAAGTACCTATCACTAACTCGGCTACTGGCACGAACTACTCTTATTTTCAATGGCAAGAATCGAAGGAGTTTGAGATCCCGGAGAACTTGGAGGGGCTCGATTCTGATGCTCTCAAACCTTTTCTTGAGATGAGAGAGCGAGCAGAAAAAGAGGGCAAGATCACAAGCGAAAAATGGCGTATTGCTGAGCGCACCAGCAAGCGCGCTTTTTATGAAGAGACGGCGATTTTATTAGACCAAAGCTGGCAGGAATTTGAAGCGCTAGACAGATTGATGGATGAGAAGCTGGCTCGTGAGACACCGGGAATGGGAGCGCTCAAGATGACGTTGGATGAGCTGCGCACTCTGATTGGCAAGATTGTTAAAGAGAAACGTATCTTGGAGCCTGATCCACAAGAAGAGGCTACAACCGCAATGGCGGTCGCTGAGCAAGGTCCAGCGGCAATAGCGACAAGCAGTAAAGGCGGCATGCTAAACACGGGCGGAACAATCAGCAATCGCCTGGAAGCGATTAAACGATTGAAGGAGATCGCCGAATACTTTCATAAAGCAGAGCCGCACAACCCTATCTCATATCTCATCGACCGCGCCGTTAAGTGGGGTGAGATGCCATTGGATAGATGGCTTGTCGATGTGATCAAAAACGATGATGTACTCAAACAGTTGCGAGACACGCTCGGCATCATACCATTGGCCAGCGCGCCCGCTGAAGAATAACGGAATGGCTAACTAGAGTTGTTTCAACTCTAGTTAAGAAAGGAAAAGCATTATGCCTAAAAAGGAGAGTTTACAACACAAGCTGGATCGGGTGCGTCCGCCGCGCGTGCATATCACTTACGATGTTGAGATCGGGGGCGCAATCGAGATGAAGGAGTTGCCTTTTGTCCTCGGCATACTAGGCGACTTCTCCGGTAAACCAGAGCAACCGCTACCTAAAATGAAAGATCGCAAGTTAATCGAGATCGATCGAGACAATTTTGATCAAGTGCTGGCAGGCGTGAAGCCGAGGCTAGCATACACAATCGAAAATAAGTTGACTGATGACGAATCAAAGTTAGGCGTGGAACTGCGCTTCAAGAGGCTAGAGGATTTTGAACCAGATAATGTTGTTAAGCAGGTGCCACCGCTGGCTAAGCTGGTAGAGGCGCGTCGCAAACTGTCTGATCTACTCTCCAAAATGGATGGTAATGAGCGGCTGAGTGAATTGCTTCAAGATATTGTTGAGAACACTAACAGTCAGCAACAGCTTAGCAACGCGTTGGGTCTTAAAAAAGCTGACGAAGCTAAGGTAAAGGAGGGCACAAATGAGTAAACCATTAGAGACCCAACAACCAGACGTAGCGACCATAGTAGTGGAACAAGCACCAGAATCTGGGTTGTTATCAAAGATACTGGAGGAAGGTCGCCTAGTTCGCGACGAATCACAATTGGCGGAAGCCCGAGATATGTTGGGCGAATTTGTTCAGCAGATCATGCAGGGTGAAATGGTGATCGCAAAAGATGTCGAAGCGATGATCAATAACCGCATCGCGCAGATCGACCGACTGCTGTCGCTACAACTTAATGAGATTATGCATGCCGAACCATTCCAAAAGCTGGAAGCATCTTGGCGCGGATTGCATCATTTGGTCTTTGAAACCGAGACCAGCACAATGCTCAAATTGCGCGTCATGAACGTCACGAAAAAAGAGCTTTTACGCGATATGGAGCGGGCTGTGGAGTTTGATCAATCGGCACTCTTCAAGAAGATTTATGAAGAAGAGTATGGCACATTCGGAGGTGCGCCGTTCGCCGCAATGATCGGTGATTACGAATTCAGCAATCATCCGCAAGATATACAGTTGTTAGAGAAGCTTTCCAATGTTGCTGCTGCTGCGCATGCGCCATTTATCTCTGCCGCCTCGCCACAACTGTTTGGCTGGGATGACTTCACACAACTGACCGATGTTAGAGATCTGGCCAAGATCTTCGATCGCACCGAATTTCTAAAGTGGCGCTCCTTCCGTGATTCGGAAGATTCACGCTATGTCGGCCTCTGTCTGCCTCACATATTAATGCGTCTGCCATATGGTAAAGATACAGTACCCACGGAGAGTTTCCATTTTGAAGAAGAGGTTGAAGGTTACGAAAATAAGAAATACCTTTGGGGCAATGCTGCCTATGCTTTTGGCACCAGGCTCACAGAAGCTTTTGCCAAGTATAACTGGTGTGTGGCGATTCGTGGCGTGGAAGGTGGCGGATTGGTGCAGGGTTTACCCACCCATACTTTCAGAACTGATGAAGGCGAAGTCGCGCTCAAATGTCCCACCGAGATTGCCATCACCGATCGCCGCGAGAAAGAGTTTTCCGATCTCGGCTTTATTCCACTGGTTCATTGCAAGAATACCGATTATGCCGCTTTCTTCGGCGCACAATCAGCGAATAAGCCCAAGAAGTATGACACCGATTTTGCCAATGCCAATGCTCGACTCTCCGCACAGTTGCAATACATCTTTGCCGTGTCGAGATTCGCGCACTATTTGAAAGCAATAATGCGCGACAAGATCGGTTCTTTTATGTCACGCAAGAACTGCGAGGATTTTCTTAATCGCTGGATCACCAATTATGTGATGCTTGATGATACTGCCGGTCAGGAGATGAAGGCCAGGTATCCACTCAGAGAGGCGCGCATAGAAGTAGCCGAAATACCAGGCAAGCCCGGTGCCTACAAAGCAGTAGCCTTTTTGCGGCCACACTTCCAACTGGAAGAAGTGACTGTTTCACTGCGGTTGGTGGCCGAACTGCCGCCCCCAGCTCAGAAGAAGTAGCAGCATTCTCGCGATTGGGATAGCTGGCGGTAAGTGAAAGGGAGAATTTAAGCCATGTCATCGCCAAATGAAAGAATATCGATACCTAAAGATATTGGGCAGATCAAGGAGATTACTGGGTTGCTGGGCACGATTATCAAACTGCTCTCCGGTCCGCCCAAACAAGAGAATAGGGCTAGTGCTTTCATGAAGATTGAAGGGCTATTAGGTGAGAGCCGTCACGAACAACATGAAGGCACCATTGAGGTACTCGATTACCATTGGAGTGTCGCCCAGCCGCGTGCCGCCGCTGCTAGTTATGGCAGTGCCATGACAACAGAGCGTGCCCACTTTGGCGATCTCGTTATCTACAAAGCGATCGACATCTCTTCTCCATATCTGGCACAAGGTTGCGCGAGTGGGAGACATCTGGAAAAAGCCCATCTGAGCCTTACTCGCGCCGCTGATGAGAGTAAGGTCTATATGGTCTATCACATCTACGACGTGATTATCACTTCGGTACGCAGTGGTGGGCGCGGCTATGGGGAAAGAATCCCATTGGAAGAAGTCTCTTTCAGTTATGGAAAGATCGAATGGGAATATGACCAACTCAAGGTTGAGGATCCGAAATCACCTAGGCGTTTCATCAAGGGCTGGAATTTGAAGACGAACGAGAAGGTTTAACAGGTAGTAATATCTGGCTGTATTTTACCAAACAAGTTGATCAACTGTTTTAACTAATGGAGGAATGCAATGGCTATAGATACCTTTTTGAAGATTGAAGGAATTGACGGTGAAAGTACCGATGAAAAACATAAGAAGGAGATTGAGGTGCTTTCATTTAGCTGGTCGGTAAGTCAGCCGACCTCGGCGTCACCAAGCACAGCCGGATCACTATCGGCGGAACGCGCTCAGTTTGGTGATCTGGTAATAGTGAAGGCGATCGACAAAGCTTCGCCAAAACTGATGGAGGCCTGCTGTAGTGGTGAACATCTGAAGAGCGCGCGATTGGAGATGTGCCGCGCCGGTGGAGATAAAGAACCGTATATGGAATATAAACTCACCGATGTGTTGGTAACCTCGGTGCGTCCAGGCGGCAGTGGACATGGTGAAACCGTACCGCTGGAAGAAATCTCATTTGCTTATGGCAAGATCGAGTGGAAGTATACCAAGCTCAATGTTGAGACTGGCAAGGCGGCAGGCGCGGTGCCAGGAGGTTGGGATCTGAAATTGAACAAGAAAGTCTAACTGCGCAAGGTTTATTAACTATGGAAAGAAGAATTTTAACTTCAGAGAACTTATACAGAGAACACAGGGGGATTGCGGATCCCCTGTGCTCTGCTCTGAAAACCTGCACATCAAATGACAACCTCTCGGAAACTCCGAGAGAGATCGTGATAGAGGAGGTATCATCATGGCAAAACCTGGTACAATTGGCCCTCCAAACCCAAAAGCGCAACCTTCTCCAAGCTGGCTCAGAAGGGCCGAGAAAATCTGGAATTGGGAAGCGGTCCTGCTGGCCAAGATGGGCGGTGCAGTAGGTGGCGGTGGAGGATTGTTCTTCTTCGACTTCAGCGGCGGTGGTCGCATTACCGAGCCATTCATGTTTATTGCGGGGGGAGCTGGTCTGGGCGAAAGCATCGGAGGAACTGGCCTTCCAGACTTTCGTACCAAAAAGCTCCACTATTCAACTCTGAACGTGCGGAAAGCCTTCTCTGTCAACGACCTCGACGGAGCAGGCGGTTTTATCATAGGGGGATCTGTTTCTCTGGTGGCTGGTTACAAAGTTATTAGCATTTGCGCCTTTGATAAATCGGGTATGCTATTCGACCTTTCGGATTGCAGCGGGCCAGCAGCGGGTGTCGGCGTGGATGTTTTCGCATTCGCTGGCCTTTGGCGTAGCACGTCCAATGCTGCGGCGGCCTTGAACCAAAAACGGAAAAGTGGGCGGTGAGGGGGGCGCGGAGATATGTGACAGGCCTTTTATGCCGAGCTTTGCTCGGAACAGGACTTTAGTTCGCACCTTGAACCCATCGCCTTTAGGCGATGGTTCGTTCAGTTGTTTTCATCAACGGTGTTGAACCGCAGGATCATAGAAAACTCTGTGGCTAATCTTCTTAGTTAGAGGTGAATGCTATGGCCAGGTTTGATAATGAGATCCGAATTATTGCATCTGTTCTCGATCGATTGATCGATTATGAACCTGAACTATCGCATGAGCCATTGCTCGCGCGCGCCAAAAGCCTACGTCAGTTGAAGCAGTCAGTCCGGCGTGATCTTGAATGGCTACTCAACACACGCCAGACACCAATCGAGTTGGCGCCGGAGTTGCAAGAGGTAAATCGCTCATTGTTTGTCTATGGACTGCCCGACTTTACCAACCTGAGTGTAAAAAATCCTGAAGAGGTTGAGCAGATGCGGCGCGAGATAGCACGAGCAATAGAGATTTTCGAACCGCGTCTACAAGATATTCAGGTAACGCTTGAGCCATTGTATGAGCTTGAGCATGCACTCCATTTCCGTATCGATGGGCAATTGAAGATCGAGCCGGCGCCCGAGCCGGTCACCTTCGATACGATACTACGCCTTGATAGCGGCAGGTATGTTGTGGAGGGAGAATAATGCGCGACGAACTGCTTGGATACTATGAATGTGAACTGGCCTTTTTGCGTCAGTTGGGCGCTGAGTTCGCACAGAAGTATCCCAAGATCGCGGGACGATTGTTGCTCGAACAGGATAAGTGCGAAGACCCTCATGTTGAGCGATTGCTGGAAGGGTTTGCATTTCTGGCTGGGCGTCTGCGCTTGAAGATCGATGATGAATTCCCGGAAGTAACCGAGTCATTCTTGAATGTTCTCTATCCCCATTACCTCGCACCGATACCATCAATGTCGATCGCGCAATTTGCTCTTGATCCCACACAAGCTAAATTGACTGCCGGTTATTCCATTAAACGTAACACGCTGCTCTATTCACGTCCGATTCAAGGTACACCTTGCCGCTTTCGCACCTGTTATCCTGTTACCCTCTGGCCGATAGAGATTGTTTCGGCATCACTGGAATCACCGGCGCCACCGGACAGCAAGGGAATGTGGAGTGAAGCCGTGATCAAGATCAGGCTGCGTTGTTTGAACAACACCAAACTTAGCGAATTAAAACAGAGCGATAAAGATCTGTCCGGCGAGCCATCAAAATTGATCAGCAGTGTGCGCTTCTATATCAATGGTGAAGCAAAACTCGTCTATCAGCTCTACGAGTTACTCTTCAATAATTGTGTAAACATAGAACTACGGTCGGAAGTAGTTAAGCGGCAGGGGGGGGGATCAGCGCGACAACCGGTGCCGATACTATTAGCGCCCACCAGTCTGAAAACTGTCGGCTTCGAGCCTGATGAAGGTATGTTGCCTTACACGGCGCAATCATTTATCGGCTATCGACTGCTCACGGAATATTTCGCCTTTCCAGCCAAGTTTCTCTTCTTCGATGTTACTGGATTGGAACTGGCCGCGCAGGCGAACTTCGGCGATAGGTTTGAGATTCTAATTCATCTACGCAATGTCACACCGCCAAGCTCGAATGTTGACACCAACACATTCCAGCTTGGCTGTGCGCCAATTGTAAATCTCTTTGAAAAGATCGCCGAGCCGATTCAGCTTACTCAACAGCAGTACCAGTACCATGTAATTCCCGATGTGCATCGTCAGATGGCAACTGAGATCTATACCATTGACTCAGTAATGGCAGTAGATCCATCCCTGCGCAAGCCTCGCACTTTCCAATCTTTCTATTCCTTGTGTCATGTCTATGAAGAGGGGCAAGAGCGAGCATTTTGGTATGCCACACGACGACCATCTGAACGCCAAGAAGATACTGGCACGGAGGTCTATCTCTCACTGGTCGATCTAGATTTCAACCCTCACGTTCCTGCTGTAGAGACGATCACCGCGCATATTACCTGCACAAATCGCGATCTGCCGGGAAAGTTGCCGTTCGGGGAACGTGAGGGCGATTTTGAAGTTGAAGGCGCTATGCCGCTCTCACGGGTGCGCTGTTTGAAGAAACCAACCAACACACTGAGACCACCGATGCGGCGTGGGGCACAATGGCGACTAATTTCTCATCTGCTGCTCAACCATCTATCGATCGTGGCTGATGAACAGGATGGTCAGCCCCATGCTTTACGAGAGATATTGCAACTCTATGATCTCTTAGATTCCGCTGCCACGCGCAAACAGATCATAGGGATTGAGAAGGTTAATAGTCGTCGTGCGGTAAGACAGACCGGTGAGCGTATCGGTACCGGTTTCGTGCGCGGCATTGAGACCACGATAGAGTTTAATGAAGAACAGTATGTGGGTAGTGGCATCTTCCTCTTTGCCTCAGTGCTAGAGCGTTTTCTGGGGCTTTATGTATCGATGAACTCATTCAACCAGCTCGTTATTAGATCGAAACAACGAGAAGGGAACATAAAACGATGGCCACCCAGAACCGGACAACAGATACTACTCTAGCGCAGCTTCTCTTCGAGCAGCCTTATCGCTTCGAATTCTTTCAGGCTGTTCGTCTACTGGAGAGGCTTGCACCGCAACGGCAGCCGGTGGGGTATAATAACGATCCCGCTTCTGAAGTGGCGCGATTTCGTACCTATCCTTCACTAAGCTTTCCTCCTGCCGAGATACGTCAACTGCTTGCCAGTAATAGAAATGGTGATAAAGATCGGAATGCGGAACTATTCGTCAATTTTATTGGATTGACGGGTCCGCTAGGGGTGTTGCCTCATCCTTATACTGAGTTGTTGATGGAGCGTCGGCGCTTCAAGGATCGCGCCATCTGGGAGTTCTTCGATATCTTTAATCATCGCTTGATCTCACTCTTCTTTCGCGCCTGGGTGAAGTATCGCTTTCCCATAGCATACGAGCGTGGCAAAGGTAGCCCTTTTACCGAATATCTTTTCAGCATTATTGGTATGGGCACAGGTGGATTGCGCGGGCGCTTGAGCTTTGCCGATGAAGGACTGTTGCGCTTTAGCGGTTTGATTTCGCAACGGCCACATTCAGCTAGCGCCACCGAGGCGATTTTGAGTGACTATTTTGGTGTGCCTGCCCAGATTGAGCAGTTCTTCTGGCAATGGCTAAAGCTAGATGAGGGGAGTATTACTCGACTGGGACAGGCAAACAGTCAACTAGGGATCAACACTGTGGTAGGAATAAGAGTGGGTGATAACCAATCGAAGTTCCGTCTGCGATTGGGGCCGCTCAGTTTGCAAAGATTCAAAGCATTTCTGCCTGTCGGTTCGGCATTTAAACCAGTTACAGAGTTGCTCAGATTGCTGGTCGGATTAGAACTCGATTTTGATCTGCAACTGGTATTAAAAGCCGCCGAGGTGCCTTATTGCGCACTCTCTAGGGACAGTAAAAAACAACCGAGGCTGGGATGGACTTCCTGGCTGAAGACTAGAGAATTCACCGCTGACGACGCGCAGGTCGTCTTAAGAGCAAACTAAAAATGAAAAAAATGGGAAGGAAGAGGCTATGAATATAAATCTTAAATCGCTCATTGATAAGCTCAATGACACCTGCCGCACGGGATTGGAACAGGCTGCCGGCTTTTGTCTATCGAGAACAAATTATGATGTCGATATCGAGCATTTCTTGATGAAGCTGATAGAAGTGGAAGATAGCGATTTAATGAAGATCTTTCGCCACTATGAAGTGGATAGTGCGCGATTATTGAGGGATCTCACACGTGCCTTGGATCGACTCAAGACTGGTAATGCTCGCACACCGGCGCTCTCGCCCAATCTGCCCAGATTGATCGAAAAAGCCTGGCTGATCGCTTCGATCGATTATAATGCTCCCCAGATCCATTCCGGCCACCTGCTGCTCGCGTTGTTGGAAGATACCACGCTGGCTCGCATAGCACGCGAAATCTCAAAAGAGTTTGAACTGATCTCGGTAGAATCGCTCAAGAAAAAATTGATCGAATTGACTGCTAGCTCGAAGGAAAATAAAGGAGTGAGCGCAACGCCAATACCGACAGGGACAACTGCAGCGGCAGTGGGTGTTCCCGCCAAGATGCGTGCGCTGGAGCAGTTCACCATTGATCTAACTGCACGAGCGCGAAAAGGCGATATTGATCCGGTATTGGGACGTGATTTTGAAATTCGTCAGATCATCGATATTCTCACTCGCCGCCGACAGAATAATCCCATTCTCACTGGTGAAGCTGGTGTAGGCAAGACCGCCGTAGTAGAGGGATTCGCACTCAGGATTGTGCAGGGAGAAGTGCCGCCATCACTGAAGAATGTCTCGGTACGCACTCTCGATCTTGGTCTGCTACAAGCTGGCGCAGGTATCAAAGGTGAATTTGAGAACCGTCTAAAATCGGTAATCGAAGAGGTCAAATCTTCACCACAACCAATCATTCTCTTTATTGACGAGGCACACACGATGATCGGTGCCGGTGGACAGGCAGGCCAGAGCGACGCCGCAAACCTGCTTAAACCAGCGCTGGCGCGGGGCGAAGTGCGCACCATAGCAGCAACCACTTGGGCGGAATACAAGAAGTATTTTGAGAAGGACGCGGCACTAGCGCGACGTTTTCAAGTTATCAAGATCGAAGAACCTACGGAAGAACAGGCAATAATAATGATGCGTGGCATTGTCGATATGCTGGAGAAGCATCACCATGTGCGCATTCTCGATGAAGCGGTTGAGGATGCTGTGAAGCTATCGCATCGCTACATATCAGGCCGTCAACTTCCCGACAAATCGGTCAGTGTACTTGATACCGCTTGTGCGCGTGTGGCAATCGCACAGGCAGCCATTCCACCAGCAATAGAAGGCGCCCAACATCGTATTGATCAACTCTTGGTCGAGATCAGCGCGCTAGAACGTGAAGAGATCACAGGTACAGATCACACCCAGCGTATAGCAGAAGCCAAAGCGGCCAGGGATGCGGAAACAGAACGGCTGACACAGTTAAAGACACAATGGGAAAAAGAGAATGAGCTGATCTCTCAGATCCGTATAATCCGTTCCCAACTAGAAGAGCAAGTGATTGTGCGTGGTGTAAAAGCAGCAACAGCAACGCAAACATTAAGCGCTGCCAGTGCTGCTCAACAGCTAACCATTATCCCGCCAACAACCATAACTACACCGGCTGCTGTTGATATTGAGGAGTTAAGGGCAAATCTCGCCAGGCTCAATCAAGAGCTGAGTAACATACAGGGCGAGAGGCCGTTGATGCAACCCTGTGTCACTTCGCAAACAATTGCGGAAGTTATCTCGGGTTGGACTGGCATTCCCATTGGAAAGATGTTGACCAATGAGATTCAAACTATCCTTACATTGAAAGAACGCCTAAAGCAGCGCGTCATTGGTCAATCATACGCGTTGGAATCGATCAGTCAGCGCATTTGCACTGCGCGTGCTAACCTCACCGATCCGCGCCGACCAATAGGAGTATTTCTCCTAGTTGGTCCTAGCGGTGTGGGTAAGACTGAGACAGGATTGGCACTAGCCGAAGCTCTTTATGGTGGTGAGAGAAATGTTATTACCCTCAATATGAGCGAATACCAGGAACCTTACACCGTCTCTTCATTAAAAGGATCCCCGCCTGGATATGTCGGCTATGGCGAAGGCGGCGTATTGACTGAGGCAGTGCGTCGCAAGCCCTATTCGGTAGTGCTGCTTGATGAGGCTGAGAAGGCACATCCTGATGTTATGGAACTCTTCTATCAAGTCTTTGATAAGGGCATGCTCGAAGATGCCGAAGGTAGAGAGATAGACTTCAAGAATACCGTGATTCTGCTCACTTCCAATACCGGTACGGATACAATTATGAAACTTTGCGCGGATCCAGAAACTACCCCAACACCAGCAGGAATAGTGGAAGCAATCCGTCCAGATCTACTCAAGATCTTCAAGCCAGCGCTGCTTGGTCGCATGATTGTAGTGCCTTTCTATCCGATCAAAGACGAAGTGATGCGCGCGATCATCAAGCTGCAATTGGGACGCATTGGCCGCCGTCTGTTTGAAAATCATGGTGCTCGTTTCAGTTATGAGGATGCAGTGATAAACGAGATCGCATCGCGTTGCAAAGAGGTCGAAAGCGGCGCGCGCAATGTTGATCATATCTTGACAGGCACACTGTTGCCGGAGATGGCGGGCGAGTTCCTCTCAAGAATGGTACACGGCGAAACAATCTCTCGTGTCAATGTGAGTGTAGCAGATGGAGGCGGATTTAAATACGAGATTCAATAGGCGGAAGGCGCGATGAAAAGGGATGTGTTTCCAGGGCCAATTGGACATAGTGATAGCCCTCGGTTGGTATCGTCAGGCGCGCAGGCAGTTGCTACTGCTGCACAGTTGCTGCCTGCCGCCAACTCCATACTGGTACCTTGTAGTTTGGGCAAGATTGAATTGAAGCCAGGGACAATCTGGAACAGCAATAGGATGTTGATCTATGCTTCTCCTTTTTCTGTCTATTACAGTCAAGGCGATCAACTCTATGAATATGACCCTCTAAACTTCGTGCGAGAGAGCTGGCCGGATCACCTCACACATGGAGCAAGCAGGCTACCTATTATCTTTTTGATGGAAGCAGAGACGGCTACTTTGAGCAGTCTGTTGATCCTATGGCACCGCCTCCTCGGTTTAGATATTGCCGAAATTGCTCTCTTCTATCACATACATCGTAGTGTGACGGATGCCGCTCTGCAGTTGGTGCCAATTATGCTACGCCTGTTGACAGAATGCCGCTATCACTACGCAAAACTCTTTGATCCCCTGCCTGCTCAAACTATGGCGGGAAGCATAGTGACCCAATTGACTCCACAGATCTCTCGACAAGAGATCGTCTTTTTTATTGCCAGCGCGATCAAGGATCCCGCTAAATCACCAAGCATGAAGTTGGGTGCAGTACGCCATATCATTCTGCTCTCTATCCTATATGTCGAGAAGTTGACGGAAGCGCTGATTGCACTCACCTATGCGGTCGCTACTTTGCTGGCAATTAAGGCCACTCTGCTGATCTTTCTTCCGCCTGCAGGAATGTTGATGCCAACATACAACTATGAGGAGTTGAAAGAGCAGATGATTAAGGATTATGGCAAGGAGTTTGCTAATCAACTACGTGAAGAGGGATATGATCTTTCCCAAGACGAGGCAGCGGAGATTCTCAAGCAATTGATAGAGGATACTGGCACACTTTTGAGATTCAGGGATCTGGCGGCATTGCTCAGCAATGTAACCACATTATTGCAGCAATTGCACGCCGCCCTTTATCACAGGAGCTAGTGATTATGAGCAGGCAGATGATAGCAAAATACACTCAGGATAACCGGAAGATCGCCATCTACACCCCGTTACCAAAAGATAAACTGCTGCTTCAGGGTTTCACCGGGCAAGAGGGTATTTCTCGGCTCTTTCACTTTGATCTGCGACTCCATTCTGAAGATCGTTCGATCGATTTCAACTCAATAATCGGTAAACAGGCGACGATCAAGATTGTACTAGGTGACAACAAGACCGAACGCTACCTCAATGGCCTGATCTGTTCTTTTTCTCAGGGTGGTGCTTCACACATTTTTACTTATTATCAGGCTGCCCTAGTGCCCTGGGTATGGATGTTAACGCGCACTACCAATTGCCGCATATTTCAGAATATGACGGCGCCGGATATCATCCAGAAGATCCTTGAAGAGCATATTAAAAGAATTATCAAAAGCGATTTTGCTCGTTTCAGGTTGAGTCTCCATGGCCGATATAAAGAGCGAGAATATTGCGTGCAGTACCGCGAAACAGATTTCAACTTTATTTCTCGACTAATGGAGGAGGAAGGTATCTTCTACTTCTTCGAACATGAGGAGAAGAATCATACTATGGTGCTCGCCGATCACTATAATGACTTCCAAATCTGCAAACACCAACCCAAGATCCGATATGAACTGGCGGGTGGTGAGCGCCGTTCCGATGAAGTGATAACGGAATGGAGTATCGGGCAGGAAGTAAGATCGGGCAGATACGCGATGAACGATTTTAACTTTAAACAACCGCTACTCGATCTAACGACAAACATAACCGGCAAGGATGAACGTAAATTTGAGATCTACGACTACCCTGGCGAGTATTTTAACAAGGATGAAGGTGAACGCTTGATCGGTATCAGAATGGAAGAAGAGGATATTGAGCAAGTGTTGATCTCAGGCAGTAGCACCAGTCGAGGATTCATCTCAGGATCCAGATTTAAACTTGAGAGACACTATCGTAACGATCTCAACCAGGAATATGTGCTCACAGCCATTCATCATTCTGCCGATCAAGGCACTAACTATTGCAGTTCGGAGGCTGATGCGATCGGAAATTTCGATTATCGCAACCATTTCCAGTGCATACCATATCCGAGACAATTTCGTCCTGCCCGCACAACACCAGTGCCGGTAGTACATGGCACGCAGACAGCAATGGTAGTTGGTCCTGCTGATGAAGAGATCCATGTCGATGAGTTTGGTCGGGTAAGAGTGCAGTTCCATTGGGACCGAGAAGGCCAATATAACGAACAGAGTTCCTGTTGGATCAGAGTGGCGCAGAATTGGGCGGGAAAGCGGTGGGGTAGTATGTTCATTCCGCGCATCGGCCAGGAAGTGATTGTCGATTTTCTCGAAGGCGATCCCGATCGCCCAATCATCATTGGTCGAGTATATAACGGTAACTCGATGCCACCTTACGAACTGCCCACGGAGAAGACCAAGAGTACAATCAAATCGCTCTCCTCAAAAGGTGGCAATGGCTTTAATGAGATTCGCTTTGAAGATTTAAAAGGTTCAGAGCAGATCTTTATCCATGCGGAAAAGAATGAAGATGTACGAATCAAAAATGATCGTTATGAATTGGTGGCAAATAATAGTCATCTGATTGTCGGCAATGAACAGTTTGAAAAGGTCGATCGCGATAAGCATCTAAAAGTCAAATACAATCAGAACGAAGAGGTCGGCGGCACGGTTTCGCTTACTGCCGGTGGCGATCTGCAACGTAAAGTTGGCATGAAATATGCTCTCGATGCTGACCAAGAGATCCATCTAAAAGCAGGTATTAATGTGGTAATTGAGGCGGGCATTTCAATCACACTTAAAGCAGGAGGTAATTTCATCAACATTGGCCCAGGCGGGATCTTCATTAATGGCTTAATGGTATATATCAATAGTGGTGGTGCAGCCGGTTCAGGCTCAGGCGCACATCCAGCCGGCCCCAAATTGCCGAAAGAGGCCGACACCGGTCAACCGGGAGAGAAATCTGAATTGCCGCCCCCCAAGAGAACCAGAGAGGTCAGTTCATATAGTCCGGGCGCAATGATACTGAAGAGGGCCGCTCAAGACGGACTACCATTCTGTGAAGTTTGACAGACAGAATTAACAATCGACCAGTGAGGTTGCCAATGACTGCACAAACCATTATTGAATCTACTTACGCACTCCTCTTCGCGCAAGATGATATAAATGTTTATGCTGTGCTTGATGGCGCATCAATACCAAAGTTACTTGCTAAGTTGGATGAGTATCAGCCACTCACAATCTGCCTTTTCCCGGAAGAGTTAGCACCTGATATGGCAGAAGTAGCGCCTTATCTGATCCAATTGGAAGCAGGCACAGAGTTCATTGACTGGCTGTTGATGAACGGATGGGGCGAACATTGGGGAATCTATGCGCTCACACATGCCGACATTTATGAGATGCGTCAGCATCTATATCAATTCTTGATTGTCTATGATCACAATGGCAAGCCGCTACGATTTCGCTACTATGATCCACGTGTACTACGCCATTTTCTGCCAACCTGCCGAGTAGATGAACTGGCGGCTTTCTTTGGTCCAATATCAAATTTTTTGTTGGAGGCAGAAGATCCCAGTTATCTGCTCCGTTACCACACCAGTAACAGTAGTCTGGTAGCAGAAAAACTGGAATTGAAGAACAGGTAAACATGAAAGAGGGAAGAATATGCAACTGGCAGCCAGACTTTCTGATCCGCACGTCTGTCTTTCGCATGGTGGTGGTCCGATCGGTCCCCCTTGCTGCCCAACCGTGTTAATAGAGTATTTACCAGCGGCACGAGTAACCGATCTGGCCTTCTGTTGTGCTCCGATTCCTAATGACATGATTATTAAAGGTTCATTTACGGTACTGACCGGCTTTCTCCCTCAAGCACGGCTGGGAGATCCTACTGCACATGGCGGTTCAATCGTTAAAGGCTGTTTTACTGTGATAGTTGGTGATTCCCCTTAAAGGAGTGAGAAAGCTATGTTGAAGATTCGACCTGAACAATTGGTAGTCTTTCAACCAGTAGCAGAAATAGCATTTGCACGTAAAATAGTTGAGCTATTGCAGGAGAAGTATAGTAGTGTTGCAATTCAACTTCCCAATGGGATCACAACTATTGCACAACTACCTAGGGAATTACTTCTGCAGATGGTTCAAACCGGTATAGTCCGCGCGCGCAAATATGGGTTTGAATGGGAATCTACTATTGGCGCTTTTGTTACATTAATGTTTGTCGCAGCACCGAACTTTGATGACCATCCATTGATATTGCGAATCTTGAAGGATGAGAAGATACCAGTCCACACACGCATCAATGAACTCTGGTCAAAAACTACCGAACCGAACTGGGAAGCAGTCAAACAACGTTATGACGCCAACGCCTGGAGATTGAAATTAGAGGAGTAACGCTAATGGTAATCTATCTGGAACCGATCAAAGATACCGCGAGAAGAGCGGCTAAAACGATAGCATCAGTTTTACCAGACGCGCCGCCGCAGCCGATCGCAACTTATCCCAAGAGCGTTGATCTGGTATCACTAAAGGTTGCTAAAGAACAAAGGAAAAAAATGGCGGAAGAAATTTTTCCTGGTTTACAGCATTATGGCGATGGTGGGTTTTTGTGCGTTGCGCAAATAGTTCAACAATTGACAAAACAGCGATTGGATGAGATCGATCTACTGATCGAGTCGATAACGGACGGCAATGCTCAACGTCAGGATGGTAAGTTTACAAAAGGGCCTTTTCATCTGGAAATGATCGACCACCCGACCGCTTGCGGAAACACAACGATAAACTCCTTGCAAGAGATTCTGAAGAAACGTGGCATTGAATCATCGATTGAACAGGTAACATCAGGTAATCTGGAAGAGGCGCTGGAGAGCAAGCACGGAGTAATTATTCAGGTGGATGTAGCAAAGTTCTGGCAGCACAAAGGTCAGTTCTTAACCCAGAGCCAGTTTATCCTGGTAGTTGATGGTGATTTTGATAAAGAGAGGGCTTTAGTGCGCGTCTATGTCAACGACACCGGCGCAGCAGAAAAATGGCGCGCTGTCCCGATAAAAGATTTTGCCGATGCCGTTTATGATCTTAATCCCCTGATAATGCTGGTAACTAAAAATCCAATCTGGCCTTAAAAGAGATTAGCCCCACAGATGAGTAACCTTTCTGATCCTTTATTTGTTTTCTCTATCTTCTCTGTAGCTAAAATTTTTGCCCTCTTTATTGTGTAATTCTTCTCCATAGACCAACAAAAGTCTGCAAAATTTCTCACTATGAGAATGGTGAAAGCCAATTATTAGCTCTATTTTCCATCTTTTTACGGCATAGCCATTGCATTTTAAGTAGCGAGAATTTCTCTCTTATTTATCCGTTCAGACGTCTTGAAAAAGGAGTGATAGTTATGTTGAGTCAGAAAAAAGAATTTCTGTTACTCTTCAGCATCCTCTGCATGCTGGTTATTACCTCAAACTCGGCGATGGCGCAGGTAGAGCCATCATGTTTTACCTGTCCTGGCAATATTGTCATCCCTACCAATATCGGAGAATGTTCTAGTCAAGCTTACTTCCCCCAAATGGATTTAAGTAAATGCCCAACAGGAACCTCGGTTAACTATTCGATCCCATCAGGCAGTACTTTTCCGTTAGGTACTACTAGCGTTATTGCAACCGTTAGTTATCGACAAGTAACTGTTTCCCGTTGTACTTTTCTGGTTACTGTAGTCGATCGCGAGCCACCAATAATTAATTGCCCAACAGATATAACGGTGTCAGCCGCGCTTGGGCAAGGCATGGCAATCGTAAATTTCTCATTGCCCACTGCGACAGACAATTGCTCTAATACTGTAGTGACCGCTTCACCTCACAGCGGATCAAAATTTCCCATCGGTGCTACCGTTGTTACCGTAACGGCCACAGATAGTTTTGGCAATCGCACCAACTGCAGATTCACAGTAAATGTTAGAGATGCTCAACCACCATCAATCAACTGCCCTGCTGATCTCTTTTTTGATGCTCCTGCCGATCAATGCTCTATGGTGGTAAACTATCCCGCCATCAATGTCAGCGACAATTCAGGTAATGCCTCTCTAGTTGTCACGCCGCCATCTGGATCTATCTTTCCAATTGGCACCACAACCGTTAGAGTTACCGCTACTGATAATAGCGGCAATATTGCCCGTTGTAGCTTCAATGTCACAATTAGAGACCAGAACCCGCCAACTATCCTCTGCCCTGCAGATATCGAGGTAATGGCATCAGGCCCACGCTGTTCAACAATAGTTGATTATCCACCCCTCGCAGTTGTTGATGAATGCCAGGAAACTATTATCGAATACTCCATTCCTGCTGGCTCTGCTTTTTCAGTAGGAACTACCAGAGTATTAGTCAATGTCAAGGATGCGAGCGGAAATGAAAGTAGTTGTAGTTTCAATGTTAGAGTAAACGGCGAGCCGCAAGTCACCCTCAAACTGGAAGGGAATAATGAGGTGATAAACCTGGGGCCTGTCAGTGCACGTCGCACTCCTCGCCGTCGACCACCCTTTGCTTCCTTCACGCTGGAGAATATCGGTTGCGCGCCATTGAGTATGAACTTCGCTTCCCTGTTGCGTACCGGTGAAGATGTTAATAATGGCACCATATCGCTTGCCGATGACAGCGGTCTCTTCTCTTTGCGGGTGGGCAGTCCCGGTGTTACAGGAACACCAGTAGAAATGGGACAACCATTGACTATTACAGCGGGCGAACGAATGACTGTCTATCTGCTCTTCAATCCGCTATTTCCTGCTGTGGCCGATCGGCATCAGGGACTAACTGCCCGACAGGTATTGCCACCAACCCTCAATTCAAATCTAACTATCGCTCATAATAGTGGTGCACCACTCACGATCGGTATAGTAGGCCACATTACCACAGGGCTAAAACTGATCGATCCGGTTAATCCGCAACGAAGGCCAGAAGTGCGCTTTACCAGATTTGGAGATGAATTTACTGCTGAATTCTCTATCTACGATGCCAATCTCGATGTCAATCGAGCAACATTCCAATTCTTTAACAGAATCGGGCAAGTAGTGGGATCGACAATCAGTGTGGATCTCGCTCAGGCAATTGAGCAGAGCGGATTGGTAATGGGTCAGAGTTTCACCGTGATTCAGAGATTCACCGGCGCCAACGATAACAATGATATTGTCAGCGTGCGTATAAACGTATTTGATGGTGAATCGAGTGTTTCTATCTCATCGGGTTTACTAACAACCGCCAATTTAATGAAAGGCCAGTTGCCGATGCAGGCTGAAGGCGTTTCGGTAGTATTGCCGATCATAAAACTTGTGCAAACGGCGAATAGCAACAACCGCTAAAGAATATTTGCCGCCCAGACAAAAAGGAGTGATGAATATGAGATCACAATACATAATAATTGGACTTATGCTAATCCTGTTCGTTGGGATGATACCGAAACCCACGAATGCTGCCGGCAGCATGTCGTTAGCAGCATTAATGCCACCCATACCAATAACTACACTGGCACCGATCGGAAGAATCGATTCGCTGGGGACATTCTCAGTAAATGGTCGATTAATGGGAGGAAACAGTTCCATTCGCGGTGGAGATCTACTCCAGACATTTGATGATACTGGAGCAAGTGTGGAATTCCCCGTGCTGGGAAAGGCACAATTAACAAAAGGTACAGTGGTACGGTTTTATCAAGGGGCAAGGAAGATTGATACCGAAAGCAGTGAGCAGATCCTTATGATTACGCTTCTCAGTGGCAATCTGGCTGTTGATCTTAAACCAACCATCAGTGCCTATCTACAAGCTGGCGAAGCAATATTTACCACCATTGAAGGCGCCCGTTTTCGAACCAAATTTTCAAATGGTCAGATCGCTGTTTATGGCGAACCGGGAACAATAAATGATAGTACTGGGATTTCTCCGCAGTCATCTACACAGAAATATTTTCTGCGTCCGGTAGGAATGGGTGCCAGCGTTAGCGTAAGGGCACGCAGCACACGCCAGATTCAGATACAGGTAACGGACGAGCATGATAAACCCGTACCTGATCTGCCGATATTCTTCCTGCTTGGCAGCGGTAAAAGTTTTGGCTCATTGGGAAGCATGGCGAGCGCCAGTATGACTACCACCACCAACAATCAAGGGATTGCATCGATCACTTTTAATGCTGGCGATACGCCAGGATCAACCAACATTACTGCCACAGTTGAAGGTACAAACTACTCCTGGACTGGGGAAATAGTGATTACCAAGGCAGTAGGGTTCTGGACAATGAAGAAGACATTGCTGGTAACCGCCGCCGCTGCCGCTGGTATTTCAACTGGAATTGCGATCACTAATGCTGGCAGTAATACTAGGAGTGCTGTGAAGCCATTGCCGCCGGGAATAAGACCGTGAAAACCCTGCTAGCAAGCACGCGATGATCAGGCTTTACAGATAAGTAGTTTGGTTAATTTGATGATCGTGGGTGGCATTATGAAAAATAGCTTATTTCCTCGAACTTTTCTGGCGTTACTGCTATTGCTGGTAATGACAGCAATGGCAGCAGTCCTTGTCATTAATGCACAAGACCAGCGGGAACGGGGTCTTAAAGTCGGCGCAACTACGCAAGAGACTCTCGCTGGTCGTAAGGTAGAACTCTGGGCGGTATTAATTGGTATATCTCGTTACCAGTATGGCGATCAGAATATTGATGGAAATCAGATCTCGAATCTAAAAAATGCTGCCGATGACGCACAAGCGATCTACGATTTTCTGCGTAGTGATGAGGGTGGTAATTTCCGCAATGTTACCGAAGGTGGTCATATGATCCTGCTCAAGGATGAGCAAGCCACACTGGCAAATGTGGAGCGCGCCCTTTCGCTGCTTAAACAGACAAAACCTGATGACTATTTTGTCATCTACATTGCCGCCCATGGGGCACTGATACCGGAACGTTCCAAAAAGAGTGATACTACCATCGAGGTACCATATTTTGTGCTTTATGACACGGATCTAGACAATATGCAGGGAACTGGTATGAGGATGGATCTCTTCCGCAAAATAGTTGAAGCCATTCCGGCCAAAAAGGGTTTGGTACTTTCTGATACCTGTCATAGCGCTGGGGTGCAACTGATGGGACGCGATCCTTCCTCTACCTCATTACGAGCTAATGTAAGATATTTGGAAGAGATGGGCCGAATAGGTAGTGGTGTGGGATTTATCTCGGCTGCTGATCAACTGGAGCAGTCCTATGAACTTGATGAACTCAATCATGGTGTGTTCACCTATAGTCTGCTGGAAGCGTTACGCGGCAATGCTGACGAAGATCAGGATGGGATAGTCAATTTCAACGAGCTAGTAAAATTCTTGCGTCAAGAGGTGCCGAGGCTCACCGATCAAAAACAGCACCCTCATTACACCACCACAGCAATAGAAGCCAATTACATCCCGCTCTCAATTGTACGCTATGCTGACCATAGAGATTTGAATAGTAGAGATCATATGGGAGAATACGGGACATTGGTATTACGCACACCCGATGTTGATGGCGTAGAGGTTGCGATAGATGGTTCAGTAATTGGTCGTCTGAGCAGTAACGGTGAGCGCACTGTGAAGGCGCGTATGGGAGAACATCAGCTCTCATTCAGCAAGGGCGTGTTAAAGCGTGAATTGCAGATTATGGTTGAGCGCGACAGATCCAAATTGGTTGAAGTGAACTTATCATTTAGTGAAAGTGAGGAAGAATCGCTGGTGGGAAGCACAAAACAGCAACAGAGCGTCTTTCTGCCAACAGAGACTACGCCCTCTAAAGAGGCCAAAGACCTCTTCCTTAAAGGTGTGGAGAGTTTCAACCAGCAGAAGTTCAAAAACGCAATCGATCTGTTCTCCCGTGCTCTGAAAGCTAACAATGGTGTCTATGCCGATGCGCTGGTTTTTCGCGGGCGTGCGGAACAATCACTCGGGTTGAAAGAGGCTGCGTTAATCAGTTTCCAGACTGCGCTGCAGCTAAGACCGACCGACTTTGAAACTCAGACCCTTTTGGCAGAAGCAAAGTTTAATGCTGGTTACAATGTTAATGAAGTAGTTGAGGAGTTGCGTAATATCATTAATCGTCATCCGAATTTCGATTTTGCCCGCGTGGTGCTCGGCGACATATTATTTTGGCGTCACGATCTGATCGGCGCTGAACGCCAATTACGTCGTGCAATCATAATCAATCCACTATCACCCCCCGCTCATATGATACTGGCCGACGTGCTCACCTATCAGGAAGCTAAATCGAAACAGCAAGAAGCAGTCGCCGAAGCGGAACGGGCGCTGGAACTCTTTCAGGAAGTCTCCCGCAAACAAGTATCAGCAACACATGGATTAAAATGGTTGTCGATATCGCATATTATTTTCGGCGGCGCGCGTTATGTCAATGTTGCAGCTATGGCGGAGGCGCATCATATTTTAGCCAAAACTCTAACTCGTGTGGTGGAGAGGGATGAGACACTGACCGAGCGTGAAACTTATCTTGCTAAAGCGCGTACACACCTTAACGAATCCATCAAGCTCGCTCGGCAGTCAAACAATCAACGCCGTCTTGCCTTGGTATTAGACACTAGCGCGCAACACCATCTACTCAGCAGCAGAGCGAAGGAAGCCATAGTGGATGCCGAACTGGCGCTTAAAACCGCCCAATCACTTCCAGATCTGAAAGATTTTCCTGATGCCCATTACACACTCTATGCCGCCTATAATAGTCTGCAAAAATTTAATGAAGCAGTCGAGCACCTGCAGAAGTTTCTGAGCAACTACGATCCATACTTGAGCCAGGAAGAGCGTAAGATCTATCAAGAAGAATTGGATCGACTAAAACGCGCCGCTACTGCCAACCGTCAAAAAGAATAACGAAGGGAATTTTACATCTGAGATAAAAGGATTATCGACACAAAAGAAAGTAGTACGGTTGGTATGGCCAGAACCTTTTCGCATACTCGATGACGAGCAATTGGTATTACACCTTTGTAAGCTTCCCAATCATCAGTGTAAAAGATTGCCTGCTGGCGATACTCTTTAGGTAAGAGTTTCCATAACTGACGAGCACTGTCACGACTATGGTCGCCAACATAGGAGACTATCAGCAAGTTGGTATTAACATCAATAGCTATCCAGATCCACTATTTATTTTCTCTATTACCAATGCGTATAATCGCAGCAATCGCATATCAAGCTGTTGAGCATAAAGCATAACATTAGGATGGTCTGGTAACTGCTGATATTGCTCAAAGATGAAATGTAGTAGTTACGTTAAGCTAATATTGAGCACGCGGCAAATACCTCACAGCGATAGACGCTCTAATAGTAACTTGTTAACTAAATCTCGTGTTGCCTGCTCTGCTTGTACTGCCCCATTTCATTTTCCTTCATTTTCACCACCATCTATCCTCTCCCTTTCATTAATTTTCCACATCTCTCTTTAGATCTATGGTGAATTGTCACAGTACAAAACAAGAGTATTGATACAAAGAAACACACAGGAAAAAAACGGGAAATTGATTGTAATTTATTATCAACTATTTAGTAGTTTGTTCTCCTTAATTATCTAAGCCATTAATGGTCGCTGGCACTCTCATTGCTAAATAGTTTGTTACATACATTATTATGGGTGACAGCAGCACCTGTTAATGAGACTGATATGAAATTACTGCCTAACAGTTTCAAGCATCTAAAAACTATTATTAAATTGTTGGGACTAGTTATTATTGGAGCTATTTGCAAGCTTGATGCGGGTTTTGATTCAAAGAAAAATAGACGATTAGTTCAGCAAATAAAATGCAAACCTAACATAAAAGAAAACCCTCGTAATCGTCAAAAACCGCAGCGAGGTCCTAAGCGATTCTTTGATGCTGATATTTATAAACTGCGCTTTAGAGTTGAGCGATCTTTTGCTTGGGAAGACAAATTTAGGCGTTTAATTATTCGTTGGAAACGTATTCATCAACGCCATATGGGCTTTCACTTTATCACTTTCACTTTCATCAATTTAAGAGAGTTTTGCAGTGTTTAGATAAACTTACAATCAGTTCACTATAAAACTGTACTACAGTTTTTCATTTATAAAATAAATCATGTTATCCTCTATTTTATAAATTAGTGGTGCAACCATTACTTTTGGATACCTAAATCTTAATCTTTTTGCTTCACTTAAAATAAAATCTACTTCATTACCAATTTCAAACATGGGAGCAAAATGCATAAAATGTTGTTCTGCCATTTCTCTATCCCATCCTCCAATTTCTACTAATCCATTAATAAATATATCACGTCGAGAAATTAAATTTACCATTCCGCAATTATTATGTCCCATTAATGCAATATGTTTTACACCTCCTACAGCTATTGCATATGATACTTTAAATTCGCTATACCTTAAGTTTGCTCCACCAGCACGCAATATATATGCAAAGTTATCTGGTATATTCAATGACTTCCTATTATCCATACACATGCCAATTAAAAGCTGAGCTTTTGTATATACATCAAATGATAGTTTTAGATTATGATACTCCAATAATAAACTTATTGGGGTTGATTGAAATTCTTCAGGTATGTCTCTTGATGTAGAAATTTTTATTAATCTTTTCATAATATCAAGCCTAATTTTTATTTTTTAAATTACCTTACATTTTATCATAGCTATTTATTTATGTATTTCATAGCACGCTTAACATTATATTCAACCTCTAACAACGGTATATCCTCACACCCGTATGTAACAAATACCGATAGCAACGGTGAAAGTACCAATTAGCCCTCTTTTATCACTAAGGGGCAAAGCCACAATATGTATTCATAATAGCAATAAGGCTGAGAA
>JBFLVQ010000012.1:0-39698 GCA_040758525.1 Acidobacteriota bacterium
CTTTCATACTTAATAATTTACTATGTCGTCGTTTCACGACTCTGCTTGTTATCTCATTCCATTCTTGGCAATTACTTGCCAAGCTAAAGATATTTCGCCCTGCGGGCTTGTCTCGAATTGACGTTAATTAAGTATAGGAAAGAATAACCAGAATCGCCAACCAGAGAACACGAACCTATGCTAATCTTAAGCTTCTAAAAAAGCAGAGACGGGTTCTTATGTTACAGATAACAGATTCAAGTGTTAAATTGCGCGCTTTTGGCGCAGTGCTCTTTGCTGTTGTAGTCTTTTCTGGTGAAGCAGTGACTCTACGTACAGCAGCTAAATATGGTGTGCCTATGGGGCCAATCGCAGTTGCACAGTGCGCCGTGGCGGCACTGGTACAGCTTGCCTTTGGTGGTCGTTTTGCACATGTGGATTGGCGGCGCTGGTGGCCAGCACTACTTACCTCTTGCTGCAATGGACTCGCCTTCTATCTAGTAGTACGTGTCGCACCGGCAGCATTAGTTGGATTGATTGAGCCACTTAGCTTAGCGCCATTGATGTTAGGGCATCGACTCCTTTTACACAAACCTCTTACGATCGGCTGTACACTTGCTCTTACACTATTAATTGTTGCCAGTGTTACTGCAGTAGGACAGTGGCCAGAAGAGGTAGGCTGGCTGGCGATTGGATTTAGCACTATTGGAATATTCTGCTCTGGACTAGCCTTAGTCACTGGTGAGGCTGTCCCTATTCAAGGACTTGCCTCCTTTGTATTGGCAATGCAGAGCATACTTATGGTCTTCTCTGCGATTGTTGGGCTAAGTGTAGAGTTCACCTCATTGGCTGGACAAGAGGGAAGACTATTATCAGCATTAGCTGTAGGCGCTACCACAGGCCTATTTGTTAGCCTAGCAGTAATGGCGCTCTACTACGGTGTAACTAATCTAGGCGCACTGCGCGTAGGATCGATCAAAATGTTGCGACTACCCACAATTGCGGTACTTGCCTATTTTGTTGTACAGGAGCACGCCTCCCTAACAAGCGCGCTTGCGCTCGGTGCAGTAGTCTTCTTTTCGATTCTGGCAGTAAGGTTAAGTGTTCATGAAGATCTTTCTGCTTGATGATAGCATACGGCGTCTACAACGCTTTCATAGAGTCTTTTGCACACATGAGATTGCCCATTCTGCGGATGCACAAGAGGCAATCATAAGGCTAGCCGAGGAGAGATTTGATCTTATCTGCCTAGATCATGATCTTACTGAACATGACACTAATTGGATCGCCTCTGGTACAGGCTTTGAAGTAGCAGAATTTCTTGGTAGTAATGATACTCCTAATAATGAGACTCTAATTATCGTACATACAATGAATCCAGCCGGTGGTGAAAGAATGATGTTAGCACTTAAACATCGCTACAGTTGCCGTATCTCCATCATAGATCTTTTTAATCCTGAAGTGATTGCTAATATGATTGAAGCGAAACAGAAGAAAAACTAAAAGGCGAGCCGGATAGCTCGCCTTTAGTAAAGAGTCTCTGGTTTTTTGATCTTAGTGGCAGGAATGCCGTGATCGTGGATTATCTGGTGATGCTTTGCGCCATGGCAAGATATTCAAGTCATTGCGCGAGAAGCCTTCTGACCAGTTGTACATCTCGACCGGGGCGCTACTAAATAGGCTTGACTGCATACGTATACGCGCCCGTTCCAGCATATCAATACTCCCCATCTTGATACGTGGCGCACCAACTGCACCATCAAGTTCATCAATATTGGGTGCAGCAGCGGTTACTGAACTGGTCTTGCGATCTATAATGTAGTTAACAAATGCCAGACACATCTCATCAGTGGTCTGCTCACCCCAATATACTGGCTTGGGCGGATTATTAGGATTATTGGGGTTGTTAACAGAGTTATCATAGAAGGCAGTAAGTTTTAGCCTTGTGCCGCCTGGTAGTGAAACAGGGTCTTTATAAGCATATGAGCCTTGCCATTTGAAGTCCCAATTATCCACATTTACCAAGCAACGCTTGTTGCCATTAGGCAATGTCGCCTCTATCTTCATAGACTTGCCAAGCAGATGCATATGTGGAGTGATACCTAGTACCTTTATGTTAATACCAGGCGGGACCATCATTTGAGCTGTAACTTTATGGTTACTCTTACCAGGTGGAATCAGAAATGCGAAATTGAAGATCGGGAAATTGCGTAGATCGCTCTGTACTGGCTCTTTCGCAAAGTGTAAGCCAACCCGTGTGCGATCTTGCTGGGCTTCGCCATTAGGATGGTAGTGCACTTGCATCACCACACGTGACCCTTTGGGCACCTTAGCACCGACTCCTTTAGGAGCAAATCTGGGGAAATTACCCGGCGCCCAACCGCCTAGTCCACCCGCTGGAATAAAACCAGGTCCACCAAAACAGGTATAACCAGGCCCTGGCTCAGCAGCATCTAGTTTCACAGATTCACCCTTACTGTCCAGGAAAAGCAGTACGTGATGCACTACAGATGTGTTATCGGGTAAAATCTCTGCAGCAGTCACATACTGTTCTTGTTGAAAGCTGTCAGACACTGGGAAACAACGATAAACATCATCACCAGTAGCCGCCAATGGATAAGCCTCGGCTGACTGTAAAGCAATATCTGGTTCACCTAACATCCAACCATCTGGGAAACTGATTGGCGCAGGAAGATCTTTGGGATCGCCTTCAGGAGCACCTGCTTCAACCCATCTTACCAGAGTGGAAATCTCATCCTGGGTAAGAATACGTTCATCATGAAAATTGCCACAACCAGCCGCTGCTTTCCAAGGTGGCATACGACGTTCTTGTACTGCACTCTTAATTGGAAAAGCATATGGCTTGGCCTCTTCATAGGTCATTAATGAGAAAGGCGCAATATAATTTGGATGGTGACAACTTTGACAGTTCTGCTGGAATATTCGTACTACCTCTTTGCTGAAGGTCGGTGGGGCTTGCGGGCCACCCGCGCTACGGGCCGGTTTTGTCGCTTCAGGCGACAATCCCACTACCGCAAAAGCAAAGAGCACTATCACAAAAATACTCTTCTTCATTATCCTCTCCTTAGCCCGGAAAGTTAATTTACGATAGACACGCTCTTATGCTCTGATGGTCATACCATTGTAATGTTTTTTGCTAACGAACTCAACGAGTATTTACCTCTGTTACTAAACTTATCGCGGGAATTTAGAGATAGTAGACGGGAATATTTACGATTGCCAATTGCGAATTTGAACAACCCACAATTGGCAATCTATTATTGCTGTTTAAGCAGCTTAGTAATCTGTTAGGCTTCTGCGCCTTTTTTGAGCGGGGCAGCTTCACGAATTAAACGTAATAGGCTATCTAGCCCGGCCTGTCTATTCTTACCTAAGTGTACACGTATTGCGCGGCGATTACGTGAAGAGAGCGACTTAAAGTCACCCAATGCTTGCGCAGCTTTGAGCACACCAAAGCTATATTTCTCACCTGGAACATTGAGATCATTCTCATCATCGGCGGTGATCTGAATAAACATGCCATTGTCGGCGCCGCCCTTATGTAGCTGTCCGGTAGAATGTAGGAAACGTGGTCCATAACCAACTGTGGAAGCCACACGTAGAGCATCACGTAGATGCAGCCGCAACTCATCGAGCAGTCGATCATGCTCAGGCGACTCATCAATATAAGCTAGTAATGCACAATAATCACCAGGCTTGGCTTGACCTAAATGAGCAGCCAGGAATGCGCCTAACGAAGCATCCTTATACTTGCTAGTATCGCGCAACTTGGCAAGTCGCTCCTTGGTCTCTGCATCACAATAGATTGTCAGACCATCGCCAGTAGCAACGGCTGCCTGTTCTGGTAACTTGCCATTGCTAGCATACTCTTTCAACAATGCTTTGGTGTTGTCCTTACTCTCTTGTACATTCGGTTGATCAAAGGCATTAATTCCTAATACTGCACCCGCAAAGGCAGTACCAAACTCCCATAGGAAGAACTGCTCGCCTAGATCCAAAGTATTGTTGAGAATATAGCGTACGATCGGATGACCAGCAGCTTCTAGCGCCTTCAGTTTGGCGTCAATATCAGCATTGATCGAGGGGCCTAAACTGATCTGTACAAAGAGACGATCATCACCATAAGCACTTGGCGCGCCTAATGACTCGCCTGCTACTGGGAGAATTCCTTTGCCATCCTTACCAGTACTCTCAGCAATCAACTGCTCAATCCAAAGTCCTAATGAAGCTAACTCAGGTGCTGTGACCAATGTAAGCTTATCGCGGCCTGCCTTAGCCGATTCGCCCATAATTGCGCCTAAACGAGCACCAGGATTCTCACTCACAGGTACACAAGCATCACAGGCATGTGCGATACGATCGGCGCGATCAAGCAATTCACGGAAATCGAATCCCTGTAATGCTGCTGGCACCATACCAAAATAGGAGAGTGCTGAATAGCGCCCACCAATATCAGCAGGATTGAGAAAGATACGACGAAAATCCTTCTCCTTAGCTAAATTCTCTAGCACCGTGTCAGGATCAGTAATAGCAACAAAGTTTTCACCTGCGCGTGCACCCTTGGCAGCTTTCACCTTCTCATAGAAATATTGGAAGAAAACCTGTGGCTCAGTGGTTGTGCCAGATTTGCTAGAGACAATAAAGAGTGTCTGACTAACATCAACCTGAGATTCGAGTCGCTGGACTGTTTGAGGATCAGTACTATCAAGCACAAGAATGGTGGGCGAGCCATCCTGTTTACCAAAGGTCTGACGGAAGACCTCTACACATAGACTAGAACCACCCATACCAAGCAACATTACATTCTTAAAGCCTGCCTTACGTACATTATTGGCGAAATCTTCTAACTCCTGGCTGTGCTCATGCACCATATATGGCACGCTTAACCAACCCAAGGCATTTTTGATAATTGCCTGATGCTCTGCTTCAGACTTCCATAGTGAAGCATCCTTCTTCCAAATGCGCGCTACCCAATTCTCTTTCTCAGCCGTCTTAAGCCGCTCGCTAACACGCTCAGCATATGAACCAAGCGTTGCTGAGAAGCGATCCATAATGCCAGAAAGGACGGCTGCGCGTTTTGCCTCGATCGAGGCGAAGAGAGTATCAAACGAGGTCATGAACGCCTTTACCCCTTCTACCTGCAGTTGATGAGTAACTTCTGCCAGGTTGATGCCAAAATCGGCCAACCGTGCAATCATACTGCGTGCACCCTCAACATCCTCTTCTAGGCTTAGCCGTACTTTGCCATGATCGCGGAATGCGCTATAAGTGGCAGGAGGCAATGTATTGACAGTATCCGGACCGATCAACTCTTCAACATAGTAGACATCAGAGTAAGCCGGATCTTTTGTTCCTGTAGAAGCCCATAATTGTCGCTGTACACGGGCATTTTGCTGACTTAATGCGGCAAAACGCTCACCATAGAAGATCTCCTTAAATTTCTGGTAGGCCAGTTTAGCATTAGCAATCGCTGCTTTTCCGAGCAATCCGGTAAGTTCCCCTTTTTCTGCTTCGTCGGTAGTAAGGCGTAGACGATCTTTGAGCATCTTGTCAATCGCGGTATCGATTCGGCTGACAAAGAAACTAGCTACTGAGGCAACATCATCAACCGACTTGCCCTCTTTAGCACGCCGTTCCAAACCGCGTATATAGGCCTCAGCAACATCTGTATAAGATTGAATTGAGAAGATCAGCGTAACATTGACATTAATGCCAGAGGCGATTAACTCTTCAATCGCAGGCAGGCCAGCAGGGGTAGCTGGCACTTTAATCATTACATTGCGTCGATTGAGCGCAGCATGTAGTCGTTTGGCCTCATCGATTGTGCCTTGAGTGTCATGCGCAAGCTTAGGAGAGACTTCAAGGCTAACATAACCATCCACACCATCAGTGCGTACATAGACTGGGTAGAGAAGGTCCGCAGTCTGTTGTATATCTTCAATTACTAATGTCTCATAGATCTCATTGACCTCCTTGCCAGCGGCAATCATCTTCTGCATGGGCTCGTTGTAATCAGTGCTGCCCATTATCGCTTTCTCAAAAATACTTGGATTGGAAGTTACTCCGCGCAGATCATCACCGCCGATTTTGGCCTGTAGTGTAGAGGTGATACCGCGCATATCAAAGCCAATCTTAGCCTGCAGATCGCCAGTCACAATGAGTGCCTTGCGAATATTATCGTACCAGATGCTTTGTCCCAGCTTCTGTAATTCGACTAATGGATTGCTCATAGTTTTTTCTCCTAAAGAAAACTAGCTTGTGGGAATTCTTCGCCACCGGCAGAGACTCGCTAGACACCGCCGGCATTATCTTGGTCTTGCGGCCGGGCATCAGCCCACCCGATATCCTATGAAGTGCGGTACAATTGATGGTTGGTCGGCCGAAGGGGCTTATTATACTTCGCTACCCCTGATGTTTACAATGGATCTACACCATATCAAAAATATCTTTATCCGACCGTCCAACTCTTATTCCCGCTCTGGTATAAGCGTGAAACAGAGGGATGGATTCTGTAGTCCTGGATACTGAGCGCCGGTCGTACGGCTTAATACCAATTTGCCCTTGGCAAGCAGCCAGTGCGCCCCCATTCCTCTTGGATCAATAGCCGTTGGCACGCCGAAATGGGCCTGTGTAGCAACCATTATTTGTGGCCATAGATCATCAAGTTGCTGATAGGAGAACTGTCGGCAGAACTCTATACGCTGCAGACATGACTCACGCTGACATTCACTAAAAGTAGCCAGTACATTCCAGGACTGCTCGCTACCCAGTAACTTTACTTTGAGTAGATCAGTATTGTATTGCTTATCCTCAACTTGCCATTGCTTGCCAGTGCTGCAGCTTGCCAGTCTTGTCTTCGCCTCGCTACGCAGGAAAGCCTTCCGCCCGCCAGTAAATTGAGCCTGAAACTCTTTGATTAATTCAAATAGGTCTTGCTCTGGTGCTCCCCGTTTTAAAACTGTACCAGTGGCACTCAGACAAAGCAGTAATAGACAAACCAAAGAGGATAATAGCCGTGACGTTATTAACATCCCTGCACCTTTTTCACCATTGATCAATTTAGTGTCCATTTTACCGAAAGGATGAAATAAGGCAACTGCTTTTCAATGGTATTAATATTCTTAGTTAATGCCGCCTGATTCACTCCAGTCGGTATAATAGCGAGGTTGTCGTTCTGGTTTGGCAGCGCTATAGATATTCTGTTCGCTGCGATTGATCTTCTTCTGTGCATGTAAGCCTTCCAGTAGGAACTCTGCCGCTGAGACAACCGAGCCAGGCTTATTCATTGGCACAAACTTTGAGGCAACCAATGCGTCGAATAGGCCTCTCACACTTCGTAGTAAATTCATATATGGTTCATCAGCCTCTAAGTCAGAGACTCGTAATGTACCACTCTGATTGAACCATTCCACTACAGATGAATAGTCGATCTTGGCAAAGTAGCGCATAAACGACTGGCCGGTCGCGCGTTTGATAAGATCGCGGGCAATCCGCTCACCACCCTGCTGTTCGCCTTCATATTCCAATTCTAATTTACCTGTTATTGCTGGTAGCGATGCATAGATATCACTGATACGTGGCACAACAGTCAGTTCCTTATGTATCAGCGCACGTCGCTCAGCATTGCTGACAACATTCTCAAGCACCGCAATAGGCAATCGCTGACTCACTCCAGAACGTTTGTCAATACGACTATCGTCGCGTGCAATAAAAGCAACCTGTTCGACAATCTCAAGAATATAACGAGGCATCTGCATCATACCGGGCGGGAATCGCTTAATCCAGGCCTCTTGTGTGGTAATAGTCATACCTGCTTCTACAGTAGTAGGATAATGGGTGTGAATCTCTGAACCTATACGATCTTTGAGCGGAGTGATGATCTTGCCACGCGCAGTATAGTCTTCAGGATTGGCTGAAAAGACCAGCGCTACATCAAGAGGCAGACGAATAGGGTAACCCTTAACCTGCACATCACCTTCCTGCATAATGTTGAATAGCCCTACCTGAATCTTACCTGCTAGATCGGGCAGCTCATTAATAGCAAAGATACCACGATTGGCACGTGGCAGTAGACCATAATGGATGGTCAGTTCATCGGAGAGTTGGTAGCCACCTCGCGCTGCTTTAATTGGATCAACATCACCAATAATATCAGCGATTGTTACATCTGGAGTGGCTAGTTTCTCAACATAACGCCGTTCGCGAGAGAGAAAATCGATTGGCGCCTTGTCGCCTAATTCAGCTAGCTTAAGCCGACAAGCACGACAGAGCGGCGCATAAGGATTATCATTGATCTCACACCCTGCAATTACCGGTAAACGCTCATCCAGCAGAGCCACCAGATTACGCAGAATACGACTCTTGGCTTGCCCACGTAGACCCAACAGAATTATGTTGTGACGTGAAAGAATCGCATTGGTAAGTTGTGGTATCACAGTATCATCATAACCTATGATGCCATCCCAAAACGGCTCACCAGACTGTAATTTACGAATCAGATTCTCACGCATCTCCTCTTTAACAGTACGGTGACGACACTTTGGCTCGCTAAACTCGCTGCTCTTGAGCTCCTGTAAAGTCTTTGGCAATGACATTAGCACTTCCCCAAACAGAAAAGGGCGGCCCGTCCGCCGCCCTGCATTAGTTGCATCAGCCGCGTACTTATGCGGTTGCGGGATTATCTCCTGGTACTGGTGGCATTATCGGACGCAATACAGAAGATTTCTGCTCACCAGTGGCAGGTTTATCGGTCTTATTGGGCGCAGATGCAGTAGTGGTCTCATCTAATGGCAAGCCAGCAATCACACGCCGTATCTGGATAGCATCCAGCGATTCATGCTCAAGCAATGCTTCCGCCAACCGTACCAATGCATCTTTGTTCTCAAGAATGATCTGTCTAGCGCGAGTATATTGATCAGTGACAATACGCTTGACCTCTTGATCAATCTTGATTGCGGTATCCTCGCTGTAATCCTGATGGTGGGCAATATCACGGCCCAAGAAGATCTGCTCTTCCTTCTTACCAAAGGTAAGCGGCCCAAGCTGTGACATACCAAATTCGCAAACCATCTTACGGGCCAACTCAGTAGCTCGCTCGATATCATTAGAAGCGCCCGTGGTAACATGATTGAGGAAGACCTCTTCAGCGATACGTCCACCCATCATTATTGCGATCTGACCCTCTATATACTCACGTGTATGAGTATAACGATCTGCTTCAGGTAGTTGTTGTGTTACCCCCAAAGCCATACCTCTAGGAATAATTGTGACCTTATGCACAGGATCAGCATTAGGCACTTTTACCCCTACCAATGCATGGCCTGCCTCATGGTAGGCAGTATTACGCTTCTCTTCATTACTAATAACGATCGAGCGGCGCTCGCTACCCATTAGCACCTTGTCTTTAGCGGCTTCAAAATCATTCATTGCAACAACCTTACGATTGTAACGGGCAGCATTAAGAGCAGCCTCATTAACAAGGTTAGCAATATCAGCGCCAGTAAAGCCGGGGGTGCCACGAGCAATTACAGAGATATCAACATCATCGCCTAAGGGGATCTTTCGGGTATGTACAGAGAGAATACCTTCTCGCCCCTTGACATCAGGACGATTGACAACAACACGCCGGTCGAAACGTCCAGGTCGTAAAAGGGCTGGATCTAGCACATCAGGACGATTGGTTGAGGCAATCAGAATAACTCCATCATTTGACTCAAAACCATCCATCTCAACAAGTAACTGATTAAGAGTCTGCTCACGCTCATCATGGCCACCACCTAAGCCAGCGCCACGATGACGGCCAACAGCATCGATCTCATCAATAAAGATAATACAGGGAGCATTCTTCTTACCTTGTTCAAAAAGGTCACGTACACGTGAGGCGCCTACACCAACAAACATTTCAACAAAGTCTGAGCCAGAGATCGAGAAGAAAGGCACATTAGCCTCACCAGCAATTGCACGTGCCAGCAATGTCTTGCCTGTGCCTGGTGGACCCATCATCAGTACGCCTTTAGGGATACGGCCACCTAGTTTCTGGAATTTTTGTGGCTCCTTGAGAAACTCAATAATCTCTTGTAGCTCCTCTTTAGCCTCTTCGACCCCAGCCACATCCTTAAAGGTAACCCGTTTGTTCTGGTTAGAAAGCAATTTGGCGCGACTCTTGCCGAACGAGAGAGCCTTATTGCCGCCCGACTGCATCTGCCTCATCATAAAGATCCAAAAGCAGATAAAGAGCAGGATCGGTGCATAAGTAAGCAGTGCCGCAAGCCAGGCATTACTACCACTGGATTTAAATTTGATATTGATGTTAGGTTTTTGACGCATCAAATCGACCAGTTTCGCCTGCACTTCAGGGTTAGGAAGATCGGTCTTAAACTTGCGCTTGCCATCTGCGTACTCGCCCATTACACTCGACTCGTCGAAGGTGGCCTGTGCAATCTCACCCTTTTCCACACTTGCGATTAGCTCAGTATAGGAAGGCTGTGTCTCCTGTAGCCCACTTTGGCCATGAAATATTGTGTAGAGGAGAAAAGCGCCCCCAATTATTATTACCCAAAATAGAATCTGCCTTGCTGTGGAGTTCAATGCCCACTACCTCCGAAAAAACATTGTTCTTGCCATAGGGCCAAGGCGATCTTTCTGCTGACCGCAACATTGGCCTCGCCATTATCTGTTTTGCCTCTTAACGCCTCATCAATAGCTGCCTCAATGCTGATGCACAGCCAAAAATGGAAGCTGTCGATACATTCCTTGTAATCCTAGGCCATAACCGAAGACATTCTCTTCAGAAGTCTGAAAAGCGGCAAAATCCGGTTGTATATCGATACGTCGCTGATCGGGCTTATCTAACAATACGCAGCTTCTGATCGATTTGGGATTACGGCTGGAAAGCTGCTTGGTCAAATAATCGAATGTAATACCCGTATCCATAATATCACCGATCAGTAGGATATTGCGGCCCATTAAATCAAACTCTGAGGTGTAATGAATATCTGTATGGCCGCCAAAACTGTGCTTCTTGACGTAGATAAATCCGCAACTAAGCGGGCACTCAATAGCGCGAATCAGATCTGCCAAAAAGATAAAGGAATCTTCTAGTAGACCTACCACTGTCAACTCCTGCCCACGGTACACTTCGCTGATTTCCGCGCCAAGCTCCTTTACCCGTGCTCGCAATTGCTCTTCAGTAAATAACACACGGTTATTTGATCCCATTCTTCCTCCAGCCTAAGCTCTGAAGCGATCCTATTGCCCGTTATCCCGCTTCCCTATACGGTGCGGCAATCTGCTTATATCAACGAACACGAGATACCAACCTGGTACTTTATCACTTTGCTAAGCCGTTTGCAAAGTGGCCTGTTGTCGCATTACTTAGGATGATTGCCAATCGTTCGCTTGTTGCATGCGCTAAGAAAGCGCCCGCTAGGGGCAAACCTGGCGACCAAATTAATTCGCCGCTCTGCATCGTCACGACAGGCCAACTATCTCGCTGACTGTAAGGAATTTTATTTTCAATCATGAGTTTTTTCAACTTTTCTATGCGCAGACAGCCAGCCGGCTGGTAGCGATCGCCGGGTTGGCGCATACGCACTCGCAACCGCTCTCCTGTGCGTGCTAGATCGACGATCGCAACCATCTTGTCTTTAATATAAGCTTGAATTTGTGCTCTATCTATCGGCTCGAACCGTAATTCCCAATGATCTCTGCGCCAAACTCCGCCCAGTGGCAATATCCACTCTATCTCTATTTTCTCTTTCTTATCAATAGTTCTGACTGGCCTAATCAAAAGTGTATCAAACTCTCTGATCGCTTCATAACCACCAGGTAGTTCCACACGTTTACCACTCTTACCGATTGCTAGTAACGACTCAACAGCCGCCAAATGGGCAGCACTGATACGTTGCAAGCCGCCCCTTACACATCCGATCGCCTCTCGTAATAAGCGCCGACGCATAGCAGGAAGATGTTTATTGAGAATTTGCACAGACAATAGTTGTTCTCCTGAAGTAATAGACGATACTGATGCGAAGAATGTTTCTTCTCGCAACAGTTGGGCGGCACGTGCAATCGCTTCAACAGCACGGGGATTAATCTCTTGTAAACGAGGAAGGATCTCCCAACGGATCTTATTACGGGTAAAATCGCAGGCAAGGTTAGAGCTATCCTGGCAGGTGGCTAGTTGGCGTGCCGCTAAATAATACTCAATCTCGTCACGTCGCAAGCCCAGCAAGGGTCGTACTACTTTTGTCTCTAACCAGGCCAACTCAGACTGTCGACCTGGTTCTAGCACAGGATAGATGCCAACCAGTCCAGTTGGTCCCGCGCCCCGTAAGAGGCGCATCAGCACCGTCTCAGCCTGATCATTCATAGTATGGCCGGTGGCAATACAATAGGCTGAGATCTGCTTGGCAACACGCTGTAAGAATCGATAGCGCAATTGGCGAGCAGTCGCCTCTAGGTTCTCACCTCGCTGTGTCGCCTCTTTTGCTACCGCAATACGCTCTACAATAATGGGAAGACTCCATTGTGCCGCCAACTGGCGCACAAATGCTTCATCGCGTTCTGACTCTGCGTTACGTAATTGATGATTGAGATGGGCAAGATGGATCTCAAGCGCAGGCCAACGTCGTAGACGAATCTCCTCAAGTAGTGCTACTAGTGCCACTGAATCGGGCCCACCAGAAAGCGCAACCAGCACACGGTCGGTAGCACTAAACATCTTCTCTGCCAATATCAGACGCAATACTTTTAAAAATAGTTCTGACCTTGCCATTAGTAGCTAGAACCTCAAAGGCCACATAACTTTGTTAATCTTGCCTGGTTTGCTAAATGATCGCAAGCCATTACTAGATAGCAGGTCTAGGAAGGTATAAAGCGCCTGATGTCTCAGCCGCGAACAGGTGTCTCACAGCTTAGGCAATTTGGTGCAGCGGGTCAAAAATATTGGTAGTTTTGGGACAAACAGACAATGCAGAACACTTTTAGAATTGTCTTAGATCCTTTTGACAAACCATTAAGTGATTTTGCAGAAAGGCTGGCACATAGGTTGCTTTAGGGAAAAGTGCGGATTGTAGTAGCCTTTTCGAACTTAAACTTTGCCGGTAGTAGGCGTAGCTTAGATATTAATGGTATAGCAGCAACGGGTTCGTTATTTAGGTGGTAGAGAAACCGCTTTTGCCCCATCGTGAAACGCCTATAAAACAGAGAGGAAGCTATTGGTGGCCAGGATATTAGTAACTCTTCAAAACAACTGCTTCGCTGCTACAGCAATAGTACAACTCCAGAATAGATGTATACCGTCATATAGGCGACCATTAACCGGCCTTACCAAGGATTTGGATAGCTCTTGCCACATGATTATGGGGAGAGTAGGCAAATGAGATATTGCGAACGTTGCAACAACTTCTTCTCAGATGATTCAGAGATTTGTCCGAACGACCAACTCCAATTGAGTGATTTTGAACTCAAACAACTGGTTGGCAAAACCATAGATGGAAAGTACCTGGTTGAAAAACTACTTGGAGTTGGTGGTATGGGAGCAGTCTTTCGCGCTCGCCATACCTTCATCAATAATGATGTTGCCATCAAAGTAATACATCCCCAACTGGCGATAGACCGCAGTATTGTCGAGCGCTTTCTACGTGAGGCACGTGCGGCGGCAACAATCGATCATCCTAATGCGATCAGAGTCAGTGATTTCGGACGTGTAGGCGATATGCTCTACCTGGTTATGGAGTTTATTCAGGGTTCCTCAATGAAGGACTATCTGGAAACCAAGGGCTGCCTGACAATCAGTGAAACCGCCAAGATCCTTAGTCAGGTGTGTGCAGCGCTTGATGTTGCACATAGCTACCAGATAGTTCATCGCGATCTCAAACCCGATAACATAATGCTTAAACAGAACCAGCGTGGAGAGATGATCGTGAAGGTGGTCGATTTTGGTATCGCCAAAGTAAAAGCGAATGATAGCCAAAATGAGGCACTTACTAATGTAGGAATGATTATTGGCACGGCCAGCTATATGTCTCCTGAGCAATGCCAAGGAGCAATAGTCGATTGGCGTTCAGATATCTATAGCCTAGGTGTGATTGCCTTTGAAGCGATCACAGGACAGCGTCCATTCACGGCTCCTAGCGCTATGCAAGTTATTGTTAAGCATATCGTCGATCCGCCCCCCACGCTACGCTCCTTCTGCCCTGAGGTGCCTATTGAGATCGAGAGAGTAGTGCTGCGTGCTCTCGAGAAACATCCTGCCGATCGTTACGAATCTGCTGGTGAATTTGCACTAGCATTATCGGCGGCAGTTACTATTTGTCAGCTTGATGAGCCCATTGCCAAATCCAACCTACAAGCAAATGGGCGTTACCAAACTGTCAATCTAGATAATGAAAAGACCATGATTAAACCTGCCAATATGGTTATTGCCACTAGCGATAATGGCAAGACCGTGATTGACGCAGTAGAGCCAGCCGTATTACCGACAAATGGTAACCGAACTGTAATTGGCGCCGTGTCACAACCGCAACAACTACTCAACCCAAACCATACCATTAGGTCGGTGACATCAGTCAAATCCAGTGTCAACACTCAAGCCGATGCTAATGGAGAAAAGAGAAAGAAGCCTAAGCTATTAATTGTCATTGATAGCCGCGCCATTGTTATGCTCCTTAAACATCAATTACAACAAGCAGGATTCGAGGTTATCACAGTATTGGAAAGTATCGAAGCGACAGTCACAGCGCTACGTGAACAACCCGATTTAATGATTTTGGGAATGGATATGCCCCATTTGAGTGGGCCAGAACTCTGCACTTTAATTAAGACCAAACCTTCTATGGCAGAAGTGGCGCGGGTACCGATCCTGCTCTACTCATCACTAGGAGAAAAGGAACTAGCAGAGAAGGCAGATAGTTGTCAGGCAGATGGCTATATACATAAGACTTGGAATGTAGATCGAATTACTAGCCACCTAAACAGTTTTTTGAACCAATAGTTGCCAGCAGGATAGGGAGTCGTAATGAAGCAATATATCGATCAAAGCTTATCTGAGAGGTGGGAGCAATTGGTTGAGAATTCAGGACTGTTAATAGAGCAAAAGCAGTTGATAGAGGAGAACTTGCCAACTGACAATCTCGATCTAGTCTGTGCACAGCTAGATGAGCAGCAATTTGCCCTCTATCTACCGGCAGTAACAGAAGTGATACGAATGGTAAAGTTGACCCCAGTGCCTGGTGTATCAACCGCTACTGTTGGCCTATTAAATTTGCGCCGTTTGATTGTTCCAGTAATAGATTTAAGAATTCTACTTGAGCTACCCGTCAAGCCCTATGATGAAAACACTCCGATTATTCTCATAGAGTATCGAGGAAAGAGGCGTGGGCTGATTGTTGATGCGATCTCAGAGGTTATTAATGTGCCGGCCAACGCAGTAACTGAGCCGGCCGGGTTGATACCTCATAGTGAGTATGTCTTGGCATTGATACAAGGCCAGGCTGGACTGATTATGATGTTAAACCATATGAGACTACTCAGTTTTGATGAAGAGAGCGGAGCGTTGCTTCGTAAACTGTAACTGTTCAGTTAGTTTGTCTGTGTTGATATTATGGTTGCTGTTACTGTGAATGAAAGTCGTAAGATCTGTCAGTTGATAAAGGCACGTATAGGTCTGGTGGTCAGTGAGGATCGCCTAGATCAAGTGAAGGAAGCACTGCAAGAGGTGATTGTCGTATCTGGCCTACACAGTTTCGACGCTTATTACCATTATATCTCACAGATTTCTCCCTCCGAGTTATGTTTTCAGGCATTAGTTGAACGCGTCACAATTGGTGAAACATTCTTCTTCCGTGATCATGTACAGATTCGCGCACTACGAAATGTTGTATTGCCTGAGTTGATTGATAGGATGAAGCTCACTGGACGACCAATAAATATTTTGAGTGCTGCCTGCTCCACTGGAGAAGAGCCATATTCAATAGCAATACTACTACAAGAACTCCTGCCTGGTATTGATCGGCGGCAATGCAATCTGATCGGCGGCGATATAAATCTGAACTCACTGAGCAGAGCGATCCGAGGCAGATATAGCAAATGGTCGTTTCGTGGTGTTGATCAAAAGGTGATCGATCGATACTTTGTCGCCAATACTGATGGTTATGAGATCTCACACGAACTGCGTTCAAAGGTAAAGTTTCAGTATTTGAATCTTGCTGAAGAACTACCTTTTAATAATCTTGACCTGATCTTATTGCGTAATGTCTTGATCTACTTTACTCGCGACTTTATCAAAAAAGTAATAGAGCGTTGCACACGAGCGCTACGAGACGATGGCTGGTTGATTGTTGGCGCTAGCGAACTCAATCAGGAATACTTTTCCCACTACCAGCAGGTAGATGTGGAAACTACCTCACTCTACCGTAAGAGTACAACTGCCCAGAGTAGTCTACCGCAGAGAGAGAGTCTGCCTCGTAAAAGTAAGAGAGTTAAGGCGGCGCCGATTGCATCGATATCTTTAAGTAAGACTGTTGCTGAACTGACTGCTCCGGTATTAGTACAGACTTGTCAGTTAAAAGAACAGGATAGTAGAGAACAGATCTACCTGGCCGCCTATGAGAGCTTTCAAAATAATGACCTAACAAAAGCAGAAGAGTTATTGCGTAGATTGGGCGAAGAAGATACTCGTGCACTGCTATTAATGGCGAAAATTGCTGCCAATCGTGGGCAGTATACAAATAGCGAGCAATATTGCCGCAAGTATATAGACCTGGTACCAGACAATATCGAAGGTCACTATTTACTTGGGCTGATACACCAAGCTGAAAATCGATTAGAGGCGGCCGCGCAAGCATTGCGATATGCGATCTTTCTCGACACTAGCTTCATTATGGGCCATTGGAATCTGGCTCTTGTTTACCAGAAACTAGCTGATCGACAAGCTACTCGTCGCCATTTGAACCAGGTTAAAAACCTATTAAAGGGTGCCGCAACAGATCTAGAAGTAGTCCATTCCGATGGACAGACGCCCTCGCGAATGCTGCAAGTGGTCGAGATGATGTTACAAGGAGTGTAATAAATGCCGGGCAAGATAAATAAAAAGCGCACGGAAAGTTTTAATTGGGAGCAATTGCGCGAGAAGATGGCAAAGCTCTCCAATGCTTTAAATGCCAAACTGGATGAAGCAGCATTAGCGGCTACACTCGCCGAGCGTGCCGATCAACTAGCTAATAGTGTTGATATTGTACAGTATGAGCAGACTGCCGATGTACTGATCTTCGAGCTAGCACAAGAGCAGTATGCAATCGACACTAGCTATGTCTCTGAAGTAGTTCCATTGAAACTGCTAACACATGTACCAGGCGCGCCTGACTTTATCTTGGGTGTTGTGAGTCGTCGTGGTGAGATTGTTTCCGTTATAGATCTCAGCAGATTCATGCATATTGTTAATGAGTCTTCTTGTCAACACCTGATATTTGTCGAGTCGCAGGCAACTCAAGTTGGATTTGCTGTACATAACCTGAAAGAGATAACTCGTCTGGCTAGGGATACTGTACAGGCATTACCTTCACAACTCTCTGGAGAGCAGGCACAATACCTTTCTGGTGTCACATTAACTGGCGTGGCATTGCTCAATGTACCAGAACTGCTTGCCAATGAACGGCTCAATATCGATCAGCAATAAAGGGCATGGGTTCTTATGATTTCAGACAATGGAAATGATCTAGCTCCACTTGAAAAACCTACTACTTCCCCAAATGGAGAGGCAAAACAGACCTCCGCCTTGATAGACGATGATATGCAAGCGGAGTTGCTAGCAGCATTCAAGAGTGAATTGGATGAGTATCTAGAGACGCTTAATCGAGATCTGATCAAGTTAGAGCAGAATGGAATGGATGAAGCCGTACTACAGGAGATCTTCCGTACTGCACATAACATGAAAGGGACTGCAGGCGTATTCGGCCTCACCGGAATTCAGAAGATTGCACACAGCTTGGAGAATCTCTTTGGCGCCGTGCGTCGTAATGAATACCGGTTTGATCGACCCGCTTTTGATCTATGTTATGAAGGTCTCGATGCTATCAACAGATTGATGGAGATGGGTCTCACCAGCACCACATTACCGCCCCTTGAGATCGAGTTTGGCGAGAAGATGGAACAGATCCTGAAAGGCGGGACAGCCGTAGAAGCAACTAGCGCACAGACGATCATACCAGTATCAAATGAATCCGTGCCCCTAGAAGAATCGCAAGCTCCCACCATTGAGCAGAATGCTCCCACTCAACAAGATGTACAAACTCCTCTTGAAACACCTATCTCCAGCTCAAATGAGACAGTAAAGCCAGTAAATAATAGTGCTTTACAAACTAGCAATACCGGGATGGTCAAAGCTAGTAAGAACCCTAACACTGTTCCAGCAATATTTACTGGCAATACTGAGCAGCATTCAACAAGTGGCGAAACTTCTCTACTACGCGCAAATGATTCTAGCGAAATGAAGGCGGTCGGTAATAAAACGCTTGAGACCGCTGTCGCAGTGAAAAGCGAATTTATTCGTATCCCGCTAAATAAAATAGATCATTTAATGTCTAATGTTGGCGAACTAATCATTGCGCGTAGCCGCTCTGAACAGAGGTTTAATGAGATACAACAGATCAACATAGAGTTGGCGCAAGTGCTTAAAGAATTACAGCGTCTACGCCCGCTACGGCGTAAGTTAACAAAGAGTACTAATGGTAAGAATGCTGCCCTGCCTAGTCAGCACAACCATCCCGATAAGGGATTGGATAACTTTTTAGGCACTGTTGATCTCTGCCAAAACCGGCTCAAGAACATTAACAACCTTCTGCAAATACATACAGAGAACTCTGCCAATGATGATCTACACCTAGAGCTGATTATATCCAGCATACAAGGAGAGGTCCAAGGTCTACGTATGCTGCCAATTGATACCCTCTTTGAACCATTGCGTCGCCGTGCACGCGATATTGCACGTAAACAAGAGAAAGATGTCAGTATCAACTTTGATGGTGGTGAGACAGAACTGGATCGTCAGTTGATCGAGGCCATGCGTGATCCGCTCGTACACCTTATCACTAATAGTATCGATCATGGCTTAGAATCAACCCAACAGCGTAAGCTAATGGGCAAACCAACAACAGGAAATCTAAGCTTGGTGGCCGGTCAACGCGGCAATCAGATAATAATTGAGATCTCTGATGATGGCGGCGGTATCAATATCACTAAGGTAAAAGAGAAAGCGATATCTGCAGGGCTATTCAACGAACGTGAGCTAGAAGTTTTAAGCGAGCCAGAATTACTTTCGATTATCTTCCGCCCTGGCTTTTCTACTAAATCGACAGTCACTGAGCTCTCAGGACGTGGGGTTGGTCTAGATGTTGTTAAGGTGAGTGTGGAGAAATTACAAGGTCAGATAGAGATCTCTACCAAGCTGGGCGTAGGTACAACTTTCCGTATTACCATTCCCCTCACGCTCTCTACACAACGTGTCTTACTGGTAAAAAGCGCTGAGCAGATCTTCGCTCTGCCGGTTAACTCCATAGAACGAGTGATGAATATACCCACAGGTGAAATATATTCGATAGAGACTCATCTAGCATTCTCACTAGATGGCCGTGCTATCTCGCTGGTTTCACTCGACTCTATATTAGGAATTAGCAATCAGAATAAAGAAGCAGCAGACCAGACAATCGCGTTAATTCTTGCCCAAGGAGTCGATCGTGTTGCCTTTATCATTGATGAGGTGCTAGGTGAACAGGAGATGGTAGTCAAACCGCTCGGTAAGCCATTGAGGAAGATGCCGAACATATCTGGGGGTGCGATTCTAGGTGATGGTAATGTTGTATTACTGCTCAACCCTGCCGACTTGCTGCGCACTGTACGCGGTACTCCCAGAATGGCAGCGAAATTGAGTCAACGCACAGAGCAACAGATCGATAAGCACAAGATCCTTGTGGTAGATGATTCAATAACTACTCGTACATTGGAAAAGAATATTCTCGAGATGGCTGGTTATGAAGTCTTCCTTGCCCATGATGGTGCGGAAGGGCTGGCTTTAGCCCGTACGGTTGGCTGTCATTTGATCATCTCTGATGTCGAGATGCCACACTTAAACGGCTTTGAACTCACTAGACAGATTAAGAGCGATCCGCAGTTAAAACAACTTCCCGTAGTGCTGGTCAGCTCCTTAGATTCACAGAAAGATAAAGCGCAAAGCGCAGAAGCAGGTGCAGATGCTTATATCGTAAAAGGGCTCTTTGATCAGAAGAGCTTTCTTGAAGTGGTTCAGAACATGCTCACATCATAAATTTTAAGGAGCTAATAATGAGTAGGGAAAAGATAGGAGTATTAGTAGCTGACGATTCTGATGGGCTGCGTAATGTTATGGTACATGTGATGGAGCGTGACCACGAGATCGAGGTAAAAGGCATTGCCCGTAATGGCGAAGAGGCTATTCAGCAGACACTAAAACTAAAGCCCGATGTTATAACTATGGATCTAATGATGCCTAAGATTGATGGTTTAGAAGCGACCCGTCAAATCATGGCGCTTAGACCTACTCCTATTGTAGTAGTAACCTCGCTCGATGATAGTCAGAAGAGTTTTGAGGCGATCCGTGCTGGGGCTTTAGAAGTATTATGTAAGCCACAAGCAATCCATACACCAGATGGTATGAAATGCCTCTCACTAATAGTGCGGATCGCCAAGATGATGGCAGATGTTAAGGTCATCTCCCACAAGCCCAATAAGTCTCTATCTACACCGCAAATTAGACCCATCACACGTGAACACGCTACGGCGGCAAAAATTGTTGCCATCGCTTCATCTACTGGCGGTCCCCCAGTGCTACACCAAATATTAAAGCGTGTAGGTAGCAACTTCTCTGTGCCGATATTAATTGTTCAGCATATCTCACCGGGTTTCGGACAAGGTCTAGTAGAATGGCTTGATGCCACGATAGAAGCGAAAGTGGTTAAGGCACAGGAAGGCGAACTGCCTTTGCCGGGAAAGATCTATATAGCTCCCGACAATTATCACCTACTAATAGATCGTAATGGCAAGATACGGCTCTCAAGTGGCTTACCAGTCAAGGGCCACCGTCCCTCTGCCAATCTAATGTTTGAATCCGTCGCCCAATATTATGGTCCAACCGCACTGGGAATAATCCTTACTGGAATGGGTGATGACGGTATACAAGGATTAAAAATGCTTAAACAAGAGCAAGGATTTTGTATCGCTCAAGATGAGGCCAGTTCAATTATTTTTGGTATGCCAAAAGCGGCAATCGAGAATGGACTGGCAGATTTGGTAATGAACCCAGATGAGATAGCGGCTTACCTACAGAACTTGGCTAACAGATCTATAAATTAAAAAGCCAAGTATAACTCAAGCAGAGAGCATGGCAGCAATATGCCGTGGGTGGGATAGGTTTTGTCTTAAGCTGGAAAAATAGACGAGGTGGAAAATGATACTGATAAAGCTGACTCAATTACGTTCTGCTTGCCTACTAGCACTGCTCAGTATGGCAATATCGATAAATCCAGTAATGGCGCAACAACCTACTCCAGCGCCGGTAACTACAACTTCAACCAGCTATAGCGAGTCTACTAAATCAGGTGACAATAACTACTCAAAAGAGTCACCCAAAGAGTCACTAGAGTCAATGGAAGAGATGCGCGCAGTTATAAAGCAACTTACTACTAGGGTGGCAGAGTTAGAAGCCAAGCTCAATGAGAGTCAAGGTGCAGGTCTTGCAGGTACAAAGAAGTTAGAAATACCAACTAAACAGGCTGAGCAGTCTGTCAATACGCCTGAAAAGGATACTGCTGCCGCGCCCTCCTTTTTTGAAAAGACTGAGATCTCTGGATTTGTGGATGGCTACTATGGTTACAACTTCAATCGTCCGCAAGGCAATAGCAGCATACTGCAATTTGATAACCAATTGCGCAATTTCGACACTAAGCATAATCAATTTAGCCTAAACATGATCAAGTTGGCGCTTGAGAATAAACCGACTGTTAATAGCCGGCTAGGCTTTCGCCTTGATCTCAGTTTTGGTCCTGCTACTGAGATCATACATGCCAGCGAACCTGGTGGTAGCGACTTTGTCAAGAACATACAACAGGGCTATCTAAGTTACTTGGCGCCGGTCGGCAAAGGGCTACAGATCGATTTTGGCAAATACAGCACACATCATGGCTTTGAGGTGATTGAGACTAAAGATAACTGGAACTATTCGCGCTCACTACTCTTCACACTAGGTATACCTTACTACCATTTCGGTGTACGCACAACCTATCCTGTGAATGACAAAGTCAGTGTCATGTTCGGTGTCAATAATGGTTGGAACAGTGTTGTGGATAATAATAGTCGTAAATCTTACTGCGCTCAGGTATCGCTTAAACCCACGGAAAAGTTGTCGATCGTGCAGAACTATATGGGCGGCCCAGAGCAGGCTGGTAACAATAAGGATTGGCGACATCTTTTCGATACTGTAGTTAGTTATCAAGCCACTCCTACAGTCAGTCTAGCCACCAATTATGTCTATGGTTTTGACCGCTTGGCAGGAGCGCGTGTGCACTGGCAAGGGATAGTCGGTTATGCTCGCTATCAAATTAACCAACGCTTTGCCCTCTCACCACGCTTCGAGTATTACGACGATCATGATGGTTTCACCAGTGGCTTGCGACAGACGCTTAAATCAGCAGTAATTACCGCTGAACACAATATCAGAGAGGGGCTATCCACACGCCTAGAATATCGCCATGACAGCTCAAATGAAAAGTTCTTTAGCAAACCGTCGGATCGACTGGTAAAGGGACAGACAACCTTGACGCTGGGGATTGTCTATTCGTTCAACTCGAAAAAGTAATGGAGATTTTAACAGCGTAGCACAAAGGAGAAGATCTTATGGCTAACGATGAATTGTTAACAGTCGGGACACTGCTTGCCGAGCGATATGAGATCGTCAAGCGGCTTGGCAAAGGAGGAATGGGCAACGTCTATTTGGCACACGATAAGCGATTATCAGATGCTCCTCGTGCCGTCAAGGAGATGATCGTGGAATTCGTCGATCAGGATCAGTATGCAAAGGCAGTCGACAATTTCCGCCGTGAAGCACATGTCTTGGCCAGTCTCGATCACCCTTCCATTCCCACAATCTACGACTATTTTGTTGCCAAAGGCTACTACTATCTGGTGATGAAATGTGTCAAAGGTAAAGATCTAGAGCAACTGTTAGATGAAGCTCCAGAGGGGCGACTGCCAGAAAAACTGGTTACCCAATGGAGCATACAGTTGTGTGATGTTCTGAAATATATACACAATCAGGATCCCCCTATTATTTATCGCGACCTGAAACCGCCTAATGTGATGTATGACGAGCAGGCCGATCGTATAGTTCTGATCGACTTTGGTATTGCGCGTTTTGTCACCTCAGGAGCCAATGTTACTGCGATAGGGACAATGGGATATGCTCCACCAGAACTGTTTATGGGCAAAGTTGTGCCGGCCTCAGATATATTCTCTCTAGGTGCTACGATGTTCCATCTTCTTACAGGCGCTGATCCCCAGCTCAACCCTATACTAGGATTTGATTTTAACAAAAACCCTCCCCCTCGTGAGATTAACCCGGACCTTACTGACGCAATGGAACAGATCATTATGAAGGCGGTTGCGTTAAAACCGGCAGAACGTTTCTCTTCTGCAGCAGAGCTAAAGAGTGTGCTGGAAGATCATCTATATTATCTCAATCATACCAAGGCAGCGACACACGCAAATACTGCCAATGCACAACTAGTGATTGTCCATAGCAAGAGTGAAAAGACTGCCGCTTTTCCCCTCAAACCTGGCTCTATGTTGGTTGGTCGCTTTGATGTAGATCGTGGGCTTGCCCCGGATATTGATCTATCGTCATTTGACACTTCGGGAAAGATCTCGCGTCGGCATGCACTGATCTTCTGGGAGGGCGGCGATTACCATTTCGAGGATCTGGGTAGCTCAAATGGCAGCCTACATAATGGCGAGCGTGTGCCAGCACAGCAACGGCTACGGTTAAAACCAGGTGATCAACTCTGCATAGGAGAAATAGTGCTGGAGTTCTCGCTAAGCTAAGGTTGGTTGGTAATTTTAGTTTGATCGATAAAGAGTCTAAAACAGGACTTTAATTGAAAAGGTTGGAGGTTGTAATGCTCAATAGATTGAAGATAGTTCAAAAATTGACGATTATTTGTCTCGTTCTTTGTCTACCGATCGTGATTTTAGTAGTAGTGCTAATCGGACAACAGAATGATAAGATTGCCATCGAAACAAAGGAACGAGCTGGTGTAGAGTATACTAACGCGACAAAACAGATCCTCATTAATGTTGAAGAGGTGACCGGATTGTCATATGCCTATTTGAGTGGCAACAACTCGTTCCAACCGCAACTTACTGCTAAACAGGCAGAAATTGATAAGGGCTTTGACAACCTTGCCAGCGCCGATGCCAAACTAGGCGCATTGTTGCAGACCAACACTAGGGCAAGTGTACTGAAAGAGCAGTGGCAAGAGATAAAATCACGAGGGCTAAACCTCAAACCACAGGAGAGCCTAGCACTACATAGTAAACTGATTACAGAGTTACTCTCACTAACAATGCATGTAGCTGATACCTCTACGCTGATACTCGATCCAGAGCTAGATAGTTACTACATGATGGATACTATCATCGCCAAAGTACCTGCGTTGTTTGAAAATCTTGCCCAAGCGCGAGCATTAAGTACAGTTGCTGTCGCCAACAAGAAACTTACTGCCGATGAGAAATTGCAATTGGCAATTCTGCTCGATAAGATCCGCTCTACTCGCGATGGTCTCAACCGTGGTTTAGATGTTGCTTATGGAAAGAACCCTACCATTAAACCTAAGCTAGATACCAGTGCCCAAAGCAGCACAGCGTCAATTAACCAGTTCATCGAACTACTGGACAAGAAGATTATTAGCGCAACGGCAATAGAAGTACCGCCAATGGAGTGCTATTCCTTAGCATCGAAGGTTGGGACTGATAGTTCACGCCTTTATGATGCCTCGGCAAATGTATTATATGAACTGTTGGACCTACGCACTCAACAATCACTCAACATGATTTGGACGGCGGTAGCAAGCGGTATAGTCGTGCTTATTGTTGCTGGTCTGCTAATGGTATTAGTGATTCGCGGGATCACTATTCCATTGAAAAAGGCGGTAGAAGTAGCGCATAAATTGGCGGCGGGCGATCTCTCCGCTACTGTTGAGATCAAGTCAAAAGATGAGATCGGCCAGTTAATGAGCGCAATGGAGATAATGATCACCTATTTAAGAGAGATGGCAGAATCGGCTAACGCAATTGCTGCGGGTGATCTATCAGACCAGATTGAACCTAGATCCAGTCAAGACCTCTTCGGTAACACCTTCAAGAAGATGCTAGAGAGTCTTCGTACTATTGTACGAGATTTAAGAGAGAGCGCACAGAGTCTAGGTTCAGCCGCTAATGAACTGGTTGCCGCAGCTTCACAACAGACTACTACCATCACTGAGCAGGCCAGCTCTATACAGCAGATCACGACTACCCTAGACGAGATTCGCGCCATTGTCGAACAGGCTAGCGATCGCGCCAGATCCGTAGTACAAGTGGCAGAACAGTCACTCGAGATCTCAGAGTCTGGCCAACAAGAACTGGTACAGGTCGTTGATGCGATGGGCAAAATTAAAGATCAGGTGGAAGCAATTGCTGAGAATATTCTTGATCTAAGTGAGAAGACAATACAGATCGGAGAGATAACCTCTTCAGTCAATGATATTGCGGAACAATCAAACCTACTGGCAGTTAATGCCGCCATCGAAGCGACCAAGGCGGGCGAAGCAGGTAAAGGATTTGGTGTGGTAGCCGTAGAAGTGAAGAACCTAGCATCTAGATCAAAGAAAGCCACCACACAAGTAAGGTCTATCTTGGCAGAGATACAGAAGGCGGCCAACTCCACAGTAATGGTGACAGAAGAAGGTAGTAAGCGAGTCGAGACTGGTGTAGGACAAGTCTATCGAATTGGCGCAAATATTAAGAGCCTGCATGAAGTAATTGTAGAATCATCAACGGCGGCTCGACAGATTGCTTCTGCAACCAATCAGCAGGTAACCGGTATAGAACAGATTGCTGTAGCAATGCGGCAGATCAACCAGGGCACCAATGATAGTGTAGCAGGGGCAAGGCAACAAAATATTACCGCACAAAACCTCAGTCTGTTGGCTGGTAATCTAAACAGTATTGTCCAGCGTTATCGTCTATAAGTTAATTCCCGCTATACCGCGTAAGCAGTATAGCGGGATATGCTCCGGCAAATATTATGTTTGGTCACGATCGATCCATTTATCGAGTAGGGGTGGCTGGTACTGTTCCAGTAGATCTAGCAACCGTTGCGGATCACGCTCCTCTAGCACTATCGCACGATGCATAGGACGCACAAATAGTTCCTTGACCGATTGATCAAAGAGCGTGAGCAATGGGTCATAATAACCCTCAACATTCAAAAGTCCACAGGCTTTGCGATGCAGGCCAAGCTGTGACCAGGTAAGCACCTCACAAAACTCCTCAAAAGTGCCAAAACCTCCTGGTAAGGCAATGAAAGCATCCGCGAGTTCTGCCATTAGCGCCTTACGCTCATGCATAGAACTAACTACACGCAGATCCTTGACACTGGTATGAGCCAACTCTTTGGCAGCCAGTGCGGCTGGGATTACACCAATGACATCTCCACCAGCAGCCAACACGGCATCGGCAACCTCACCCATTAGCCCTATTCCACCACCACCATAAACCAGAACTAGCTGGCGTTGTGCTAGTATCGTGCCCATTTGTCGTGCTGCATCTATATAAGCAGTACGCGCACCTTTGCTTGATCCACAAAAAACAGCTACTCTTTTCATAACCCACCTTAACTGATTCTATTTTGATCATCTTTCAAACATTCAACAAAAGCCTGTGCCTCAGGATGGCGCGAACCAATAAACTCCTTAGGTGTGCCCAATTCAATTAACCGCCCATCTGCCATCAACCCTATACGAGTGGCGAGCAAGAAGGCTTCGCGCACATCATGCGTGACAAACACAGCCGTCTTTTGTAAGCGCTGTTGTAATGCATAGAACTCGCGCTGCAACTGACGACGTGTGATTGGATCAAGCGCGCCAAAAGGCTCATCAAGCAGCAACAGTGGCGGATCAGCAGCAAGTGCACGCGCCACGCCAACACGTTGACGCTGTCCACCCGACAATTGTGCAGGATAGCGGCCTGCATACTCTTGAAATGGCAGTCCCACTAGCTCTAACAACTCCGCTACACGTGCTTGCACACGCGACTTAGGCCAACCTTCCAACTCTGGCACCAGTGCGATATTGGCTGCTACTGTATAATGTGGAAACAGACCACCCTCTTGAATAACATAACCGATCTGTCGGCGTAGTCTGATCACATTCCAGGTACGTGTGTTATGACCTAAAACCCGTACCTCACCTACTGTAGGATAGTGTAGACTATTGATCAACTTAAGCGTGGTTGTCTTACCCGAACCGCTACGCCCTAATAGCACCAATGTTTCACCAGCACTGATAGAGAAATTTACCCTCTCGACAAGTGTCCGCCCTACTGCGATACGATAACTGACATCAATCATTTCAACGGCAGGCTCAGTCATAATCATTATTGCCTAGGCGCAACCAGCGCCATACAGAAGCTATTATCATCAGTCAGATAGAAAGCCTCTGTATGCGCCGCCGACCATAGCTCACGAAATGTTTCCGGGTAGTACTTGTAGGAGAAATTCATTGCCACTCGCTCGCCAGTACATAGATGTAATGGCTCGCCAGCAATAATCAACTTTAGATCGTGTAGCGGTGAGAAATCTTTTGCAATCACATAAAGACCTGTGCGTCGGGTATCTTCACGAGCGACAAAACGCAACTCACCATCAGCCTCCTTCACACCTACACTACGCCAAGGGGCAAAAGCAAATTGGCGATTGATAGGGTTGTCATAACCAGCCATTGTCTCTTGACCACGAAAGATCTCACCATCAACCAGCAGCCGATCCTCCGGACGCAATAGTTCCAGCAAACGTGGAACAAACTCTAGCGGATCAAAGGCGCCCAATGTATTGCCTAATAGCAATACTAGTCGTGGCGGTGTCTGCGCATTGGCAGCGAGCGCGCGTATGTGTTCGCAATTGGCCAGATCTGCTTTTATTCCCACAACGTTATAGCCCGCCTCCTGTAGTTTTGCTGCGGCGATTTCGAGTAGTGCTTGACTAGCATCAACAGCCAGGTAACGCTCTATACGTGCCGGCCCAACTCTATCAAGCAGAAATAGATCCTTTTCACCATTACCTGGCCCTAGCGAGAGCACTTCATAGCCATCACCCGTTAACCGTGCCGAGATATCGGCGGCACTATCGACCAACAGTCTTTGTGAACGGCTAAAATTCTTGTACGGGCCTTCACCACAAAGATTGAGCCAGGCACGCACTGATAAGGGGAACCAGTAGAAAAACTTCTCTGGCAGATTGCGTGTGGTAAGCGCGGCATAAAACTCTTCCGCTAATTGATTTTCGCTTAGACAGACCTTTATATTCAGCATCCTATGCCTCCTGAAAGATCCGATTTTTTATCTTTAGTAGCCAATATGTCAAGTTAAGCGCCTAAATCATACACTGCGTCAAGCCGGTAAACTTGACTTTGCTGATACTGGTGTCAGAAATTATCATAGGTAATGCGTAGATCAGCATAAGGACGCGAAGAAAGATGCCCTATCGAGAATTCCATTACCGTTGGGAATGGCAGCTTAAATCGAGCCCAGAAGCGCTCTGGCCGATGGTGGCTGACACTAACCGTTTCAATCGCGATGCCAATCTGCCTGTCGTTAAACCACAAACAGGTAATGGCTCGCAACTTGATAACGCACGTCGCTGTTTAAGCCTGAACTTTATGGGGATGTCGCTGGAATGGGAAGAGGAACCTTTCCAATGGGTGCGCCCCTACCGTTTTGGCACTGTGCGCCGTTATTCTAGTGGACCAATCGCAGAGATACGTTTTCAAGGAGAGATGACATCACAACCCAATGGCGGCACCTGCCTTGTCTATCAGATCTGGGCGCGCCCTCGTACCCCGCTTGGTTTAGCGATAATTCCGATTCAGATTGGTAAGATAACAGAGTCAAAGTTTGCTGAGACCTTTCAACGTTACGATCGTATTGTTGCAGCACAAAAACCTCTCCTTGAATCGACTAAACCAGTACAGCTTTCCTCTAGTGGGCGAGCACGATTGGCAGCTTTACGTAAAACTCTACTGGTTATGCAGCAGTCGCCAGAATTGATTGATAAGCTGATTGAGACAATTATGCAGGGTGACGATTTTGCCCTCACACGGTTACGTCCCTATCAACTGGCCAACCAATGGGGTGCACAACGTCGCAGTGTGCTTGAACTCTGTCTACAAGCAACACGTGCGGGTCTGCTCAGTTTTCGTTGGGAACTACTCTGCCCTGGTTGTCGTGGCGCCGCACAGAGTAATACTTCACTCTCTCAAGTGAGTGCAAAAGTCCATTGTGAGACTTGTAACATCAATTTTACTGTTAACTTTGATCGCTCAGTAGAATTAACCTTTCGTCCTAATCCTACAATTCGGGAAGTGAAGCATCAGGATTTTTGTGTTGGCGGTCCACAAGTGACTCCACATATCATTGCCCAACAACTACTCGCACCCGGTAGCCAGCGTACGCTGACACTGCCATTAGAAGCTGGTCGCTATCGTCTACGTACTCTCAAAATTCCTGGTAGTCGCACATTGCTTGCTGATCCTGAAGGTCAGGCTGAACCTAGATTGACGGTCACTAAGACAGGCTGGCCAAATGATGAACTCTCTATTGCCCTGATGCCAACACTACATCTGGAAAATGACACAGATAATGAGCAACTATTAATTTTGGAACGTACTGCCTGGAGCGATCAGGCGGTAACTGCAGCCGAGGTAACAGTGCTGCAGACTTTTCGCGATCTCTTCGCAGATGAGGCATTACGTCCAGGCGAGCAGATCGATGTCGGTAGCCTTGCTGTCGTCTTTACAGATCTACGTGGCTCGACTTCACTCTACCGTGAGATCGGTGATGCACGCGCTTTTGGACTGGTGATGAACCATTTTGATGTGCTGCGTGAAGTGATCGTAGCCGAGGAAGGTTCACTGGTTAAGACTATCGGCGATGCGGTAATGGCTGTCTTCCGCAATCCAGTAGCAGCGCTACGAGCAATGTTGAAAGCACAGCAGGCGCTTAATGCCCTCTCTAAAGATAAACAACCATTACTACTCAAGGTTGGTATACATTTTGGTGCCTGTATTGCTGTCACACTTAATGAACGGTTAGACTATTTTGGCTCAACAATCAACCTGGCATCTCGTCTTGAAGGTTTCTCGAATGGTCAGGATATTATTGTCTCTGCTGCTGTATATAATGATCCAGAAGTGGCTGAATTGCTTGTTCGCACTGATGCTCAATTTAGTGCAGAGCCTTTCCAGGCAACCTTGAAAGGCTTTGATGCCGAGCGCTTCGACTTATGGAGAATCAAAGAGAGGACAGATTGACAAGAGTGCTTCGGCAGATCTGTCCTCTGCAATGATCAGAATCAAGCATCAAGTTTTACTTTCCCCTTGCCATGACCAACACAAGTTAGCACATAGCCTTCTGCCTTTAGATCTGGGTCTAGGCCATCTTCAGCATCCATTGTCACCTCACCTGCTAACAAGCGTGTTGTACAGGTACCACATTGGCCTTGGCGACAACTGAAGGGAATAGCCACACCATTCATCTCCGCGACTTCTAGCAACGAGCGACCTTGTGGAATATCACAACTCTTGCGTGAGCGTGCAAACTCAACCTGACCCTGTACAGATGCCTCGGTTGTCACCACAGGTTCTGGAGCAGCGGCGGGTCCGCCAAAGATCTCTTGCTTAATCTGATCGTTTTTGACGCCCAGAGAAGTGAGGATCTCATGTACACTATCCATAAAACCCTTGGGTCCACAGAGGAAGAATGTCGTGTCCGCGATATTCTTTACATTTGATTCAATTAAGGCACGGTTGAGTCGGCCACTTGGCCCTTTCCATTCCCCAGTTGGTTTCGAGAGTGACACTAAATAACGGAAATTGTCTAGGCGTGTCTTTAAGTGAGCAAAATCTTTTTCGAAAATAATATCTTTATTTGTACGCACACTGTAAATTAGTGTGACATCCGTGGAGAGACAACGGTCATCAATATAACGCAGGATCGACATCATAGGAGTAATACCGCTACCTGCCGCGATCAGAGCAATCTTCTTATGTTTGGTCTCATCGAAGAAGAACTGTCCTGATGGACCCTTTGCCTCTACAGTAAGACCGACCATAGCTCGCTCATTGAGAAAGCGTGAGACATAGCCACTCTCTACACGTTTGGGTGTGATCTCGACATAGCCAGTCTGTGTAGGTGAGGAGCAGATCGAGTAAGAACGCACAACCTTTTTACCATCGACCATCCAATTAAAAGTGAGAAACTGACCTGGACGGGCAAAGAAGCGTTGGCCTTCTGGTACAAGGAAACGCAGTGTTTTAGCGTCGTGCGTCTGTGACTCAATACGTGCTAATTGCAAAATCAGAGCAGCCTTTTTTGCTTCCGGTATAAGTGGCTGTGGACCTTTGCTAGGTGCGCTAGGAGCAATGGCAGCAGCTTCAGCACGCGCGGCTGCAGGTAATGGACGACGCAACATTAGTGCGCCAAATAGACCTCCTACTACCGCTACGACAGCAATGGTTGGTAGTGTCCCTGGTTGATTTGGGGTAGCAGCCGCCAACTGTTTGGCTGCCTCTTTATTGGCGCTCTGATCAACTGCGGGTGCTTTAGCAGCACTAGCCACTTGCTCGGCACGCTGTTTTACAGCTTCGGCAGTCTGAGTAGTAGCAAGGAATTTATTGATCTCGTCAGCGTCTTCTGTAGAAATAAAATTATCGGGTGCATACCCAACCATACGCGCCACGGTATCACGCCATTCTTCAGCAGTTTTAGTGGCCTTGTAGATACGATCTAGCTCGTGACAGCGATTACAGCGTGCGTCCACTTTTGCCTTGCCTACCTTCTCTGTTGCGTTCGGCTCAGCAGGCTTTACGGCAACTTGTGCAACCAAGTAAGTAATAATTGTCTTAGCATCATTCTCGTTAATATTGGAGCCTGGCAATGTACGCATACGTTCAACAGTGGCAAGCCAACCAGGAGCGTCTTTGCGTGCGCTCACAACACGATCTAGATTGTGGCAGGTTGAACAGCGATTCTTTGTCAACTGCTGTGCAGCTTCTATATCGATTGTATTTATACCCATCTCGATCGAATCGAGAGGAATTTTTTGTAGCGTGGCCTTACGTAATAGATAAGGTCCTGCTGTCATCATCACTAACACAAAAGCGAGTGTAAAAACACCCAAGCCTATTGGCATTAATGCGGAATAGTAGGTCTTGTAGTAGCGTGCGATCAGCACTTTGACAAACAATAGTGGCACCATCAGCATCGCCAAGATCATATGGATCATAGGGCGTAGCGATAACTCGCCAGATGTGTCTTGCACTCGCACGATCATAAAATAGGTCATCACGCAGAAGAGCATGATAAAGATATAGCCGCCTATACGGTGACCTCGTACTAAACGTGCGCTGGCACCACGATCTTTTAAGCGGCTACTAGAGTGGAAAATAATCCAGACATTGAATGCGCCTACCGCGACAAAGAGCAATCCTAGGATCGCACTGAGTGTTGTTTGAATCATAAAGCTGCCCCCTCTTGTTCGGATTTACATTCTTACAACAAACTTGCGCAGTTCGACTTCACTGCTGCTAATGCTGCTACTGGTAATACAGATTTGCTAATGGTACGTATTTTCAAAGGAAAGCGGATGTTGCTTTTTTCGCGGCTAAGTAATTTAACAGCTTACCGCCTGATTAGTACGCTCATCCTGGCTGCTTATAATATCAAGTATGCTGCTGGCTGTCAGCAAATACTATTTTGCAAATAAATAATCGCTCTTCAAGCCAAGAGAAACTCTTTAAGCAACTCATTTACTATCTCGGGTTTCTCCTGTTGTACCCAATGACCAGAGTCAGGCAGATATTTTACGGTAAGATCTTTCACCCAACGCTGCAATCCTTCTGTGTTGCCGCGCACAAGAAAGCGATCTTGCTCGCCCCAAATGATCAGTGTAGGCATCTCGATCTGAGATGATGCTAGTTGCTTAAATAAGGCGCGATCAAAACAGCGACGGAAACCGGCACGATAATAATTGATCATTGCAGTAAGCGCGCCTGGTTGATCGATTGCAGTCGCCAGTCGATCGATATCTTCATTGCTAAAGGCTGTTGGCTCTACTGCACTATCACGGAAGATACGTGCAGTAATATTATGTACACCTACTAAATGTATAAATTGTTCGGGTAACCAGGGAAGTTGAAAGAAGAACATATACCAACTCTTACAGAATTGCTCGAACTCCCAAATACGCTGCTGAAATGCGATCGGATGCGGGCAATTCATTACTACCAACCTCTTTACCATTTGAGGATGACGAATCGCTAACCACCAGGCAATTGCGCCACCCCAATCATGACCAATCACAATAGCTTGATGTGCACCTACGGCTTCGATAATACCAATGACATCTTTAGCAAGGATATCTATATCATAGTTCTGTACGCCTACGGGTTTGTCACTTAGATTGTAGCCACGTAGATCTGGCACAATAACCTGACCATTGTTAATCAGTGCAGGAATCTGATGTCGCCAAGAGTACCAGTGTTCAGGAAAACCATGTAGCAGTATAATGGGCTCGCCTTCTCCTGCTATCATGCAGTGTAGTCGTATATTGTTAGTGTTGATATATTGAGAGGTAATGATCTCTGCCATTTTTTCCTTCTCTACTATAAACATTGCGCTCGCTTGAGCATCCAATTGTGCATAACCCCCCGTATGTTATAATGGCGGAAACAATTTTTTAAGGAGAATATACTGGATGCGACAAGGAAAATTGATTACGGTATGCGTCTTCGCGCTTGCTTTTTCCCTCGCTATGCTGTCCTCAGCAACAGGTCAAACAAAAAAATCTAGTGGTAAAACTGGTGGCGCTAAATCTGGCGCTTCATCTGCGGCTGGCGCCAAAGTGTTCGAAGGCAATTGCACCGTTTGTCACGAAGGCGGAAACAACACCGTAGATCCGCCTAAAACCCTCAAACTCGCTGCACTCAAGCAATACGGCTTTAACGGACCCGAGGATATTAAGAAACGTGTTAATGAAGGCCAGGGGATTATGCCTCCTTTTAAGGATACGCTTAAGCCTGCAGAGATAGACGCTGTTGCTGCCTATGTCTGGGCACAAGCGCAAAAGGATTGGAAGGCTGGATCAAAAGCCGCACCCAAAAAGAAGTAAAAGGTAATCACCTTCCCCCAATATCTCTTAATCCACTTGGGATTTCGGCGAGTGTTGGTTAAATAACTGCACTCGCCAAAAATTTAACCTAAGTTAGCTACATCACTTCAAATAAACAACAGACTGTTTAGTAGAATCACGCAATAGCGTTTGCGGCGGCATCTTCACTCCCGCTTCATTCATCTACTGAACTAGTAGAATCAGGTAAACATTTTTTGGTTCTTGCACTGATAGCAAGCTGATATCTAGCGTTGAGGGAGTGATGGCAAATCGATGCACATTACAGTAATGAGCTACAACATAATGACAGGTGCGTACGGCCCTTACGGTTTAGAAGGAGTTGCGCGCATCATTGACGCCCATAAACCTGACATAGTGGGATTGCAAGAAGTCAATAGTGGGCGCCGCCCTATCGATTGGCTTAACCAAACCAAGTGGTTAGGCGAAAGGCTGAGTATGCATTACGCATTTGGCCCCGCGGAAAAGAATGTTATGTATCATGAAAAGATTCGTGAGTACGGTAATGCATTACTTAGTCGCTTCCCTATTGTACGACCTGAAGTGAGACTCTTACCCACACTATATGATGAGCCTAATATCAATATGCGCCAACCTCGTGCGATTTTGGCAACGATACTTGATCTAGGAGATTTCTACTTAAATATCTTTGTCACTCACTGGGGACTAACTGTAGAACAGCGCCTATTACAAGCACGTGAAACGATCGAGATTGTTAAAGGATGGCAGCCTAATAATCCTGCTATCTTGCTTGGTGATCTTAATGCGCTGCCTGGTACACAAGAGATCGCTATGCTCAATAATACCTTGGGTGATGCGCTGGTCTCGATCCCTGTAGAGCAACGTTATACTTACCCTTCTGGTCCATTTGGTAGTCGTACGCCTAATGGCTGGTTTGGCGCGATCGATTACATATATGCTGTGCGCGGCAGCACGCCATTACAGGCACAGGTAATTTATGATGACTCGCTTGCTTCTGATCACAATCCGGTGATTGCTAAGCTTGATGTACAGGCGGTTGCACAACCAATATCATCTCAGGTAAGTGTTGCCAGTAAGTCGTAAACAGGCTTTTTATCACGCATAAATAGATTTAAGTCGGTGCCGGCGGGCAGTTGCGCACGTAGATGATCAATTACTGAACTGGCGGCACGTAGCGATTCGATCGCAGCAGTAGATTCACCCAATTCTAGTTGGCTTTTTGCTATCCCGTAGAAGGCGCGCCACTCATAGTCTGGATAGGGGATACGTTGACAAAGAGTCAAGGAAGCGCGGTAAAGATCTAAGGCATCCTGATAATCGCCCAGGCCAGCACGGGCACGGCCTAGATCACAAAGTACTTCTGCTTCTGGGTTCTGCCGTCCTTGTGCACGGTGCATTGCTAGCGCTTGTCCTAATTGCGCCGCTGCCTCTTGGTAATCATTACGATCAAGGGCAACTAAACCTAAGTTCTGTATTGCCGTACCCTGTACATCACGATTATCAAGCTCTTGTGCCAGCGCAAGGGCTTGGCGACAATTCTGTTCTGCTTGATCAAATTTACCTTGCAGGCGATAGTTCTCACCAATATTGAGTAGTAGCGTCAACTCTTGCTTACGACAGGCAAGTGCACGCGCAATCGCTAGACCCTGTTGATACCAACCTAGCGCAGCCTCGCATTGACCCATTATATCGTTGATGATACCGACACGCTCACAAGCGATCAGTTCACCCATACGATCTCCTGCATGACGTAACATATCTACACCTGCCAAGGCACTACGCAGTCCACGTTGTTGATTTCCTAGATTGGCAAGCACCAATCCCATCAATGAGAGTGCCCAGCCTGCTGTCTTGACATCGCCCGCCGCCTGGGCAAGTTGCTGACAGCGTTCTAATGCCGTACGGCTTTCTGGCAGCATACCTAGCATCAAAAAGACAAAGCCTTGTTGTTGTAGTAGACGTCGTTCGATCTCACCGCCACCTGCGACTCTGGCAGCTTCTAATCCTGCAGAAGCAAATTCAGCAGCACGCTGATATTCACCACGAAACTGTGCGACTCGACAACGCATATAACTGGCCCAAGCAAGATCCAGGCTACGATTTGACTGTTCGGCTAGCGCGACAGCAGCCTCTGCTTGTATCTCTGCTTCTCGTACACGTCCCAGTACAGTAAGTGTATCGGTATAGCCAATACGTAAGGTAAACTCTCGGGTGGGATCGATCTGTAGATTAGCTCCGGCTAGCTCTTCAGCAGCTTCGCTAGCCCATTCATAAAACTTAGCTGCTGGCTGTAGTGCCTGCCGTGCTCTTGATGCCTCACCAGCAGTTAAACCTAATTCCAGAGCGCTGGGCCAATTCATTGCCAGGAAATGGTGATAGGCAAGTGTGCCGGCAATACGGTCTAAGTGTAAACGGTAGACACTCTCAAGTGCCGCAGCCGCGCGTGCATGTAGCTTCTTGCGATGGCGCTTGGCAATCGAGTTGTAGAGTACACGGCGAATGGTGGTGTGATAAAAACGGAAATCATCTGTAGTACTATGTGGTTGTTCTTTAAGTATCCAACCAACTACACCTTTGTTAAGAATTGTCTCTAGCTCAGTCTCTTCCAAACCAGTCATTACACGTAAGGTTTCAAAGCAGAACTCATCACCGATTACAGCAGCTTGGACAAATACATCTAATTCAGAAGCGGAAAAGCGACGTAGTTTAAGACTCACTAGATTGATAATCGAGGCAGGTAGCTCCAGTTCATCAATGGCAGAGAGTCGCCAACTAGGTTCTTCAAAACGTAAGTTACCCATCTCAATAAGTAGCCGTAATACTTCGCAAAGGAAATAGGGATTACCTTGTGTCTCGCTATGCAGCCGATCAAGCGCTGATTGATCGATCTGAATTGGGCTAAAGATAGTCTCTAACAGACTCTTCACTTGTATTTTAGTAAAGGGTTGCAGCTTGATCAGTTCATAGCTACGATAGCGGCTCTGTTCGATTAACCACTCACGTAGGATATTGCCAGCCGTCTCTGCCTCTTCCTCACGTGCACTGGCAATCAATTGCAAACGCGCTCCCACACTATTGCGCATAATATAGCCGAGCAGTTCAAGGGAGAGATCATCGGCCCATTGTAGATCTTCAAAGATAAGCACGGCAGGACTATCACCAACAAGCTGTTTGAAGGCCTCTGTGATCGCCTCGAAGATACGCCATTTCTCGATTATGGGCGCGCGATCTGCATCCATAACGGTTGGCTCGTTACTATTGCGGTTAAGGATAATGTCGAGTAGTTCTGCGCGCGAGCCGGAAGGAGGGTTTTTCGCCGATAAGTCATCGGTATATAAGCGTTCAGAAGATGATAAGGTAGATACCAACATATCGAGAAAAGTATGATATGGCTCACGCTGATCGCCACCATAGTCAAAGAATCGCCCTGTTAGCGAAATAGCGCCTTGAGATTGTGCCCAGTTACGATATTCAGCCAGTAATTGAGATTTACCTATTCCAGGTTCACCTACAATAATTATTGGTAGTGCGCGCCCTTCGGCAGCGCGCTCATAGTGTTGTTCAAGTAGCAGTAACTCAGCTTCACGTCCAGCAAAACACTCAAAATTTGGTTTGTTGATTACAATCGTAGGTAATAAGACCAGTGAATTGACAATTGTATTACTAGGCTCAGAAGGCTCACCAGTCTGTTGATTAAAACTATTACTATTCTGTATCAGCGGTGCCCCCAGTTCTTGATTACGGTAGGGCACAGTCTGCTCAAATGGTTCACCCTGTCCAGCACTAGCGACTTTCAGATTAGCGCGGGCACGATTACGTCCAATTGCACGCACCGCTAATCGTACGGCATTGAAAAGCTCCATTGCCGTGGATGGTCGCTTATTACGATCTGATGAGAGTGAGCGCAAGATTGCCTGCTCAACCTCACTAGGAATATCTGGGCGAAACTCACGTAGTGGGCGTGGTCCATTCCCTTCTGTCATCTGTTTATAAAGTTCTACTACGGTGCGACCAGAATAAGGTAGGCGTGCAGCTAGCATCTGGTAGAGTGTTACTGCCAATCCATAGATATCGGCACGTGGATCGAGTTGCGAACCGGTCAACTGTTCTAGTGGCATATAGCCAAGTGTGCCAAACACTGTTCCACCACTAAGCCGCTGGCTTAAGCGCCGAGAATCTCCGATCAGTTTGGCAATACCAAAATCGACCACCTTAATATATTCATCACCACGTTTGAGTTGTTGTAGGATGATGTTGTTGGGCTTAAGATCACGATGTATCAGCCCCTCTTTATGAGCAGCATGCACAGCCGCACAGACAGGCTGGAAGATCTCCAGTGCCCGCTCCAGGCTGAGACCGCCATAACGGCGTAATTCGCGCGAAAGCGTAGGCCCTTCAAGATATTCCATCACTAGATAAGCAGTGCGCTGTTCGGTAGTACCAAAATCATAAACCGCAACAACATTGGGATGTTTGACGGAAGCAGCTAAACGGGCCTCTTGTTCAAAGCGGCGATAGCCTTGTTCATCGGCAATAAGATTACGATTGAGGATCTTGATCGCCGCCAGATCGCCAATAGATAAGCGGGTAGCAAGATAGACAACGGACATGCCACCGGAACCCAGCCGCGCCTCTAACCGGTATTTGCGATCGATTACATGACCACGCAATGGTTCGGCACTGATGGGGGCGAGAAGCGTTTCATCTAGGGCGCAACGCTCGCGCCCATCTTTATATTCGGCGTAGCAGACTGGACAGACAAACACACGCTAGTTCCTCTAACGTGCACATACTATCATCACCAATAGTAATTTGGGAATTGAAATTCATAGGGCACATCCCCAGCATGAGCATGTACCCACAGGTAGGCTGAATGATCAATTGCTTGGAATATGGCCTCCGCGCTTTTTACCGGATGAAATATCCACGCCGCCCCCCAGAGGGCTTTCTTGAGGCGGTTTGGTCTTTTCTACTCTTATACCACTGCCATCTTTACCAATACGACTATTTTTACTGCTTTTGGAAGCAAAGTTTTGATCGTTTAGCTGCCCTAGGGCTGGCCCATTGGTCTTTTCTATTCTTAGACCAGTGCCATCTTTACCGATACGATTATTTTTACTGCTTTTGGAAGTAAAGTCTTGATCGTTTAGCTGCCCTAAGGCTGGCCCACTAGTTGATGAAATCTTTGGCATAG
>JBFLVQ010000013.1:0-38999 GCA_040758525.1 Acidobacteriota bacterium
GACAAGTTATAATATACATTGTCGGATTATACCCAACTAAAAAATGGATACTCTTGATCTGGATTGGCTTCGTGATACACTGGCGCATCAAGATTTCAGTCAAGGAGATAATATGATGACAGAAAACAGTCCTAAAGCAGTGGCTGGTACTTATGCTGCTAATCTAGTAGCAGATGGTATGGTAGTAGGGCTAGGCACTGGTTCTACCTCTGTGTTCGCAATTAAGCGGCTAGGTGAGCGAGTGCGAGAAGGTCTTAAGATCACTGGTATCCCAACTTCAGAAGCTTCAGCAAAGCTTGCTACTGATGAAGGTATTAGTTTAGTCAGTTTTGAATCTGTCACCAAAATAGATATCACTATTGATGGTGCCGATGAGATAGATGCAAATTTCTATATGGTAAAGGGTGGTGGTGGTGCGCTTTTGCGTGAGAAGGTAGTAGCATCAATCACCAAGCGCCAGATCTGTATTGTTGATCCTGCTAAAGTAGTAGAAAAGTTAGGCCGTTTCCCATTACCAGTAGAGGTGGTGCCGTTTGGATGGCAGGTTGTGAGTCGCCGTATTGAAGCGCTAGGAGGTACGTCGAAACTACGCCAAACTAAAGATGCCACAGCAAAGACCTATCTCACCGACAATGGTAACTATATCCTTGATTGTGATTTCTATCCTATTGCCGATCCTCCTGGGTTAGAACACCAGCTTAAGATGATGCCTGGTGTGGTTGAAGTAGGACTATTCATTAACCTTGCCCATACTCTAGTGATTGGTAACCAAGATGGCACCGTGCAGGTGCGGGAGCGCTAAAAGTGAGTCGTAGCTTGACGGAATTCGCTGCACTGATCATTGATATGGATGGTGTACTATGGCATGGCCAGATGCCTTTGCCTGGACTGTTAGAGTTCTTTAACACACTACGTGTACGCCGCCTCCCCTTTGTACTTGCTACCAACAACGCCAGCCAGACACCCGAACAGTTTCAGGAGAAACTTCGTTCAATGGGTGTTGAGACTGTACGTGAAGAGATCCTTACCTCTTCACAAGCCACTGCACTCTACTTAAAGAGTATCGCACCCGGCGCACGTGTTTTTGTCATTGGCGAAGATGGTCTGAAACAAGCGCTTAGCGAGGCTGGTCTGTTGCTTGCCAATGAGGATGTAGACTATGTTGTGTGTGGTATGGATCGCACCCTGAGCTGGGAGAAGATCGCACAGGCAACACTTAATATACGTGCAGGCGCCCACTTTATCGGTACTAATCCTGATAAGACCTTTCCCACTGAACGGGGACTAGTACATGGTAATGGGGCAATCTTGGCAGCGCTCGAAGCCTCCACCGATGTGAAACCGATTATTGTTGGTAAGCCAGAGCCAATTATGTATCAACAAGCAATGATTCGCTTGTGTGTAGAGCCGGCGCTAACCATTGCTGTGGGTGACCGACTGGAGACTGATATTCTAGGCGCAAAACGTGCGGGCATTGCCAGCGTATTAATACTGACGGGTGTAACTACACCTGCACAACTGAATGAGAGCGATTATCAGCCCGAGTGGGTCTTCGAGACACTACAGGATTTTACTGCTGCCTTGCAAATTTAGCCGCCTCAATAACAGGTATTTGTATGCAGATCTCAAGCCGGGTGGATGCAGGGTGGATTGATCAAATTTATCTAGTTCTTCGCCAAATACAGCAATCCCGGCTCGATATATAACTGCCTTATTAAACTGCTCATTATTGCCGTAGAGCCGAGAAGTAGGGCCAGTAACTCTATTGGTAGGGCGGTATAGATGGCAGATTATTAATCTATCACTTATACGCGATTTGGACTAGAATATGTCTTCTCAAAATCTTCAAATCTTCAATGGAGGAACAAGAAGGGATATGCAGAGAAAAAGTAGCTCGCCTAAAGCCACGAGTAAAGATGATGCGCCTACTGTTGGGGTTAAGACCTTGGCTGTAGACATTGGCGGTAGCGGTATTAAAGTAATGGTGCTTGATGAAAATGGTACTCCTCTTACCGAACGTAATCGGCACGAGACCCCGCAACCAGCCAAGCCGCAGCCGATCGTTGACATCATTGCCGAATTGGCCAAAACCCAAGGCGAATTCGATCGTATTTCGGTGGGCTTTCCTGGAGTTGTGCACGAAGGTGTTGTCTATACGGCGCCAAATCTGGATCCATCCTGGGCACACTTCGACCTCGGGAAGACGTTAGAAAGCTTGTTGAATAAACCTGTCAGAGTAGCCAATGATGCAGATGTGCAAGGCTATGGTGTGATTGAAGGGCGTGGTGTGGAACTGGTGCTTACACTCGGCACTGGTCTGGGCTCGGCTCTGTTTGTTGATGGTCGCTTAGTACCGAATTTAGAACTTGGCCATCATCCATTTCGTAAAGGCTTTACCTATGAAGAGCAGGTAGGACGTATTGCCCTTGATGAGGTAGGCAAGAAACGCTGGAATCGGCGTGTCCGTCGTATGATTAAACTGCTCGACAAGATTATCAATTACCGTACCCTCTATCTAGGTGGCGGCAATGCCAAGAAGATTGAGGGTGATCTACCGCCAAACGTGCGCATCGCCAGCAATGAAGCGGGCCTCTTGGGCGGTATTGCGCTCTGGCGCTATTAATTTCCTCTTTTCGAATTTGTTTGGTTTCAGGAGAATTCTATGAACAACAATAATTACCACACACGCTGTGGGCGGGTAGCACTGACTTTTCTGCTCATGCTTTGTGCGCTTATCTTCAGCGCTTCCGCCAATGCCCAAAATCCTAATAAAATCGACTTATCCCGACTTGCCGTATTGGGTGATAGCCTCTCGCAAGCCTATCACAATGGCGTTTTACATGATGATGCGTTAGCACGTAATTACGTTATGTTGTTAGGCAAGCAGGCCGGTATAGAGATACGTCAGATTACTGTGCCCGAACCAGGTGGCTATGGTAGCCGCTTTGAACTGCGTGATCCCAATGGTCCACTCAACTTTCTCAATCTTGGTGTGCCACCTCAACCAGTAACAATGACACGTAGCAACTCCAGTGTACGTGTAAATAATCTTGCCGTCGGGGGAGCACGCTTAAGAGATATAATTAACGAGCGTCCCGATCCAGGCAATCCTAATGATGCTGTCTTTGCTTCACTAGGTCTACCTTGGCTCTTTGATAATCCACCAGTAGTGCGCAGCCAACTAGAGTTTGTCGAAACGATAAATCCTAAGCCTACGGCGGTGATCCTATTCATTGGCGGCAACGATGCGCTAGCGGCAGCAGGTAGCTCGAATCTATCGCTACTTACCCCAGCAGATCAGTTTGCCCAAGATTATGAAGAGATTGTGCGTCGTGTTAAAGCTGTTGGGGCGAATATGATCCTTGTTAATGTTCCTGACGTCACAACGGCGGCTTTTCTAATTCCCGCTACCGATCTACCAGCAGTTTTCCGCCTTGTGCCGCTTGATGTAATCTTAAAGATGACAGGACTGACTAAGAATGATTTCGTTACCCTACGCGCATTCCCGGCAATTCTAGATGTGCTCTCTGGTAAAACCAATGGGCCAATTGCTGAGAACTTGATCCTGCGTAAGAAGATGGCCAAACAGATCTCGAAGACAATTAAAAAATATAATAAGACGATTGCTAAGATTGCTAAGCGTGAGAAGTTCATTCTTATCGATGTAAATAAGCTATTACTGGATACTACACGCAATGGTTTTGATATTCCTGGCGTAGCGCGCCTCTCGACCAAATATTTTGGCGGTATTGCTAGTCTAGATGGTGTGCACGTATCCTTCACTACCAATGGAATCTTAGCGAATCTCTTTATCAATGCGATCAACAAAGCTAATGGTAGTAGTATTCCATTAGTCGATGTGGCTGCTATTGCTAAGACCGATCCATTGGTACCTAAGATGGGTAGCACGGTAGTTGCTGCACCTGAGCCAACCTTGCAAGACTATCTACAAACAAGACCATTCTTTGAGGATCTTGCTAATGCTGCCAATCGACTCTTTAATGGTGATCTGAAGTAATATCTGAATAATAGCAAGCACAGAGAGTAAATGTTCTCTGTGCTTGCTATCTATACGCTAGTTGTAGATTTAAAGAAGATGGTTGGAGATGTATCTGAGAATACCACGCACAGATACCATACCGATCGGCTGATTGCCTCTCATTATTGGAATGTGACGATAGCCACCCACCGACATCTTGTTAAGCGCATAAGCTACGGTATCCTGTTCCGTGAGGGTTTCTGGATCGGGCGTCATCACATTACGCACTGTCAACTTGCTCAAGTCGGTTTGGCCAACCAGCTTCATTAGCACATCACGCTCAGTTAAGATTCCTATCAGACGATCTCCTTCAGTAACAAAGATGCAGCCATAACGTTCCTGCTGCATCTTCGCTAATGCTGTTGTTACCAGTGTATCGGGTGAGATAAGCAGTGGTGCCGCAGGATGTAAGTTCTCCAAAGGATCTTCCATTATCTTCTTCTGTAGATGTGTAGTAGCTACTGGCAAATCTAACCCTGCCAGATCATGTCCACACTCATCACAGATCTCTGTACCAGCGATATTCTCATGTCCACAATCAGGGCAATTCATAACTGTCTCCTAGACAGTCTATCAGGACTGTCAGTTTGGATTATAGGAAGCGAATTATTCGATTACCCAAGTCTCCCCACTATTGAGCAACTTGTTAAGATTTCCCGCCCCTTGACGTTGAATCGCATTCTGTACCTGAGACTCTACCAGATTTTCGTAGGTTGGTCGCTGTACAGAGCGGAAGACACCAATGGGCACAGGAAACTCAGGAAATACCATACGCGAGAGTAGATAAGCAAGTGTTGGCTCTTCTGCTTGCTCATCATGCACAAGCAGATCTGCTTCTGTGATGCCATTCTCGCCAAGTGTAACGACCTCTGGTTTAAGGCCATTTAGCCGTATGCCCTTATCCCGATTCTTGCCAAAGATCATAGGCTTGCCATGTTCTAACATCAGTACACGATCGTCACGTATTGCACGCTCGGTAAAATCCTTGAATGCGCCATCATTGAAGATATTGCAATTCTGGTAGATCTCAACAAAAGAGGTACCAGGATGACGAGCGGCACGCTCAATGGTTGCGGGCAGGTGTTTAGTATCAATATCGATAGTGCGGGCAACAAACGTCGCCTCTGCACCAATGGCAACACAGATCGGATTGAGGGGATTCTCGACTGTACCCATAGGACTCGATTTGGTCTTTTTACCAAACTCTGAAGTAGGTGAGTACTGCCCTTTGGTAAGACCGTAGATACGATTATTAAAGAGCAGAATATTGATGTCTAGATTACGGCGAATACTGTGCAGTAGGTGATTGCCTCCAATCGATAGACCATCACCATCACCAGTCACAACCCATACAGACAGTTCTGGACGCGCTACCTTAAGCCCTGTGGCAATTGCTGGCGCGCGCCCATGAATACCATGGAAACCATAAGTATTCATGTAGTAGGGAAAGCGACTAGAACAACCTATCCCAGAGATAAAGACATAGTTCTCGCGCGGAATACCCAGATCTGGGAGCGTCTTTTGAACCTGCGCAAGAATCGAATAATCACCACAACCAGGGCACCAGCGTACCTCTTGATCGGAGATAAAATCTTGTCGATTTAGCTGCAGCGGCACTAATGGGGTGTTGCTGCTGTTGTCTGCATTAACGCTCATTATTGCTCCTTATTAATTGCTTCGTCATTAATTACTCTAGCTAGTAATTAGACTAATGGTTCAAACTGTCTCACCAGTTCCGAGATCTGGAATGGCTTGCCTTTTACCTTGGGATATGAGATTGCATCAATCAGATACTTTGCCCGCAATAACAGACAGAGTTGTCCTAGATTGAGTTCCGGTACAATCACACGTTCAAAGCGGCTGAGCACATCACCAAGATTCTTGGGAAAAGGATTGAGGTAGCGCAAATGGATTGCAGAGATCGATTTTCCCCGCTCCTGCATAGACTCTACGGCTGAAACAATGGCGCCATAAGTCGAGCCCCATCCTACTACCAACAGTTTACCTTCAGGTTTACCAAAGACCTCGACATCAGGAATATCCTGGGCAATACGTTCAAGCTTCTCAGCACGTAGCTTCACCATACGCATATGGTTTTCTGGATCATAACTGACATTGCCAGTAATATCCTGTTTCTCCAAGCCGCCAATACGGTGCTCAAGACCAGGTGTGCCAGGGATTGCCCAAGGGCGTGCCAATGTCTGTGGATCACGTCTGTAGGGCTTAAATCCAATCGGATTCGTTTCATGATGCACAGTAATCTTTGGTAGGTCCTCGTAATGTGGGATAAGCCAAGGCTCGGCGCCATTGGCAATATAGCCATCTGAGAGGAAGAAGACCGGCATCATATATTTCACCGCAATACGTACCGACTCGATCGCCATATTGAAACAGTCTGCTGGTGTCGATGCTGCCAGTATTGCAACGGGACATTCACCATTGCGCCCAAACATTGCCTGTAGTAGATCGGCCTGCTCAGTTTTGGTAGGTAATCCTGTAGAAGGTCCGCCACGCTGAATATTGGCAATTACTAGCGGTACTTCTGTCATTACAGCAAGGCCGATCGCCTCACTCTTAAGCGCTACGCCTGGGCCGGATGTACCGGTAAGCGCGATTGCGCCGGCAAAAGCTGCCCCAATCGTTGCAGAGACCGCAGCAATCTCGTCCTCGGCCTGGAATGTCTTTACACCATAGCTCTTCAGTTTAGAGAGTTCATGTAGAATATCGGAGGCTGGTGTGATTGGATAGCTGCCATAGAAGAGAGCTTTATTCGCTAGTTGTGCAGCCGTGACAAATCCTACCGCAGTTGCTTCATTGCCAGTGATATTACGATATTTGCCTGGTGAGATCTTAGCTTTACGCACACGATAGTGGGTTGTAAAGATCTCCACAGTATCAGCATAGTTGTAGCCAGCCTTGAGTGCTAGCGTATTGGCCTTAGCAATCTCTGGCATCTTAGCAAACTTATCTTCAATCCACTTCAGCGTAGTGTCCATGGGCCGGTCATAGAGCCAGTACATTAGTCCTAACGCAAAGAAGTTTTTACAGCGCTCTTGCTGCTTTTTCGGCAGTGAAGTCTCTTTCAGCGCATTATAGGTGAGTGAAGTAAGTGGTAGCTTAAAGACACGGTAATTTGAAACTGAACCATCTTCCAGCGGGTTGTTCTCATAGCCAGCTTTATTAAGATTCTGTTCCGTAAAGGCGTCAGTATTGACGATAAGAATACCGCCCGGCTCGAGATCGCTGATATTCACTTTAAGAGCCGCAGGATTCATCGCCACCAGTACGTTAGGAGCATCGCCTGGGGTACGTATATCGCGGCTGCTAAAGTTGATCTGAAAGCCAGATACTCCTGGCAGCGAGCCCGCAGGAGCGCGAATCTCAGCCGGGAAATCGGGCAATGTCGCAAGATCATTACCGAGTACGGCAGTAGTGTTGGTGAATTGAGTACCGGTTAACTGCATACCGTCGCCGGAATCGCCGGCAAAACGGATCGTAACGGTTTCCAACTCTTCAACATGATGTTCTACATTATCGAGGACGGATGTCGATTCTATCATTGCTTTTAGAACTCCGGTCTTTGCCTAGGCGCCTTCCGGAGTCATGATCTTTTGTTGGAGGCGCGGCGGCAGATTATAAACTTCGGTCGGGAAATGCTCGACCAGATAATGGACGATATGATCGGCACTGATCATTCCGGTCACCTCGCCACTCACATCAACTAGTGGCACATGGCGTACACTGGCGCTATCCATTAGTTGAATCGCTTCTGCGATCGACGCATCAGACGAAAGCGTAGTGGGCGTAGATGTCATAAAGGTACTGATTGTAGTCTGCGGATCAACACCACAGTCAATCACCTTATTAAGCACATCGCGGGTGGTAAAGATGCCTTGTAGCTTCTTACCTTCGCAGACCAACACACAACTAATGCGTGCTTGCTGCATACGCGCGAGTACTACCCCTAAACTATTCTGGGGATTGACACAAACGGGCGCAGGCAGATCCAAATGGCGAATTTTATCAAACTGGAAGGTCTTATCAACAGACATACTCACTCCTTCAATCAGTTGTCCGGACGGGGTTAACCTTGCATTAATTGGCCCCACCCGTTGGTTGGCCGGCACGATTAAACTCCGGAGCAGTCTTTTTGTCAATAGTAGTACTTCCCATCATTAAGGGAAGCCCAGACCCGGTATTTTGGGAAGAGGGAGATTATAGCATAACCCAACTAAATCAAACGACGGTTGATAGCAGATCGATAGTTAAGCTTGCCTGGCTGATCCGAAATTCTGAAGTAAATACAAAATCCTATATGCCAATCATCTCTATAAGACCTTTACCAGTTCCTTAGCATATTAACTAAATCATTAATAGAGAAATGATTATTGATAAGTGCCAAGAAATTTCTGGAAGCGGTGCAGAAATTGCATTAAAAAAACCTTTGCCTAAACAGATAATAGATTTAATCAAAGAAAATTAACAGTAATGTAACTTGCCAGTAGAAATTTCAAATGGTATGGTAGTGGCCGAAAATTGTGTCTTGGTTGCGTAATGATGTCTATGATGCCGAGAGGCGTTGAGCACACAGCTAAGGCACACCCAACCGAAGAAACAGCTCCGCAATCCATAAGTGCTGATCATTTTCGTAAAGAGGAGGAACAAAGTCATGAAGAGTTCAGCTAACCAGAGGCGAGGAGCGTCGCTGGTACATTTAGCTGTCTCGACGATCTTGTTGTTAGGCTGCCTATGTCTGCCTAGCATAGCATGGGCGCAGTCAACAGCAACCGGCGGTCAGATCGTCGGGCAAGTCGAGGACACTTCTGGCGCTGCTATCGCAGGTGCAGAGGTGACAGTTCGTAACAAAAATACCAATTATACGCGTACCGTCACCACGGACGACGCGGGCCGCTATACTATCCCGCTCGTGCCGACCGGCCCCTACGAGGTAGTATGCAAAGCCAGTGGTTTTGAACCCAGCGGCCAGGAGATACTAATTACTTTGGGTAGTTCAGTGGGTGCTAACTTCAGCCTCACTGTCGGTGCAACTAGCGATGTTGTAGAAGTAAGTGCCAGTGCCGGCAGTGAACTAAGCATCGAGCCAACCCGCACCTCCGCACAGTCTGTGATCACCGACCTGCAGATTCGTGAACTACCAGCCAATGGCCGTCGTTTCCAGGACTTCATTCAGCTTACTCCTACAGTAGCAGTAGAGCCTGAGCGCAACGGCCTCTCTATCTCTGGTCAACGCGGTGTCAATAACAATATCAACATTGATGGCGCTGACTACAACCAACCCTTCTTTGGCGGTATACGTGGTGGTGAGCGCGCTGGCTTTGCCTTTACGGTAAGCCAAGAAGCAATTCAAGAGTTCCAAGTTGCACGTAACACCTTCTCAGCCGAGTTTGGTCGCTCTACCGGTGGGGTAGTAAATGCGATCACCAAGTCGGGTACTAATCAGTTCCATGGCTCGGTCTTCTATCTATTCCGTAATGAAGACCTCACCGCCAAAGATCCTCTCAATCGCAAACCCCTTGCTAAGCAACAGCAATTTGGTGGTTCGCTAGGTGGTCCAATCATCAAAGATCGCACCTTCTTCTTCACCGCGCTCGATTTTCAGGATGCCGACGAGCCTATCACAGTGCTCTATACCACCCTAGATACTAGGAATGTACGTAATACTCCAGGGGCACAAGCATTGTTAGGGGTTGCTCCTGATAATGTTGGTTTTAGCAAGACCAATGATGCGCAAGCGATCTTGGGGCGTATAGATCATCGCCTGTTTGGCAACAACAATCTCTCTGCCCGTTTCAACTTCAGCAATAACAAGGGCATCAATGCTACCTCAGCCGGTGGTGGAGTACAGACCACTACTAACAGCGCGCTCTCCAACAATGGTATTGAGCGCGATCGTACCTACACAACTGTGATACAGTTGACTTCGGTAATCTCAAGCAACTTGATCAATGAATTTCGCTTCCAGTACTCACGTGAGGAGCGGCCACGTATTAACAATGGTCCTGGTCCAGAAGTGACAGTACTTGAAGGCGGCTCGACCGTTGCTATCTACGGCCAACGCGCTTTCCTGCCGATCGAGCAGTTTGATGATCGCTATCAGGTTACCAACAATATCTCTGTCATTAAGGGTGCGCATAATACCAAATTTGGTTTTGACTTCAATCGTGTCTTTGTCGATCAGATCTTTCGCTCTGATGCTGCTGGCGTTTACCGCTTTAACAGTCTTAGTGATTACCTGATGCGTCGCCCCAGCCAATATCGTCAGTTTGCTGGTAGCGGTGTCTTTCAGGCTTCACAAAAAGAGCTAGCCTTTTATGTACAAGATGAGTGGCGTGTACGGCCAGGTCTTACCATTACCCCAGGATTCCGTTATGAAGCAGTCTTCAATCCTCAGTACATTACTGCTACTTCAGCACTAACTCGTCCTTCACAAGCTACTACGATTCCAGATGACAAGCGTGAATACGCTCCTCGCCTGGGTATTGCTTGGGATGTTCGTAACAATGGCAAGAATGTATTACGATTGGGTGGTGGTCTCTTCTATGCACGTACACCATTGCTGCTCTTTAATCAAGCGATCACTAACAATGGTGGTAATCCAGATCTAGGACAGTCGCTTACCTTGAGTGGTTCTGCCATTACCAGTGCCTTTAGTGCGGTTGGCATCAATCTTGCCAATGCTTCACTAAGTAACCTGCCAATCTTTACACAGTCACAACTTGCTCAGCTCTTCCGCACCAGCACAGCTCGTCCGACCGTGGCCTTCTTCGATCCAGAGTTCCGTAATCCACGCGCTACACAGTTCAATGCTGCTTTTGATCATCAACTTATGCCAGGTCTGATTGTTGGTGTCGATTTCAGTTATATCAATACAGTTCGTCTAGAGCGTCTGCGAGATATCAATCTGCCTGCTCCAATTGTTGATGCAACCGGTCGCAATATCTACTCTGGACCGCGTCCCAATAACAAGTTCTTTATTATTCGTTCGCAAGAATCCTCGGCGCGTTCACTCTACCGTGCCCTTACGGTATCGGTTAACTTGCGTCGTCAGCGTTATGTCTTGGATGCCTACTACACGCTCTCGTCAAACTACTCTGATGATGATAACGAGCGCAATTTTGCTGGTATCCAATATGATGATGTGAACAATCTGGCGAATGAATACAATTTCTCGCGCTTAGATCAGCGCCATCAATTTACTGCCAATGGTGCAGTGACACTGCCATTCAGCTTCCAGATCTCTGGGACAATGCGCATTGTCTCGGCCAGACCATTTACTCCTACTGGCGCACCTTTCAAACCTGCGGTAGATAGCCCGGCCGGCATGCCGATCATACCCAGTGGAGACCTCAATAGGGATTCACAGTTTACCGATCGGCCTATTATTAACGGGCGAGTTAATACCCGTAATACCGAGCGCAATATGAGCCTTTCAGATGTAAGTCTGAGAGTACAACGCGCTTTCAATATGCCTAGTGAGAAGGGGAAAATTACTGTTTCGTTTGAGATGTTCAACCTCTTCAATTTTGACAATGCTCAACTTGCTGGTCCTAGTCAGGTCTTTGGACCTGGTTTTGAATTGAAGAGAGATGGTACGCCTGCGCTTCAGAATGGCAAACCAGTTGTCTTAGGACCTTCGCCAAATTTCCGCCAATTGCGTAATAGTAAAGGTCAATATCTCAGCAGTACGTCACTGGGAGATCCTTTCTTAGTACAGCTTGGCGTTCGCTATAGCTTCTAAGCCTCTTTTCCAGAAGTTCCGGGCTTTTATAGCCCGGAACTCTCAAAGCTTCCCTCTGAGCCTGCTTTGTCTTATACTCTCCCCTACTACCCAATATTTTTAATTTGCGGGAATGCAAACTTTTCTGCGCTATAAGAGGATATTTATGACAGCCGTAATATCTGAGTTTTCCTGGACGGAGCGGGAACTCAGAATCTTTTCTATGGAAGATTTTGCCGGGCGTATGACAGAGATACGTGCACAGATACAGCCAAAACTACGCGCCATTGGCGAGCGTCTACGTGAGCCAATGAATCAACTTTGTGGTCAACCCTGTTATCCACATGTTGCTAAGCATCTGCGCCGTACCGTCAATCCACCGCCAGAGACTTGGGTTGCTTTTAGCCCTTCTCCACGCGGTTATAAACAGTATTGCCATTATGCCTTTGTCGTTAGTTTAGGAGGAGTACATGCACGTATTATTGTTAACTCGGAAGCTCCCGATCGTATTCAACAGGCAGAAAGATTACGACACTCGACTGGTAATCTGATGGGTACTTTTCAAGCCGTACATTTACGTTGTTATGAACCTTGGGATTGTCAAGGTCTACCAGTTCTTGTTGATCATAGCGAGAAATTTTGGCAACAGTGTGCAGATCGACTCTCGCTTAAAACTGGTGGACTCGATCTAGGGATAGGGTTTGCAGGACGCGAACTCACTACACTTACTGAGGCCAAACTGATCGTTGCCTTCGAGCAGTTACAACCTCTTTATCGCGTACTGATAAAACAGTAGCAGTACGCAAGGGAAAGAACTTCTATGGATGGACTGATGATGAATACGCCGCTGACAGTCCATATGATTCTGGAGCGCGCGTATCGATTTTTTGGGAAAAAGGAGATCGTTACACGTCAGATAGGCGGGCTGCATCGTTATACCTATAATGATTTCTACCATCGTACCCTACGATTGGCAGCAGTATTGCGAAGCTTAGGGATAAAGCCAGGCGATCGGGTGGCAACCTTTGCTTGGAATAGCTACCGCCATATGGAACTCTATTTTGCTATTCCTTGTTTGGGTGCCGTACTGCATACAGTCAACATAAGATTATCGCCTGATCAGTTGATCTATATCATCAATCATGCAGAAGATCAGGTACTCTTCTTTGATCTATCACTCTTACCCATCATTAAGCAGATTCGTACAAAATTAAAGACCGTACGCCATTTTGTTGTATTGCATGACTGCTCTATTGAAGATGAAGAGAGCCTAGTTTATGAAAGGCTGCTTAATGAAGCCCCTACTGATTTTACTTTCCCGAAGGTGAAAGAGGATATGGCAGCAGGTCTCTGCTATACTTCTGGCACGACCGGCAATCCCAAAGGAGTGCTCTATTCACATCGATCAATCTATCTACATTCAATGGCTGTAGCAATGGTTGATACATTAGCGATCTGTGAGCGTGATGTGATTATGCCAGTAGTACCTATGTTTCATGCCAATGCCTGGGGACTACCATTTGCCGCCACTATGATAGGTGCTACTCAAGTACTACCAGCCTCTTTCTTACAGCCTCACGATCTATTATTGCTAATTCAACAGGAGCGTGTCACGGTCACTGCTGGTGTGCCTACGATCTGGATTGGAATAATGGGCCTGTTGGAAAAAGAGCAGTTTGATCTAAGCAGTCTACGTATGATGGTTGTAGGCGGCTCGGCGGTACCAGCCTCGATGATAGAGTTTTTTGACTCTAACTATAATATTCCCATAGTACATGCTTGGGGTATGACCGAAACTAGTCCACTCGGCGCCGTCTCACGTGTAAAGAGTTATTTAAATCTATTGAGCAGTGATGAGCAGCTTGCTATACGCATCAAACAAGGAATACCAGTCGCTGGGGTTGAGGTGCGTGTAGTAGATGAAGCTGGCAATCCACTACCTTGGGATGGAAAAAGCCGTGGTGAGTTACAAGTGCGAGGGCCCTGGGTCGCGCGTGCTTACTTCAATACCGATGAACGTGCAGAAGCTTTTCAAAATGGCTGGTTCTCTACCGGCGATGTCGTTACAATTGATACAGAAGGCTATATTGCTATTGCTGATCGTACTAAAGATTTGATCAAGAGTGGCGGCGAATGGATATCGAGTGTTGATCTAGAGAACGCGTTGCTCTCTTATCCCAAGATTCAGGAGGCGGCAGTAATCGCTGTGCGGCATGAAAAGTGGGTAGAGCGACCGCTTGCCTGTGTAGTATCTAAGCCGGAATTCCGTAATCAGCTAAGCAGTGCTGAAGTGATTGAGTACTTGCGTGGCAAGTTTGCATCTTGGTGTTTACCCGACGAGATAGTCTTTATCAATGAGATTCCCAAGACTAGTGTCGGCAAATTTGACAAGAAGCGACTGCGAGAACAATATCGTGATTTTCAGTGGTCGCAATAGGAGAACCAATAGGAGAACAAGGCATGACGATAAGGACCGACGAGATCTCGTCGCTTCCTCTGGAAACGATCACTGAACATAGTGAAAAAATACTAAAGGAGATTCAGGATTTAGTTGAACAGCTCAAAGTGCCTGGGCTTGAACCCGATCGTTACCGAGAAATGATTCAACGTGTTTCGCTACTGAGCGTAGAGGTAACACAGTTTCTGATGTGTCGGCTGCGCACACATTTGCGCTTGAGCCTACATTATCCGATCTGTGTAGTAGGCACAGACGCAGGTGGCGCACCATTCACTGTTACTACGGTGACAGAGAACCTCAGTCAGGGTGGTGCCTGTATCACCCTCAATTGTGAAATAAAGCCAGGCCAGCCGCTGATACTATTTGCGCAAGGCTATCCAGAGCGAGGAATAGTAGGTGCATTGGTACGCTGGGTCTTAGCACAAAACTCCCAATGGCGTGTGGGCATAGAATTCTTTGCCGCACTTAAGGAGCCACTTCTCGAATTGGCGCCGGTCGCAGTCGATATGTACATGGAGAGAGGTGCGATGGCAGAGAGAAAGGCGGATACATCTTGTGAACTCAATTTTCACAAGATGGGCTTTGCCCATCTCTTTGTACATGATTTGAAAGGTCCATTAGCTGCGATTCAAGGTTCATTAGAGACGCTGGGCTTGATATTACAAAGGTATAGTATACAAGACCAAGCAATCGATCAGTTGCTTGCTGCGGGCGCAGATAGTTGCCAGACAATTTTACGTCTAGTTAACGATCTACTTGATCTAGCTAAATTCGACAGCCAAGGAATAATGGTGCAGCGTCAGCCATTGAAGATCGCCAATATAACTCAGGCTGCCATTACTGAAGTGAATACACTTGCGCTACAGAAGCAGATTGTACTCACAGAGAATGTCTCACCAGATCTGCCAATAGTTTTTGGTGATAGCAAGCTACTGATACGTGCACTAGTGAATCTACTCACCAATGCTGTTAAATTTACTGATAGCAATGGGCGAGTAGAACTTGATGCCAATCTAGTAGCAGGCCGACAGGTTGATAGAGGCCGTAATTTCCTGGTTCTTAGTGTTACAGATACTGGTGAAGGAATGGCGCCCGAAGATGTCCCTTATGCCTTTGATCTATATTGGCAATCAGCGGCTGGACAGGCACGCGGAGGCGGTAATGGTATAGGTCTGGCTATGGTCAAACGTATTGCCGCAGCACATGGTGGTAATGTCTCTGTGCGCAGTAATCTAGGGATCGGCAGTACTTTCTCAATTATCTTGCCGGTGCAGCAAGAGGCTTAAGTAGACGGTGAAAAAATAATGATCCAAGACTATCCATTACTCATTGGCGGGGAATGGCAAAGTAGTGATGAGCGGATCGAGATTAGATCCCCTTACACTAAAGAGACGGTTGGCACAACCTATCTTGCTACTGCTGAGCAGATTGATACAGCAATCTTGGCAGCAAAAGAATCTTTTCAACATATGTCTACGTTACCTAGTTATAAGCGCGCCGAGATTCTGCTACAAACAGCCAACGAGATCAAAACACGTAGTGAAGAATTAGCGCGCTTAATTGCTGCTGAGGCGGGCAAGCCGCTTAAAATCGCTCGAACTGAAGTCTCCAGAGCTATTATTACCTTCACAATAGCAGCAGAAGAGAGTAAACGATGGGGTGGAGAGTTATTGCCACTCGATTTAGAACCGGCTTCAGAAGGACGCATTGCGCTAGTACGACGTTTTCCCATAGGTCCAATTGCTGCTATTACGCCTTTTAATTTTCCCCTTAATCTGGTTGCCCACAAACTTGCTCCTGCCTGTGCAACAGGTAATACAGTAGTACTTAAGCCAGCTCCACAGACACCGCTTACTGCGCTTACACTGGCCGATATTTTGGTGCGTGCAGGCTGGCCTGAGGGTGCTTTAAGCGTGTTGCTAGCTCGTAATGAAGATGCCACCCCGCTAGTAAGCGATCCACGCTTAAAGATGCTCTCATTTACAGGTAGTGCCACGGTTGGTTGGCAACTTAAGAAGATCGCTGCAGATCGACGTGTAGTATTAGAATTGGGTGGTAATGCCGGCGTTGCTATACATTCAGATACAGATCTACATTGGGCCGCCGCGCGTTGTGCTGTGGGGGGCTTTAGTTATGCTGGCCAGAGCTGTATCTCGGTGCAACGTATCTATGTGCACCGGCCTGTCTATGACGAGTTTGTTACACGCTTTCTGACGGCAGTAAATAATCTCAAAGTTGGTGATCCAATGGATGAGACTACCGATGTTGGGCCAATGATCAGCGAAGCAGAAGCATTACGTATCGAGAATTGGGTATCGGAGGCTTGTAAAAATGGTGCACAATTGCTCTGTGGTAGCCATCGTGTTGGCTCACTGTTTGAGCCTACGGTGTTGACAGGGGTCTCTCCAGAACAACGTGTGAGTTGTCAGGAAGTCTTTGCTCCTGTGGTTACATTGGATACTTATGATGAATTTGAGGAGGCGCTCGCGCTTATTGACAGTTCCGATTATGGGTTGCAAGCAGGAATCTTTACCCGTGACTTGCCGGCGATCTTTCGTGCTTATCAACAGTTGAAAGTGGGTGGGTTGATTGTTGGTGATATTCCCACCTATAGAGCTGATCATATGCCATATGGTGGTACCAAACAGTCTGGTATTGGACGCGAAGGAATCAGGTATGCCATGGAAGAGATGACAGAATTGAAAACACTGGTCTTAAAACTTTCCTGACCTATCGATGAAAGAGTGTTTCGTTTGTTGGCAATGTTTTGATGACAACCTACAACACTGTCCTAATGACAATGTCGAGTTGAGAGCGACACAGCCAGTCTCTACGATAATAGTAGATCGCTATCAGCTAGAGAGGCGTTTAGGCCAGGGTGGCACTGCTGCTGTCTATCTAGCCAGAGAACTGGACAAAGGCACTGCTGTTGCGATCAAGCTGCTTCACTATAATGTAAAACAGAAGCTTTCACACACTGATCAACGTCGCTTTGAATTAGAAGCCAGCGCACTACAAAAGATCCATCACTCTAATATTATTACTGTGCTTGATTATGGTTTGGCAGCAGAAGGTTTGGGCTATCTAGCAATGGAGCTTTTAGAAGGACATTCGCTAGAGGCAGAATTCAAACGTAGCCCAGTGTTGGCAATCTTACGTAGTCTGGAGATTGTTGAACAGATCTGTCAGGCGATGGGTGCGGCTCATCAAGCCGGAATACTACATAGAGATCTAAAACCTTCCAATATTTTTCTGCATATCACTGGAGATGGGCGTGAGATTGTAAAGATTCTCGATTTTGGTCTAGCTAAAGTTATTTCTGCACGTCCGGAAGACCGACTTACTGGCCGGGGCATCATTGTTGGTACTCCACAATATATGTCGCCTGAACAGTGTGAAGGACGCGAGCTAGATGAGCGTTCTGATATCTATGCAGTAGCGGTTATGCTCTATCGCGCCCTTACTGGTAAACCCCCCTTTAATGCGTCCTCTCGTATTGAGACAATCCAAAAACAGCTCTTTTCATTACCAACGCCGCTGCAGATGCTTAATCCAGCCGTGCCAATAGCAATTCAAGAGGTGGTAATGTGTGCATTGGCAAAATCACCAGCACATCGTTATCCCGATATGGCGGCCTTTTGGGAAGCCCTGGCAACTGCACGCGCAGAATATGAACAGACATTAGCAGCACGCCGCCAAGAGGCTTCACGAGAGCAGCCTAGCAGTGAGCGTAGCTCTACACGACGACTACGACGCTTGGATTCTGATTGATAATAGATTCATAGTAAGAAAAAAGCACCAGACAGGTTAAAAATCTATCTGATGCTTTTTGTGAGATATCTTTAGAGCGCCATCCGCAATTATTTAACGGGATTGGCGGGGACGTTGAATCAGGCCGGGAGAGACTCCAAAGGTGTTTGGTACAGCTTGATTGCCCTGACCACGCTGCTGCAAGATCTCATTACGACGACGAATAAACTCCTCGCGTCGCTTGATAATCTCTTCCATCTGTTGCTGATTTGGATTGGCAACACCAGTCGCCTGTTCAGCCGGCTCACTACCGCCATGGGTTTGATCAACCTCTGCTGATACCTGAGGCTGTTCTGGAATCTGTTGGACTGGTTGATAGACGGCTTGACTAAAAGCTGCCCCATTGCTTGCGGTGTTAGCGTTCACTTTCATACTTACTGGATGTTTTACCCCAATAGCACTCACCACATCCTCTACCATCATAGTGTTGTTATTAATGCTAACTACCTTGAAGTTGGTACCTTTAATGCGTTCATCAACAGAGACAATAAAACGATTGTTGCCATCGATAAGAACTGCACGGGGGTTTTGACCATTACTATCTGATATCTGACCGACCATAGTAAAACGTGGCGCAGGCGGCTGTAATACTGAGAGAGTAAGACGATTAGAGAAGAATTTTGCCTCATTGCCAGGAGTTCTTACTTCTATGTTCATCTGTTGTGCAGAATTGAAATACTGTTGTGCTACTGGTGCGCGTAACTCATTCTCACTGACAAATGTGGTAAGGCCAAAAACCGGGCTACCATTTAAGTAGATGCGCATGTCGGAGGTAAATTTCGTACCGCGCACAACCATCTCAAATGGCTTGGTCTGAGCATAGACAGAACTGGGGCTGACAGAATTTATATTGATCGTAGGTGGTGGCGGTGGTGGTTCCTGTGGTGGTGGCGGCGGTGGCGGGTAGCTGAAGATATTACGATCTACACTAACCTCGCGCTGTTGTTCCCAAGGAACATTCTCTAAATCGAGTGCCGGTTGAGCGCTAGCAGTATTTTCAGATTGTGTTGCTGGTGTATTAGACTGAGCATTAAGGTTCTTTAGCGCGCTAGCTGAGATACGTGGCGCTCTTGGTTCACTGGTTTTCGCTACCACGGGCGCGGCAGGCGCAGATTGCCAGAAGACATTGTAATAGACAATGACCGCCAACACGGCAATCGCTAATCCTAAAATAAGCTGTTGCTTCTGCTGTGGTTGTGAAGTCTCTCGGGTAAGCTTTTTCATTGCGCCTCACTAATATAATAAAAACTTCTAATAAATCTTGGTGCTAAATCCCTATCATACCGGGGCTGATAACCGGCCGCAACCTATTCTTTCGAAAGATTCAACGCCCGGCGGCAGAGACAGTTCCGAAATGATTGCAGATTTGTTCGGACCGTCTTGTATAGATGTAGAAACATGCACTAGTAATGAATATATCAGCGCACACAATCTTCTAGACCTAATAGATCGACGACGGTGACGTTTCAAAGTCATCTGGCAGCCCTTTCTTTAGTAGAAATAGATGCACGATGGGCCGAGGTACTTATCCAGATGTCCTTTTTGCCGCAGAGAAAATAGTAACAGGCAAGCAATGCTGCCCAATTGAGCAGCACAAACATATAGGGTAGGAAAAGAAGTCTTTTCATCGCTGGACCTCCTCGGCCAATAGACTATGATCAGCTTGATTGCAAATCTATTGCCGTACAGGCAGAGAAAGTTTATTGCTAGTAGATCCTGTTGATGGTTGGCTAGACTTGTCCTAATAGGCGTCTACGGTGCGACAGACAGATACTATCATAGGATGGAAAGTGCCACTTTTCAGTAGTAGGCTACCTAGGAAGCGCGACGTTAGACTTTGCCCTTGCGACCGCTTGTTACAGCGCGTCGCGGCCGATTAGGTTGGCGGGTGGTCTTTTCGATACGGTGTTGCTGGTCAAAAAACTGTTGACTCGGCTTGTCCGTGGGCAGGCTTTTGCGGCTTGCTGCTTTGGATTGTTCACCGTCCGTGCGCCTTTTCACTCTTGCCCCTCCTCAGTCTGCTTACGCACACGCCCCTTTTTAGGGGATGCCTCCGCAGGCGTATCAGTAAAACTCTGAATAGCCGCTTCCTGATCATGGAAGACTTCAAAGATATTATCCAGTTTTGATACCTGAATAATATGGCTAACACATTGAGAGGGGTTTAGTAATTTTAGGTTACCACCTTTATTCTGCGCCAACCGATAGGCCTGTATTATCGAGCCAATGCCGGTGCTATTAATGTAGTTGACGGCGCTTAGGTCAAGGAGGAAGTCCTTTTCACCACTCTCAGCCAGTTGTTTTACTGTGCTGAAGAGAATGTCATCACTCTCGTCCGGGGTAAGCCGACCGATAAGTTTAATAATATTAATTTTGCCGACCTTCTGGCTACGGCACTTAGTTGGGCGTCTGCTGCTCATCAATTCACTCCAGAATCTACTTCAGGAAATCAGCAATATAACGCAGATGGTGAGAAAGCTGCAGATTGGCGTCGAGAACCTGCTAAATCTGCGTTTGACTTAAATCGTTGATTTGCGACGTCGCGATTATACCAAACTCGCTGACGCAGTGCGATGCCCTTTTACCCATTGAACGCTTCGTAATCGCGCGGTAGTGACTTAACTTGATAGAGCACATATAAATCGCGTGTAGGATATTGTGGATCCCATTCCCGATCGAAACGATCATAAGTCTTACCTGCCAGCAATCCGCGGCGCTGTAAGGAAGGCCTATTTTCGGTTGTATATTCGCCACGCCAACCTACATAGTCACGAGTCGCGACAGCAAGTAGGTCTATCGTAGCATAATTAATAGTGCGCGCCAGCTCATCGATCTCTTCATCACCCTGATAAATACACTTGTACTCTATACACACATGCGGGCGTAGATCGATAGGAAGCGTACAGCCAGCCTGGAAGAACATACAATGTTTAAGTCCCTTAGGTACCTGTGGCAATGGCTGATCACGTAGCAGATAGTAGATCGCATCCTCTGGGTAAAAAGGAGTGCGATTTAGAAAAGGAGTAGTACAGCAGTTTTGTACACAACTAAAGCAGTCTGGATGTATTTCATTAAAGCGCTTGCGGTAGCCTAGTTGTGTTTGATGTATACGATGCTGTATTGCCTCCAACAGAGTAGCTGTGCCAGTGTCCTGATAATCAGGACAACCGGCATCAGCATAGGTATGGCCTAGATGGCAGAAGACACACAAGCGGCCACGTTCAGTAGAGACCTCTCCTTGGCGACAGGAGAGACAAATTTTATTGGCGGGTGAGAGATTACTACGTGCTCTACCCACATCAGTACGGCTTGACATTATCTGCTTAACGCCTTTCGGCAAGAGGGAATTTACGACTATCAGTCATAATACTCCAGTCCTAAGTGGGTGATCAACTCCTCTCCTCGTAGATGACGTAATGTGTTCTTAAGCTTCATCAGTTGTATAAAGAGATCGTGTTCAGGATAGAGTTGCGGCGCGGTCATAGGGCTCTTGAAATAGAAGCTTAGCCATTCTTGTACACCACGCATTCCTGAACGTTGTGCGAGGTCCATAAAGAGAGCAAGATCTAGCACAATGGGAGCAGCTAGGATCGAATCCCGACAAAGGAAATTGATCTTAATCTGCATGGGATAGCCTAACCAGCCAAAAATATCTATATTGTCCCATCCTTCTTTGTTATCGCCACGTGGTGGATAGTAGTTGATCCGTACCAGATGCGAAAAGTCACCATATAGATCAGGATAGATATCAGGTTGTAGGATATATTCGAGTACAGAGAGCTTTGACTCTTCCTTGGTTTTGAACGATTCTGGATCGTCAAGCACTTCACCATCACGATTGCCTAGTATGTTGGTCGAGTACCAGCCATGTAGGCCCAACATACGACTCTTCAGGCCAGGCGCAATCATTGTCTTCATTAACGTCTGCCCAGTCTTAAAATCCTTGCCACAGATTGGTGTGCCCATCTCCTGAGCCAGTTGTGTAAGCGCAGGGATATCGACAGTAAGATTAGGCGCGCCATTAGCAAATGGCACACGCGATTTGAGGGCCGCATAGGCATAGATCATTGAGGGAGCAATGTCGGCGCTATTGTCTTCAAGCGCACGCTCAAAGCTTTCTAATGTCTCATGTGCAGGTGCTGGTTTCATAAAGATCTCAGTAGAAGCACACCAGATCATTACCAATCGTGCACAGTCATGTTTGGCTTGAAACTCTTTGATATCAGCAATCACCTGATCGGCCAATTCACGTTTGGTTTTACCATGCTTAACATGTGTACCGTTGAGCCGTTTAACATAGTGTTGGTCAAAGACACTCGCCATAGGACGGATCTTTTCTAATTGTGGACGTAGTGACTCAAGCATACTCTTTTCCAATACACCACAATGTAGAGCTGCTTCGTAGCAGTTGTCCTCAAAGATATCCCAAGCGCCAAAGACTAGATCATCAAGTTCGGTAAGTGGCACGAAGTCTTTGATCTTGGGTGAGCGTCCTTGCGTTCTTTTACCTAATCGGATTGTCCCCATTTGGGTAAGACTGCCAATCGGTTTGGCGAGATTGCGGCGTATTGCTTCTACGCCAGCAATAAAGGTAGTGCTGACGGCGCCTAATCCCACTAACAACACACCCAGTTTCCCTTTTGGTTCATCTATATGAGCACCCTTAGCGATCATTTTATTACTCCTTAGCATATTAGAATAAATAGTGAAAATTACAGGGATGGCAAAGGCGCTAGTCTACTACAATTGCAGAATAGCTGTATAGCGGTCTCTTGCTCAATGCTAGCGCTAACTTGCGCTTTGCCTTAGTAGGCGAAAAGGGCAGAGTGGGTAAAGCCGTTGGGGCACGCTGCTTCAGCACTAGACCCTTTTCACCTTATATTGGCTGGCTTAATTTAACAACTATCGCCATCATAGGTCATTGGGGAAAACCACATTAACTGCGCCGTAGCAGCTCACGATATTCGGCTGGGGTAAACCCATTAAGGCTACGGAAGACCTTGGTGAAATGGCTCTGGCTAGCATAGCCGACGCTGCTACTGATGGTTGCGATCGCGAGATCGGTATTGGCAAGTAGCCGTTTTGACTCTTCTATACGTACTACCGCGAGATATTGATGTGGGGTAAGACCAGTAATGCGTTTGAAGAGACGGGCAAAATGGAATTCGCTAAGAAAGGCGGCGTCGGCAATTTCAGCTAGCCCTACTTCACGATGGTAGTGTGCATGTATGTATTCAATGGCGCGGCGCAGGCGTCGGTCTACTAATCCTACACGAGAGAGCTCTAACTGAGAGTTAGGTCGCGCTTCCAGCCAGGTACGTAACAGTACAATCACAATCTGTGTAACAAGGGCATCAAGGGCCAATGATTGACCAGGTTGTCTATTGGCTACCTCTTCTTGCAGCATTGTACAGAGGCTGCCTAACGCCGGGATCTCAGCAGCAGTTTCGGCGCGAAAAAAGATCTCTTCACCATTCCAACCTAGCTGCATTTGAGTAGCTAGTTCAACAATCATCTCGCGCTGGATCTTTACAATGAACGCGCCCGCAATGGATGTAGTTGGTCTTAATAAATATGGTTTGCCTGGTGTTATAAAGGCATAGCCAGAGGTGGCAACGGTAAACACACGTCTATTGAGCGACAATTCGGCATTCCCACTGGCCATATGTAGAATAGTGTATTCTAACGAGAGCTGTTCTATCCCTGCGTTACTCTTGGCTAAATCGGCGTAGGCCAGGCAGTAATACGGTCGTACTACCAGCCATTCCATCTCTGCTATGTGCCGATTCATAGAGTTAAGCCTTTCATATCCTCACCCTTACTGTCAAGCTTAGCACCAGAGTAGAGTCGCTCGTACTTTAGAAGTTTTTCTTACATAAGTACCGCAAAAATCTTTGATACTTTTTAACAAATCTTTGCATCATTAGTAGTAGCATGGGATAAATAGATATGTGGCGAGTTGGCTTGCCACTGGGATCAAGGAGGGAGAGGCCAGCCAGTAATGCTGGTAGCCGTAGGTGGCTATGCTTGTTGACACCAAACTAGAGAGCGCCATTGATAGGATTGACAATAGTGAGATTCTTCGAACTGGCGTGCTACAGCGTTTCAAGCCCGTACTCTTGCTGTTAGTTGTGGCAGAACTGCTGCCAGTTCTTATCAATATTGCTCGTGGATTACCGGCCCCTTTCTTCTCGCCTGCCGATATCAACCAGCATGCCTATCATCATATACACTTTCTTGTCTATGGCTTTCCTGTAGGTTTTGCGATCTGGCTGATTATGGATTGGCGTATACGCACACTAGAGCGCCAATTATCACGGCTAAGAGATATTTATCAAGGTCAACCACTTGCTTGGCGAACGCGCTGGCTGGGCCGCCTGCCACAAGCACTACTGATATTCTCTTTCTGGTTTGGTTGGGACGACTTCAAATTTCACTACCTAAGCCGTTATTGGAGCCTTGTACATGAATTCCTAGTGCTCTGGCACTAAAGTACCGATAAGCGCTGTGCGTGTATAGAAGGCTGTGGTAAGATTGCCTACATCAGCAACAAAAAGCATAAAGGGGAATAATCGGCTTGAGTCGACCTACGCTTTCATCCGACGCAGAGGCGCTTTGTGCACACTTTTGTGGGCATTGTGCCTTAATTGAGCAGCGTCGCCAGGGTAAATGTCCCAAGGGACAGACTACCTGCGGTGCTCAAATAGATAAAGTTTATACGCTTAAACAGTCTTATGCGGGCCTGCCAGCAGTTTCTTTGGTTCATATCAAGGATATCTTCTGGTCATTGGATAAGGACTATGCCACCGTCACGATCGTAACAACAGAGGGTCAGCGATTTGGCGTCGCTTGGACATTGTTAGATCCAGACGTGCCATCGATCTTTGAACTTCCTATGCAGGATGGCTTTCAATGGCTTAGCGAACGTAGCTGGGAAGAGCGTGGGCAACTCTTTGAGCGCGGCCTAGAGATCCTTCTACAAGATGTGCAACATGGTCCACGCCGTCGTACCCTACCAGGTCGCGATCTATTGGGTATAGGTAGAGCGCCTCGTCTTCCTATCCCACTGACGCCACGCACGACAGAGTTGTTACAAGAGATTAAAGCGCTTACTGAGGAGGATGATATATTGACATCGATCCGCGCTATCTACCTCTTAATGCGTTACGGTATACATGAGCAACCAGGACAGAGTTAAGCCTGCGTTAGATCGGTTGACAAGGGTCAAGCAGTGGTCGTAGCACATCGCTTACTTCAATATTGTCTAAGCAAGGCTGGTAGTTCTGCCAACTTTCTAGATCAAGCAGGTAAAAATCTAGCTCAGGCGGGAACCAGAGCACTTTGCAGGCGGTAAAGCCAAACAGTAGCGCCTTATAGCCGCCCAACTCCATAGCCAGACAGAGTTCATCAAGTTGAGGATCTTTGAGTATCACAGAGAAAGAGGCATGGGCGAATTTACGGCTTACATGGCTTAGACGTGTCTCTATATGCAATACATCATTACGTTCGTGGCGTATTAGGCGAGCTTTAGGAAAATATTCTTGGAAAGCAGTAAGAATTTGAGCATCAACGAAGGGGCCAGCCAGTCGGTTAATTACCCGACCAATTATCGAAGTACGTACCATTCCCCAGAGGGTTGACCCAGAATCTATTCTCTCTTCTTCCGCCATATCGCCTCAACCTCACAAGGATAGCGGAAAATTCTCTCCTTGCAAACGGTAAATTCTGCTATCAGGCTAACCATCATCAGCCATCAAAGCGACCTTGCTAAGCATCATTACGGAATAGCTGAGAACGAGGCTTAAGGATTGTGTCCTACAAGCCTGTTTTGTGTTGACTTTAGAATGAAATGTACCTATTATCTAAACCCAGAGTCGCCATTGTTCGGAAAGTTTCAATTGATAACAGAAGCTACCTAGAACAGAGTTGCAATAATTCGAAAATGATGAATTTTCTAACGCAACTAGTACTTGAGCGCGATGGGAGGTGGGTGACAATGAGAAAGTTTCTAATAGTCCCGTTAACATTGATGATCGTAATACCTTTGTTAGCAGTCAGCCTCTATTTACTAAGAATGGATGCTGGAGTTGCCGAGGCAAAGGTAGTAACAACTGGTGACTCGCCAGTTAATGCGATGTTATTATCCCGTGGTAAAGCATTTATTGATGGCGCGCCAACGCTTTCTGGTGCTACCGTGATTTCTGGCAGCCAGGTCAGAAGTGAGGCAGATGTGGTTCAGGTTGCCTTAGCAGGTCGTGGTCGTGTAGAGCTAGAAGCTAACAGCGAGGCCAAGTTAGATTTCGATCATCAAAATCTGACTGTTACTATTCTTTCTGGGACTGTAAGAGTAAAATCGAATTCTGGTGTGGAGACCAATATTCTCACTGCTTCTGGCGAAGTAGCACGTATGAATAATCTCCAGCCGGCCGAAGCCGTCATTACAAAAACAGGTAATGTTGCTGAAGTATTACCGATCAGCGGAGATGTTAAGATTGATAATAAAATCTCTGCTAATCGGCCAGAGAAGCTTCAGCTTCAGGTAATCGAGGGTGATAATCAGGCTGCACCTATACAGAATAATTATTCAGAAAATTTGCGTGTGAAAGTTACTGATAAATCTGGTAATCCGGTCTCTGGTGTTATGGTGCATTTTCGTGCCCCCGCTGAGGGTGCGAGCTTAGTCTTTGGCAATATTACAAGTCAGGCGACAGTAGTTAGCAATGCTGATGGAGTAGCAGAAGCCCCTGCTTTCCGTGCTAATGGTATCGGCGGTGATTTTGGTGTTACTGCAATGGTGCCAGGCGGCGATCCACTTGCTATCACGCTACAAAATCTACAAGGATTAAATTCTGCTGCCGGTCCATTAAGAGGCGCCGTCAGCGGTGCGTCTAGCCGGCCACGTGGTGGTTCCTCAGGCAATACCACAGAGCCTACAATAACTCCAATTGGTGGCACGCCAATCGGTGGCGGCCGAGGGATTATTCGTAAGAATAATCCTACTCCTTAAGAGCTAGAGTGACCCCCTGCCCATGCGGGTGAGTCTAAATCTACAGATCCCAATGAAGAGTCTGCTCGTCAGGCTCTTCATTTTTCTTTCTATCGTTATCTTTGCCATAGTAGTAACACGTTCCATCTACCGCAATGGAATGGGTGAAATCTACTACAATGTGGGTGCTGGCAAAGACTATCTAGAAACCGCCATTCAGTACCGTGCTGCTCATCCAGAAGCCTATTATCAGCTTGGTCTTATTTATCTATATGATTTCAATGCCAGCGATAACCGCCGCGCAGTCACTGCACTAGCACAGGCAGTTACGCTTTCACCCAATGATTACTCCTACTGGTTGGCATTAGGCAAAGCTTTTGAATTGGGTGGCTCGTTAGTTGAAGCAAGGACTGCTTTTGAACATGCTCTGAAATTAGCGCCAAACTATTATGATCCTGCTTTTGAGAGTGCCAATTTCTATTATCGTATTGGTGAACGAGAGCTTGCCCGAGAGCAATTTTCCCATGCACTAACACAAGCACCGCGTTGGGAATTTTATAATATTTTAATCTCATCTTGGCAGGCCGTAGAACGTGATTATGAGATAATGTTAAAACTTGTTCCTGCTGCGGTTGAGCCACGTGTGCGTTTTACAGAATTTCTTGTTACACAGAAACGCCTTCCAGAAGCTTGCCAAACCCTATTACTGATCCCTAAGGCTGAGCGTGCCGCTTATCGAGGCGTGCTAAGACAAGTAATCGATTCCTCAATAAATGCACGTGAATTTGAGCTAGCTGATAAGACTTGGCGAGCATATACCGAAATGGCTGCCGACCTGAATATTTATAATGGTGGGTTTGAAACGGATATTGTCAATTTTGGCTTTGATTGGCAGGTGATTGAAAATAAGAATGTGATTGTGCGTGTCGATGAAGACTTGCATCGTGAAGGGGTTCGTTCGTTAGATATACGTTTTGATAATGCTGAGAATATTGCCTATGAATTGGTAACTAAATACGTGCCAGTCAAGAGTGGCAGTTCATATCGATTAAGCTTTGCCGTGCGTAGCGAAAAGCTCTTGAATGAGAGCATGCCTTTTATTGAAATAACCGATCAATTAACGACTGCGCCAATCGTAACAGAGTCAGCGGCCAGCGCACATCAAGGTTGGCAAGAACGTGAACTCACTTTTAAGTCACCACCAACAACAGGTGTTGTAAAGATTACTATTCGTCGTAAGGCCAATGAGAGTTTTGCCCGCAAATTTATTGGCGAAGTCTGGTATGATAATTTCCGACTCGACGAGATTGCCAATTAAGCAGAGCCGATAATAAATTACGCCTTTTAATATCGCTTTTAAAGACGCTTAAACGATAACTTATGAGTGAACCAGTAACCATATCAAAGCCAGCACAAAAGCGGCGTGTCGGTAAGAGAGCCACACAGGTCCGGCGCGGTTTCACTGATAGAATGATATTTTGGTGTCTAGTGCTAGCGGTTGTGATTGCCCCTTTACTGATCGGTTCGAGTGGTATTACCTCGCTAATGGTGATGAAATACTTTGCTGTTGCAATACTCTGTTTATGGGCAATAAAGATCTTACTTGTACAGGAGTTGAATCTATCGCTGAGTGTGCCGGCGCTAGCATTGATTGGTTACTGTTTACTAGTAGCGATACAATTATTACCGCTTCCTGGAGTAGTGCCAATCGTTACCCCTAGCGCAGAGGTTCTACGTATAATACCTAGCTTAAAAGTAACACAATCTATCTCTCTTGATCCGGTCGCTACTGAACAGGCACTTGCCAAATTGGTGACATTAGTTTTTCTTTTTATTGTTGCACATAATTTTATTACACGACGTAACCATGTCTTATTTGGTCAGATCATTCTTTGGTTAGGATTTGCTATTGCAATCTTTGGTCTTGTACAGCATTTTACTTGGACAGGGAAAATCTACTGGTTCTATACCGCCACAGATGTTGCTTTTGGACCATTCACTAATCGTGATCGATTTGCTGGATATACCGAAATGACTATGGCGCTAGCCTTGGCAGCAGCATTCTCTCCTGAGAATGTTGGTGGCAAGCGCGCTCTTTATAGTTTTGTTGCGATAGTAATGGGTGTTGCGATTGTTGTCTGTGGATCGCGAGGCGGCATTGTTGCAATGGTATGCGAGTTTACTTTAATAACCATATTGGCGCTCTGGTACCGATCTTCAGAGACAATGGGTGAGAAATTTGGTCTGCCTAACTGGGTATTACCGGTTGCAGGAGTAGCATTGCTTGTTTGTGCAATTGGGATAGGCGCCTCCTATTTGGGTATGGATCGTACCCTAGCTGGTTTTGAAACCCTCTTCAAGAATGATTTAGATGTTGCCACAGGCGACCGTATAAAGGTATGGAAAGGATCTTGGCAACTTTTTTGGACACGACCATTGTTAGGTAGTGGACTGGGCGCCTTTGGCGTCGCCTATACACACTTTGCCCAGGAGAATGGTAGTTATTGGTTTCGTGAAGTACATAATGATTATCTACAGGTGCTGACCGATACTGGATTGGTAGGAGCCTTACTAGGTGTTATTTTCTTGTTAGGGCTTGTTCAAGCTGCACGTCGCAAACTTGCCAACCTAGAACAAGAGTCATATATGCTGGTGCTAGGCGCTATTGTTGGTATAGTTGCTATATTGATTCATAGTCTGGTCGATTTTAATCTACAGATTGCTGCCCACTCCCTCCTCTTTTTGATGCTAGCAAACTTTCTTGTGATCGAATCGAGTAATGCTAAACAATAGCTTCAGCAAGCGATTGTGTACAATCAGGACAGAAACGATCCGATTTCTTGTCGGTGTCAGCTAAAGTATTAGAGAGATACATCACACAACGTGACTGTGTACAATGGCGCAATCCTAGCATATGTCCTAATTCATGAGTTGCCTCTTTGCAGGCTCTAGCTTGTAGTAGTCTGCTATCCTTCTTTTTGCTCCCAAAAGAGGGTCGCAGCCGCGCTAACGAAATAATACCAACACGACCAGCTATTTCAGCTTCACCAAAGACAAAGTTCAGCCCCAACGAATATAGATCATCAGTCATCAACGCAAGCGCCAAGCCCATTTGCGAAGGTGTGGTCGCTTTTAGACGTGCCAATATCATTGTTGAATTGTATTGTTGGCGTTCCTGTGAATATGAGCTAGCAATATCTAATTTAGTGTGATCAATCAGGCAATTGGTATCAAAAAGCAGACTGATATGTCGGACTAGCTCTGCTAATACAGCCTCTTCCATTGGTTGTAGCACTCGTAAACAGACCGCCGACAGTTTCAAGAAGTTTCTCCTGAATATTTTTAACTAAATTTTATCTTACTATGCTAATAGCAGTCTGTTCATCTTTGCGGACCAAGCTGTGTGGAAGTGAAGGAAGATAAACAGCAGAGGCATATTTTATCTTTTGTACATTCAGACGTACAGGTCGCACAAGTAGTAACAATAAAGCAAGTCCAGCAAGAAAACCTCCTATATGTGCCCACCAAGCGATTTGACTGCCTCCATTAATGAATTCTAGGGTTCCGTAAAGACATTGTTGTATTACCCAGACACCAATAAAAAAGCCCGCTGGCAGCTCAAACATCTGTAGGAAAAAGAAGACTGGTAGCACAGTCAAAACACGTGCACGAGGATAGAGTAGTAGATAAGCGCCTAGCACACCCGACACCGCACCAGAAGCGCCTACAGATGGTACTTCAGATTGACTGTTCATAATCAAATGCGCACAAGCCGCTAATATACCGCAAGCAAGATAGAAGAGTAAGAAACGCCATCTGCCTAGCCGATCTTCTATATTGTCGCCAAAGATCCATAGGTAGAGCATATTGCCAAGTAGATGCAGCCAACCGCCGTGTAGGAACATAGAGGTTAACAACGGTCTATATAAGGCGAGTTGAGCAGGTACTGTACTACCATCTTGAAGCGTTGCTTCTCCTCTAGCAAAGAATTCTGTTGGTATGATGGCATAGCGTTGCAGGAAACCGAACAGTTCTATACCAAGACTGAGTTGGTAAATAAAGACAGAAATATTGAGTATAATCAGTGAGAGTGTAACAATTGGCCAGCGTTCTAGTCGTATATTGTCCTTGAGCGGTATCATATCCAGCCCTCTCACTAAATAATTATTTCTACGCTCTTTGGTAACCGCAATCACTATGCCGGGAAGAGTATTGTAGAGATGCCGCAAAGCGCTATTAAGCGCTTGGAAGGAGGGGGATTTTATTGTAAGCTGTTCGCAAATTGTACTTGCCCGCATTGGAAATTTTTACTCGAAGGGATATCGTTATGAACAACAACCCTATGAGTGTTGCAACACAAGAACTCAATGCCCAGAAACTTACTCTCTTGCTCGATGTTATGAGGTCGCTTGCTTCAGAACTCGATCTGAATACTCTGCTTCAGCTTATTATGAAGAAGACAACGGAAGTGATGGATGCAGATCGTAGTACGCTATTTCTTGTTGACTATAGAACCAATGAACTTTGGTCCAAGGTAGCACAAGGGGCTGGTATTAGTGAGATACGTTTTCCTATCGGCATAGGTATTGCTGGGCATGTAGCTACTACCGGCGAGACGGTGAATATCCCCGAGGCTTATGAAGATCCACGCTTTAATAAAGAGATTGACAAGAAGACTGGCTACCGTACTAAGACGATCCTTTGTATGCCGATCAGAGATGAGAATGGCATCATCATAGGTGTTACTCAAGTGCTCAACAAACGAGATAGTATCTTCACCAAGGATGATGAGGATCTCTTAGGCGCATTTTCTGCGCAAACCTCTATCGCAATCAAAAATGCTAGACTGTTTGAAGAAGTTCTCTATATGAAGAATTATAATGAGAGCATTCTCAGCAGTATTGCCACTGGCGTGATCACTACCGATGCTCATAAGCGTGTGATAATGGTAAATCCTGCTGCTCAGCGTATCTTCCGATTAAGCTGCGAGACTACTGTAGGCAAGCTGACAGAAGAGATCTTCTACGGTAAGGAGAATGAGACACTACGCCAATTGATCGATACTGCCGCTACCAGCGGTGAGTCACAAGCAGCTTATGAACTGAAGTTTTCCATCAATCCTGAAGAGATCATTAATATTAATACCAGTGTCTTGCCACTTAAGGATCGTACTGGTCAAGGACTAGGCTTTGTCCTAGTAGTTCAGGATATCACCCAAGAGCAACGGCTAATGAGTACACTGTGCCGCTATGTTACACGTGAGATTGCTGAACAGGTGCTGCACGACCGTAGCAAACTAAGGTTAGGCGGAGTACGCCAGAAGGTCACAATACTCTTCTCCGATATACGCAACTTCACTGGTATGTCAGAACAGTTTGAGGCTGAGCAGATCGTCACCCTGCTTAATGACTACTTCTCGCGTATGATCAATGCTGTCTTCAAATATCAAGGTACACTCGACAAGTTTATTGGTGATGCTATTATGGCCGTCTTTGGTGCCCCTATTGCGCGTGCTGATGATCCTATACGTGCTGTTGAAGCCGCTATTGAGATGCGTCGCGAACTGAAGAAATTTAATGAAGAGCGCCGACGTCAGGGTAAGCCGGCGATTGAGACGGGCATAGGTCTATGTGATGGTGAAGTGGTCTCTGGTAATATTGGTTCAGAGCAACGTATGGATTACACTGTGATTGGAGATGCCGTTAATCTTGCCTCACGCCTGGAAGGACTCTCAAAGAATTTTGATGCAAAGATTCTCTTCAACGAAGCCGTCTATCAGACCGTCAAGGATCGCGTCCCATGTGTTGAATTAGGATCTGAAAGTGTACGTGGTAAGGCTGAGAAGGTGAAAATTTACGGTATTATTGACCACGATATTCTTTAATTATCGATTCAAGCTTTTGCTTGAATCGATAATTAAACTAGAACCATAGTTCAATCTTCTCTCTGGCGACACAGATATTCCTATGTACTCTGCGAGCAAGTTGCTCGACTTGGCGCATATGTGTATCGTCATGGGCCGGCTCATGATGTGAGATAATAAGCATCTTTACATCACTTGCTTTAGCCAGCTTGATCCCTTCTTCCCAAGTGCTATGACCCCAGCCATGCTTAGTGACATATTCAGCATCTGAGAAGGCTGAATCATAAATCATTGCATCTACACCACGGACAAATTCAACCAATGGCTCATCAGTATGGTCGAAGTGTTCATAATCGGTTATATAGGCCACAGCACTACCGCGATATTCAACACGATAGCCCATTGCATCAAAGGGATGATTAAGACGATGGGTCTTAATCGTCACCTCATCGAATTTAAGCAACTGGCTGGGTTTGATGGTATGGAAGGTAAGCTTGGCACGCATTGCCTCAAGGGTAACAGGAAAATAGGGAAAAGACATCTGCCCAGCAAGAATCTGACGAGGAGAAAGGCCACGTTTCTTCTCTCCATAAATATCAAACTCATTGCCAGGCACATAGGCCGGCACAAAGAAGGGAAAGCCGAGTACATGGTCCCAATGGTAGTGAGTAAAGAACATACGTGCATGTATCGGCATCGATTTCATCATTTCCGCGCCTAGTTCGCGTATACCACTGCCAGCATCAAAGATGAATAACTGATCACCACAACGCATCTCGACACAGGAAGTGTTACCACCAAAGCGTTGTGTCAGGGGGCCCGGCGCGGGTAGGCTGCCTCTTACGCCCCATAGCTTTACACGTATATTCATCTTTTTGTTATTACGATTTCCATTCCTCACAGTTTTGAACCTGGTAATTAAGATTTAAATCGTCGAGACAGGGGTTCACGCAAACGGTGCATCCATTATCGTGCAACTCCCTTCGGGTGTAAATCGCTTTTTTTCAAGTTTTATCCATGCTGATCGGGTTCTATTAAGGTTCTCCTAAAAGCCGGTAATAGTGTGCGAGTAGCGCGGTGGTGGTGGGAGTGACACTCTCAAAGCGTAAGTTCTCGTGGCTTACTGCCTCATAGGTATTAGGTGTAAGGAGCGTCTCACCGCCCCGTGCAACATCCTCGCCAAGCTTGAAAGCACGATTCACTTCGCCGCCAAAACAGTCCTGATCGCCAATTTTTAGTACTTTGCCATAACCTATCCCAATCGAAAGAAGAATTTGATAATCGGCAGTCTTATTCTCATTATAGCGCTGGGTGCTTTTATGCATTGCCAATGCGCAATGGACGGCCTGTTCTGGAGAGCGGAAAATAATAAAAAGATTATCTGCTTCGGTCTTTAGTAGCAGGCCATTATATTCTAATATGATCGGGTTAAGTAATCGCTGCATCTCATAGATTAGGGAGAGGAAATGAATAATGCCAAACTGCTCGGTACGTAGCGTAAAGCCAGTCATATCGCTACACATTACCGCCCAAGTCTCGCCAAACATTGCCCAGATCTTCTCATCAATTGTATTAACATCTGCGCCTGGCATTAATCGCTGTTCAATCAATTGAAAGAGAACTTCTGCCGCCCTACTCTCCATATTGTCACCGCCTTATTTCAAGCCTGTTAGTGCAAGTAGTAGCACCAATGCCCGCTTTAGGCTGGTCTCTCGTTCACCTACCTCAAACCATTCTTCCAAGGTATGGCAACTACCACAGTTGCCTCCTGCACCGATGGTAATTGCCTCTAGTCCCATTGAAATGGGAATATTGGAATCGGTAGAAGAGCATTCCAGATAAGGAGTGATACCAAAACATTGTGTTGCCTCGATAGCCGTCTGTACCAGGGTTGTATTAACAGCCAGTTCGCCGGAAGGACGATGACCAATCATCTCGATCTCAACCTTTAATGTAGTGTCCGAATGGGCACAATGCTGGTTCTCTTCTGCTACTGCTTCCTGGATCGCACGCATAAGGTAGGTCTCAATTTTAGTCAACTGAGCTTCTGAGACCGAACGTAAGTCTATACTCATCTGTGCATATTGCGCGATGCTGTTGATGCCGCTGCCACCCTCGATTATACCTACATTATAGGAAGTGCGAGGCTGTTGAGGGACATCGTAATTAGCCATCTTGGCAATGGCCCGTCCTAATGCATGGATTGGATTGACAATACCAAAATCACCCCAAGAATGTCCACCAGGACCCTTGATCGTTATACGGTAACGTTTTGAGCCTAGTGCACGATGAGTAATACGTTCAATGCCAGGGCCGTCAAATGATATGAAATATTTGATTCGTTGTCGATAATGGCTCTTGGTATATAAATGACGCACACCACGCAGGTTGCCCGTGCCTTCTTCTCCAACCGTGGCAACAAAAAGGATAGGTATCTGAGGCTTGATGCCAGCACGCACAAGCGCACGCGCAATCGCCACTAGTCCTGCCAATCCTGAAGCGTTGTCACTAATGCCAGGAGCATAGTAACGTTGTCCGCGCCGCCGTACACGGCAGTCGGTCTCGGCTGAGAAGACTGTATCTAGGTGAGCGGAGAGACAGACATAATGTGAAGCCGTGCCTGGCCAACAGGCAGTGACATTGCCAACCGTATCAATATCCACTTCAGCAAGCCCCAACTCTTGAAAGCGCATACGAAAATACTCAGCACGCTTCATCTCCTGGAAAGGGGGAGCAGGAATTTCACAGATGGCAATATGCTCACGGGTCAACTCGGTAGCTGTCTGGTCAAGAATTTGGAAGGCTTGTGCAATGCGTGTATCACGCAATAGCTGGGCTAGTATTAATGGTGGTTTGGTAGATGTTTTCAACTTGGACATAGAGGTTATTAATGAACTTCTTCCTTGTCCTCCACACGTGCATACATATCTTGTAGTTTTTTCAGTAGCTCGCGAGATCGTTTAAGAGATTCTTCTAGCGATCCAATCAGCAGTGTAAGCGAATTTCCTTCTGCTTCGATCGAAGCACGTGTAGCACGGTTTTGTAGAATCTGGTCCGTAAGAGTGCGCTTAAGTTCTTGTAGATACTGTTGCATCTGTATAGTAAGGTTACTAAGCTGTGTTATCGCAGGATGCTCGCTCTTTTTGAGCGTCTCTTGTTCACCGGTGATATGAATGTTACGTAATAGACGCGCCGTTTCCATACGCAGGCGTGCTTGCTCAGAGTAATAGAGTTCCTGAAATTTGTTATGCACGGCCACATTCACTTTAACCATCTCCGCCAGCACCATAGGAGTATAGAAAGCATCTTCCAAACTTATTTTGTACTCGCGTAGTTGTGAGAGCAACTTACCTTCAATAAGGGCATTAAAGCTGCGTACCTCTAGGATCATACGGCTGAGCATACGTAATTTGGCAATCGATGCTGTTTGTATACTCTCCAATTCTACTGTACGCTTACTGTGACAGAGATCTTCTAGAAAGTCTTCCAGATTTTCGATTGCTTGGCGCAACTTCAAATTATTGGCCGTACTTGTTGTATATGAACAGAGACGGGTTACTAATAGATCAATCTTATCACGGTCACTACCATCTTTGGCAGGTTTACTGAGATAGTAACGTACAATATGAGTAAGCGCGTTACTATCAAACTCTCCTACCCGTTCAAAGAAACGGCGTATTACTGAAACCGAGATACGTGAGTCGATCAGCGCGATACTAACACGGGCCTGTTGTAGCGCACGCTGGATTTCTGCGAGCAGAGAATTGACCTCAGAGACATTGGCTTCGCTGAGTGTTGCCATCTTTGAGTGCAACTCTGCCAGGTTGATATCTGGGGTAAGCTCCTGCTCAATCATTATGTTCTGTAAGGTAGTAAAGAATTGGCTGGTTGCCCACAGCATAGCCAGTTCTGCCGCCATTGCTTTCTGTGTCAGCCGTTGGAGTTGCTCGCCCATCAGACTAACTTCAATATCTCCTCTTTGGTAAGAACATTAGCCGACTTTTTCGCGGCTGCAAAGATACGTTCCACACGCGCTTCCTGGGGCTCTATATTATGTTTCTCAAGCCAGTAGATGACATTTGATTTACCACTCATGGGGCCAATTTCGATAATCTGCTCAAGTCCAAAAGCATGTGCAGGAACACCAGAATAGACCATATTGGCGAGCATCTCGTCATTTTTACGGAAAGCCTTAATTACCGCGGCGGCATGCACGCCGGTAGCCGTACGGAAGGCATCACGACCCACTACTGGGTAGTTGGGAGGAACAGGTATACCTACTGCCTCTGAGGCAATATCACAATAGGCACGCAGGCTCCTCAGATCTCTATTGATGTAACCCATCAACTGGAAATTAACCAGTAACTGATCCATAGGTGTGTTACCAACCCGTTCTCCAATCCCTAACGCAGCACCATGAACACGATCAGCACCTGCTTCATAAGCAGCAATGGAATTGATTACGCCTAGACCGCGATCTTGATGGCCATGCCAATCGATCTTAACATCCTCACCGGTCTCTAAGACGATCTTCTTAACAAAGCTGATCAATGCCGTCACTCCAGCAGGAGTAGCATGTCCTACAGTATCACATACACAGATACGGCGAGCACCACATTCAATGGCGGTTTGGTAGAGTTTACGAATTGTGTCGGGATGGGCGCGAGTAGTATCTTCAGTAACATACATTACCGGCAGACCACGCTCAGTAGCAAAACGGACCGCATCTTCAGTGGCAAAGAGCATCTTGTCAAGACTCCACTCCTCTGCATACTGACGGATCGGACTAGAGCCGATAAAGGTACAAGCCTCAATAGCAATACCAATCTCTTGTGAGATATCAACGATTGGCTGAATATCCGCACGTACTGTACGAGCAGCACAGTTAGGCCGTAATTTCATCTTGTTGTTGGCGATTTCTGCAGCCAATTGCAATACATCGCCACGTGCACGTGGCCCGGCGCCTGGCAATCCTATATCGGCAGTATCTATGCCAAGTGACTCCATCAAATGGAGCAGTTCGATCTTCTTTTCAATTGGAGGATCAGTAACCGAAGGTGACTGCAAACCATCGCGTAATGTCTCATCATCAAATTCAACTCTACGGGTAGGCAGATCGGTATGCCCAGCAAGATTCCAATCATAGATCAATTCGCTGCCAAACATGTCAACCTCTAAAATAAACTCTCAACAGTGCGCCGTTAGTTGGGCGACAAAGCTGAATATGGCTGATGGCTAGTATTCTAATTATATACTAACCACGCGGACTGGCAGCACGAAATCCCCGGACCAGCCCCAACAATAGTAGAAGATAGCTTGTCTTGACTTATTTGGATTTTTTCACTTTTAAGTAACTAATTTTCTGCCATTACCCCAATCTTAGAGATATGTTCAAGCATCAGTTCACATAGCGGTGAGCGCTGACGACGTTTATTGACAACAACATAGAAAGTTCGTCGAGGTAGATCTAGATTTTTGATTGTTAGTGTGCGCAACAGTTTGAAACGCATCTCCTGTTCAATAGCGAGATCGGAGAGAATGCCTAACCCTAGATTGTGTATAACAGCCTCTTTGATTGCTGTTGTTGAACCCAATTCCGCAATAATATTAAAGCTGCGCAAATGTAAGCCAGCCTTTTCCAACTGTTGCTCGAAGGCTTGTCGTGTACCAGAGCCAGGCTCACGCATCACTAGAGGGAGTTGTTGTAGCTGGGTCAAGGTAATTGGCCCTAGAGGAAAACGCTCGCTGATCGGTGCTGCCAAGATCAATTGGTCAGAGGCAAATGGCCAGCACTCCAGATCGGGATCATGTGGTTCAGCACCAACAAATCCTAACTCAATCTCGCCTGAGGTGGTGCGGGCAAGAATCTGACGTGTATCACCGATTGCTACTGCCACCTCTATCTTGGGATATTTTTGGTGAAATTGACTGATTGTACGCGGCAGTAAATATTCACCTGGAATCGTGGAGGCGCCCAACTCAAGCCGCCCTTCCTGTTTTTTCAGGAAGCGGCTCATGGCATTCTCAATATCCTTACGCACATTGAGTAGGGTGCTGCTCTGTTCATAAAGGATATGTGCGGCACGAGTGGGTTGTATCTCACGA
>JBFLVQ010000014.1:0-38323 GCA_040758525.1 Acidobacteriota bacterium
CAGGTGGTCGTGTGCTAGGTGTAATGGCTCGCCAACTTACCCTTGAGGCAGCGCGTGCACAGGCCTATCGAGCTGTTGACTATATCAACTTTACTGGTCGGCATTATCGTCGCGATATTGCTAGTTAGATCTGAACCAAGCTATCAAATAGCTTTTAATTGGAACTGTAGTTTTTTCCATGGCGTTTAGTTAAAAGGCTATGAAACAACCTCTAGTTGGTATTTTAATGGGAAGTGATTCCGATCTAGAAATTATGATGGAGGCGGCGCGTACGCTAGATCAATTTGGTGTACCTTACGAGGTTGAGATTACTTCAGCACATCGTTCACCAGCGCGCACACGTCGTTATGCCTCTTTAGCAGTCAAGCGCGGCCTAAAGGTTCTCATTATTGGTGCCGGTAGCGCCGCCGCCTTGGCTGGTGTCGTAGCAGCCGAGACAATTCTACCTGTCATTGGTGTACCAATCGCGTCTTCACCACTTTCTGGTGTTGATGCGCTGCATTCCACCGTTCAGATGCCATCCGGCGTGCCGGTCGCAACGATGGCGATTGGAAAAGCTGGTGCGACTAATGCTGCCATCCTTGCTGTGCAGATTCTTGCTACTGGCAATAATGTAGAACTAACCAATCAGCTCTACGATTATAAGAAGATGTTGGCCAATAAAGTCTCTGCCGTCTCCAAGGCTGTGCAACAGCGCCTGCGTGATAGTCAAACAGATGGAAAAGTCGCTACTACAGGCGCTAAAGTAAAGGCAAGAGCAGCAACACGACGCTCCTGAATACAGCTTAGGAATTGAGTAGTAGCAGTTGGCTGTTTGTGGTACACTGAACTGAATCTGTAAAGCTTGTCTTAGGATAGTGATGTTATATGTTGGGTATCACTATCCAATATATGGCCAGGCGCAGGCGGGCTTTGAATTAGGAGGAACAATGTGGGAAAGAGTTAAACGACTGTTTCGTTCGATTTTTGGCGGCATTATCGATAGAGCCGAGGACCCTGAATTGATCTTACAGCAGGTGATCCGTGATATGCGCGATAAGATCCCGCAGATGAATAATAATGTCGCTCAAGTGATGGCTACCGAGAAGATGATTGAGAAACAGGTCGTACAACTCGAACGCGAAGTGATCGATCTCGACAACAAGGTCAAAGCAGCAATCAAGATGGGCCGTGATGACATTGCTACCAATTATATTAGTGTAATGCAAGAGAAGCAGAATTCGCTGGCTTCTGCACGCGAGCAGATGGAGGTCGCCAAACGTGCCTCCCAACAAGCACTCAAGTTTCGCGACAATTATCTGCTAGAGATGAAGAAACGCCAGGCCGAGGCGATGCAACTAATCAACGAGAATAAACGTGCCAAGATGCAAGAGGAGATCGCTAGTATGATGACCTCCTTTCAGATTGGCGATACCTCTAGCACCTTTGAGGATATGCGTACCAAGATCTCTGAGCGTGAAGCGCGTGCCCGCGCCAAGATGGAACTAGCCAATACTGGCGTAGATGCGCAAATGCAGGAGATCGAAAAAGAGGCGATGAATATTCAGGCTCATGATGCACTGCTTGCCTATAAGCGGCAGATGGGTCTGGTAAGTGATACAGATACGCCTGGTATGGCTACCGAATCACAAGGTGTGACTACTCCTCCCGGGCGTGTTAAAGCGCTTGAGTAAAATAGTATTAAAGTATTGTATGAGGAATTGCGGCAGACAATATGAAAGAAAAACTGAACTATATAAAGGAAGCACTCAAGGAGCCGCTCAATATTTGGTCGATGGTCGGCTTTACGGCTGCCGCTGCTTACACTCAGGAATGGATTCCACTAGTAATGGGCGCCGCCCTAGAAGTCAGTTATCTTGCCCTGGTACCAGCAAGCAGTTTTTACCGGCGTATTGTTGAGGGTCGTGAACTACGACGCTTACGAGAACAACGTGAGCGTACCCGCGAGGAGTTGATCAAAACTTTCGATCCACGCGAGCGTGAGGCAGTTGAGTATCTACGCTGGATGAAGAATCAGATCTGTTCTAACTATAAGAAATTTACCCGCGCTAAAGAGGTCCCTCATCAGATTGAACAGAACTTGCAGAGTATGTGGGAATCATTTGTCGATCTGCTTGATATGTATCGACGACGTAAAAATCACTTACATACTATTAATCGTCAAGTAATTCAGAACCAGATTATGCAGATCGAGCGTCAACTCCAGCAGAGTGATGAGCCAACCCGTCACTTACAGGAGCGTAATCTTGATATCTTACGTCAGCGCCTAAAGACCTTTGATGATATTGAGCGCAGTATCAAGCGTGTTGAAGCACAGTTACAATCGATTGAGAACTTCTTTGGCTTGGTCAATGATCAAGTCGTCACCATGCCTACACCAGAGCATATCTCCTCGTTGGATTTTGATTCATTACTCTCAAGCATTGAGATGACTAAGGAGATTCTTGAGGAGACCTCGCCTGTGTTTGGCTCGTTAGAAGCTCTGGAGCGAAACTCGGCCACGCCTGAATATCGTCCTCCGCTACGCCAACCGATTCAGCAGTAGTTTAGGATCAACAGGCAAATTATCATCTAGGTGTTTTCCTAATCAACTCTTGAAGTTCCTGCTGATCTTTTGGGCAATAGACTTCTTGCCACTGTCCAGGCAACAAATTTCCCAATTGCCAAGGGCCAATAGCCTGACGAATTAACCGCAAAGTAGGATATCCCACTGCCGCTGTCATACGGCGTACCTGACGATTACGCCCTTCTATAATAGTGATCTCAAGCCAGGTAGTAGGAATATTTTTCCGTACTCGAATAGAGGGAATGCGCGGCCATAGCTCTGGTGTCGCAATCTGTCTTACTTTGGCAGGAAGCGTAAGACCATCAGGCAATTTCACACCTTGAGCAAGTTGTTTGAGCGCCTGTTGATCGGGTTCTCCTTCAATCTGAATCCAGTAGGTTTTGGGCAGCTTATGGCGTGGATCCGTGATCAGATGCTGCAGATATCCTAGATTGGTTAAGATCACCAATCCCTCACTATCGTAATCTAGCCGGCCGGCTGGATAGATATTTTTTATTGAAATATAGTCTGCTAATTTGGCTCTTCCCGCTAGATCTGTAAACTGACACATTACATTATAAGGTTTATTGAAGAGCACTAAACGATTCGCGCCTCCGCTATCACCAGCGGGCGTCAAATCCTTCATAAAAACTCCTTTCCCTGTCGCATTATAGACCAGTAGTCAATTTTTTCTCTACACCGCCTGTGTTAAAATAGGCTTCCGGCTTTTCGGTTTTATCAAACTAAATGGGGGAGTACTTCGGCTATGAGCTCGATCAATATCGAACGCAAGAAACTATTAGGCGGCAATGAGGATGAGATACGACAACTACCAGCCTGGGCTGCCACGCTAGTACGTAAATATAATTCTGGCGAGGCCAGCCGGTTCCTTTTATATAACAATATCTACGATCTCATATGGCTCAAGAACAGCTACTCAAACCTGATCGGTTTTGTTGGCTTTCTGCTTAAAGACCGAAATTTCTTGCTCTACAATCGTAGTAATGGAATTCAAGCCAGTCGTAAGGAGTTGCTCTTTGAGCTAGAGCGTGCCTTTACTGCTGACCAGCGTGTAGCCGATCCACTTGCTGCTACGAAAAAGCAGATGAATATCACACCTATGCTGCCACGCGATCCAGCTCGTGCGATCCCTTATCTAGAATACTTCTTCTATGAGCAATGGCGCACTGATAAGACAGAAACAGAGCCATTCTTTGGTGAATGTGGAGTAGTGATCAACTTCCTTGAATCAATTATGCCAGCCGGTGAAGTTGGTTATATGTCGGCCGAGGATCGTAGTCTACTGGTCACCTTCCAAAAATGGATTACCACTACACAAGATAAGCCTGCACATAATCCTGTTATTCTTATTACTGAGAATGCCTCAGATGTACATCAGCGTATACGTGAGAATCCGCGTCTGGTTAATATCGAGATCCCTTATCCAGATTATGAAGAGCGGCTCAGCTTTATACGTTATTTTCGTGTTATGAATCCTGCTATTAAGTTTGAGATGAGTGAGGAACAGCTTGCTCATATGTCTTCAGGGCTTAACCGTGTGCATATCAGCTCTATGATTCGTAGCGCCTCAATCAATTCTGAAGGACTCACTTATGAGATTGTACGCAATAAGAAGAAGGAGATTATTGAGGCCGAATGTGTTGGCCTAGTCGAATTTGTTACACCTAAGTATGGTTTAGATCACGTTGGTGGTATGTCAAAAGCAAAAGAGTTTTTGCATAATATCGCCAAGATTATTAGGGAAGGAATTACTGACGAAGCACCTATGGGAATACTACTCTCGGGCGCCGTTGGTACAGGCAAGACCTTCTTAGCCGAGTGCTTTGCCAAGGACTGTGGGCTTAATGTGATCGAGTTTAAGAATTTCCGTGAGAAGTGGGTTGGATCAACAGAGTCGAATCTAGAAAAGATCCTTAATCTACTTACTACTCTTGCACCCATTGTAGTGCTGATCGATGAAGCTGATGCTACACTTGGTACACGTGATACTGGTGGAGGCGATAGTGGCGTAGATGCACGTATCTTCTCAAAGATTGCTAATGCTATGGGCAATACCGAGAACCGTGGCAAGATCCTATGGATACTGATGACCTGTCGGCCCGATCTACTGCCCATTGACCTAAAACGGCAAGGCCGTTGTGAAGAGCATATATCACTCTTCTATCCTGAAACTGAAGAGGATCGTATGCAGATCACGCAGGCAATGGTAAAGAAGAACAAGATTGAACATACCATTACTGATTGGCTGCCACTCACCAGGCACAGCCTAGATCTGTCTGGTGCTGATCTTGAGGCAATCCTGATCCGTTGCCGTCGTGTAGCACGCAATGCTGGCCGTAAGATAGTTACTCAGGAAGATCTCAATCAAGTTGCTGCTGAGTTTACTCCTGCGCGTGATGAGACCGCCGTCGAGTATCAAACACTGGTTGCCGTACGCGAATCAACTTCGCGTGAGATGCTACCAGAAGCTTTTAAGGGTATGTCGGCTGCTGAAATTGCTGCACGTATTGAACAGTTGCGACCGTTGGTACGCTAGTCAGGTGAGATTATGGATACAGAGAGAGAGCCGGCAATTCGTGTGTTAATGATGCCGCGTGATACCAATGCCTTCGGTACTATTTTCGGAGGTGTGCTGCTTAGCTATATTGACCAAGCTGGTGCTGTCGAGGCACATAAACATACTCGTAAGCGGATCGTTACGGTTGCTATGCGTGAGGTAGTCTTTATTGAGCCAGTCTTTGTTGGAGATCTAGTCAGCTTCTATACTAAAACTGAGCGTATAGGGCGGACTTCTATTACTGTGCAGGTTGTTGTAGAGGCCGATCGTATCATTACTGGTCAGCGACAGCATGTTAAGGTGACAGAGGCAGAGGTAATTTATGTTGCTGTTAGTGATGAACGTCGTCCTATCCCATTGTTAGACGAACAGAGTTGATGATAGCTGATTATACAGGCTTTAAAATGTATAAGTGTTGAGAGTGGCTTCAAAGTCACGCTCAACACCTATTGATGATTGGATTTTGAGACTAGGATGCTGCTTCAATGCTACTGACTTTAACCGTCTTGCTCTCCTGATCGACTTCACCAGTGACTTTAACTTTTTTACCTGCGAATCCTTTAGCTTTGGCTTGCCCATCTTTATCAATCTTATAGGTGACATTAGTCTCACCATCGGCTAGCACAAACTCTCCACCACTTTCGACGCATTTTAATACACAGGTAGAATCAGGGGTTTTAGCATGCTTAAGACCACAATGGTTATCGCTAATGTAGCCAACCAATTGTTGCTCTGCGCCTTTGGTCTGGGCTGGTTGAGGAGTTTCTGTTGGCGTCGTTGCTGGTTCTGCTTGTGGTGCTGTCGCGGGTTGAGTCGCTGGGGCAGGTTGGGGAGTTGGTGCCGGTTGTTCTGAGCATCCTACAATAACTGATACCAATAATGTGAAACAGAAGACTGCTAAGAGTTTTTTCATACTTATCTCCTACTAATTATCGACCTTTCTTACTTTAGAATGGAAAGTCAGAGGCATATGGTTAATCAATAAGTATTATCAAAATTTCCACTATTAGCAAGGTTGCTGGCCAGATGCTATTTTGATGATCGTGCTAAATACGGACCAATATATCATCACCTTCTACCTTGACCTCAAAACAAGTAACTGGTGGCGACATTGAATTAACAGTACATTTGCCGGTTGTAATATCAAAGGTCCAGCAGTGCCAGGGGCAGAGCACCAGATTGCCTACTACGGTGCCTTCACCGAGCGGGCCGCCTTTATGAGGGCAAAAATTGTCTAGAGCATAGAATGTGCCACCCGAATTTAGTACCGCAATCATCTGGCCATTCACTTCTACAACCTTGCCTTTACCTAAGGCAATCTCGCCAACTTGCGCCACTTTGACAAAATCACTCATTTAAATTCTTCTCCTTAAATGAGCATGCTATTGCCTAATCGACAATAGCAAGCACTTCGCCAGCAACTACGGTCTGTCCTGGCACAACCTTAATTGCTGATACTATACCGGCTTTGGGTGCGCTTATCTCATTCTGCATCTTCATTGCTTCCACTACTACTACACCTTCACCGCTCTTTACAGTATCGCCGGTTGCCTTTATTACTTGTACTACACGCCCAGGCATAGGAGCGCAGATCGATTGTGCTCCCACCATTGAAACTTCCTGTTTATGTCGTAGTTGTTTGCGATCGATCACCCGTGCCATTACTGTCTCACCAGCGAGTCGCACAATAAATTGATCATTGCCCTGAGTGCCAACAGCTATACTCAGTTCATATACACGGTCATTTATAAGCAGAGTATAGATACCTTGTTCTGGTATAAGTAGAGTGGCTTCGTAGGGTGTGCCATCAATGACAGCCTTGATACGATCGGCTGATTGTTCTAATTCTACCTGTACGGTTCGCTCAGCAATCTCGACTTCATATTTCATGTTTAGAAATCACCTTTGCGATGCTGTTGCGCACGGCCACTCAATTTCCAGGCCGATGGCTCAGAGAAGCCTGCAGAGTTGTGATTGGCGTTAGTAGCGGCGGCTGTCTTAGTACGCGTATGGTGGAGTGTAACGACAAGTGCAGCGAGATCAAGAGTCGTCTTGTGTTCGTGATCTGGTTGCGCCATTGCTTGTGGGCGCCAGTTGCGTTCAATAAAACCAGTGTCTAGATCGCCATTCAAGAATGGTGTAAGTTTGATAAGGGACTTGAAAAATGGAATTGTAGTTTTAATCCCTTCAATATTGTATTCATCGAGAGCACGCCATAGACGTGCAATTGCCTCCTCGCGTGTTGCACCCCAGACAATCAACTTGGCAAGTAGTGGATCATAGTAGATAGGTACCTCATAGCCTTCATATACACCACTATCTAACCGCACACCTGGACCACCTGGCACACGCAGCCGGGTAATAGTACCAGGATTTGGCATAAAATTGTGATCAGCATCTTCTGCATAGATACGACACTCTATTGCCGCACCACGTAGTGTAATATCAGCTTGTGTGAAACTAAGTGGCTCTCCGGCTGCCACACGTATCTGTTCTTTTACTAGATCTATACCTGTTACTAGTTCAGTAACAGGATGCTCGACTTGTAATCGAGTATTCATCTCTAGGAAATAGAAGTTCAATTCACGATCAACAAGAAACTCTACTGTGCCAGCATTGTAGTATCCAGCAGTGCGCGCAATACGTACGGCTGCCTCGCCCATACGACGACGTAGATCAGGATTATTAAGTGGTGAGGGGCATTCTTCAATCACCTTCTGATTACGTCGTTGTATTGAACATTCCCGTTCGCCTAGATAAACATAGTTGCCTTGGCGATCACCAAATATCTGAATCTCTATATGACGTGGATGTTCAATAAACTTCTCTAAGTAGACAGTGGCATCTTTGAATGCTGCCGCTGCCTCGCTACGTGCTAGATTGTAAGCACTCAGTAGCGCTTCTCGATTACGTACCAGACGTAATCCCTTGCCGCCACCGCCAGCAGCAGCTTTTAACATCACCGGAAACCCGATCTTCTCTGCAGTAGCAAGGGCCTCCTCAGCCGAGGCAAGCGGTGCATTAGTGCCTGGTACGATGGGCGCTTCTGCCTGTTGTGCTAGTTGACGGGCATCTATCTTACCGCCCATTAATTCCATTGAGCGAGAGGAAGGGCCAATAAAAGTTACCCCAGCCGACTCAACGGCTTGGGCAAAAGCGGCATTTTCAGAGAGAAAGCCATAACCTGGATGCACTGCCTGTACACCAGCACGTGCTATCGCATCAAGGATACGTTCACTAGATAGATAGCTCTCCAATGAGGGTGCCGCGCCTAAATAGTAGGCTTCATCAGCAAGTCGTACATGTAATGCGGCACGGTCTGCTTCAGAATAGACAGCAACAGGAGAAATGCCTAACTCGCGGCAAGCGCGTATAACACGCACCGCAATTTCACCTCGATTCGCGATTAGAATCTTTGAGAACATAGCGAATTGATTAACTCACTCGACGAGAGAACTAGTGGGATGGCGTGGATCATAGCGTACGTTCACCCGCGTGCCCACACGGTAATCCGGTAATCGTGCCATTTGGGCCGGAGAAAGCTCTTGAGAGGATTCATAGGTGACACCGGAATTGGTATAACGATAAATAATCAAGCAAGGTCTACCAGCCTCCAGTTCTTGTTCAGTGACACTGTTGCCATTTTGAACAAGATCAATAACCATACCTTCTATAATACGCCCATGGGTAATCAACCACTGCCTACGCGCCTGTTCTGGATCAGATCTATGGAAGAGTGCGCGTAAGCGCGCCAACAGACCACCACTTCGTGGTTGATTGACACTTCGAGTCATTCTTCGGCCGAATCTTCATCTGCAGTAATGTTTGACTGAGATGGACTGATGATAATGTCGTCCCGCATTACCATGTCGTCAGGCGTGCCTAGCTTACCATCTGGACCAGACGATACCAGTTGATACTGGTTGAATGAAGTCAACACCAAAGAGGGATTGATCTCACTCTTTGAATCGGTGGCGACTTCAACAGTAGCACGGTACTTCAAACGATTCTCCCATTCATCGTTAACTGGTAATGACAGGCTGCCTTCAAGTTGTAGTTCATCTAGGTTTGCCGGATAAGCGCCATGTTTGCGCTTATAATCATGTAATGCAATAGCAACACGATACATCTGTGCACGGGTAGCAGCACGCTCTCGCTCAGCACGCCAATGTAAGTATTTGGGGATACCAGCAACAACGTAGACAGTGACACTAATTACCACTAACAGCGCTAGTGCCAGTGCTATCTGTGCAGTGCGACGGCCACCAAAATATTGTGGCTTAATTTTGATCTGTCGTAGCGCACTACGCGCCAACCAAACTGCGGCTAGCGAGAAGACTACCAGCCATTTCCAGATAAAGGCTGGAATACTAAGAATCGCTAGTGTCAATGCCAGTACTGGCCGCCCTATTTTGGGTATTATGTAATCAGGTTCAGTTATTGGAGGTCCTACTACTCGTGCGCCACAGGAGCAACTGAGACCATCAGTTGCCATTTCACCACCGCAACAGGGACAGACCATATTCAACTCCTTCAGCTATTCAATCGCCAAAAGCCGCTACGTTGTCATTCACACCAGGTTTTGTGTTCTTGGATTTATCTTTATCGGCCAATGGCTTAGCTTGTGCTTGTAGGGCAGCACGTTCCATCTCTTCGATCAAATTTGCTTCTTTCCAAGTATGATAGACACGGTGTATTACTGTCCAATGCGAAAAGATCGCTAGTATCCAGATTACTGCTCGCATCTTGTGTAGCAGAAAATGATCCTGCCCAATCTCAGTAAGCGAGCCAATTACCAGTAATACTACCCGTTCTGGACGCTCTAGAAAGCCAACCTTACAACGTGGGATTAAGCTCTCAGCACGTGCTCTTGTATAACTGACCAGTACCGAACCAACTAATGCGATACCGGTCAGCGCTACATAGAGTGTGCTGTGATCGGCGGTGTCACGCGCATAATAGATTATTATCCCTAACAGCACGATGATATCTGAATAGCGGTCAATCACAGAGTCGAAGAAAGCGCCGAATTTAGTTACTCGTCCAGTAGAACGAGCTACCTTGCCATCCAGCATATCAAATATGTTGGCAAACAGTAGCACTAGGCCGCCTGCAAAGAAATATCCATAACCAAATATAATTGCGGCAAGAATATTGATCAGTAGACCTAGGAAAGTGAGATGGTTGGGATTGGGTCGTAGGCTGGCAAGTGCGCGCACAATTGCATCGAGCGCGTATTTGCCAATATAACCTATCTGTTCGCCGAGCATAATTGCTGATGACCTTTCATCAACTAGCTGCTACGCAGTTGCGAAGCGCGCCAATTCCCATAGAGAAAGTATTTGGCACGAAACGCAAATCATAGTTGGTTCAAGGTTTATTTGTCAAGGCAGGGGTGCCGATAGCACACCCTGCGGCGCTAATTGAGTACCCTTTGCAGTTTACGCACCGCCCGCAATGCCGATATATACTTAGGATTATACTCCAGCGCCCGGCTATACTCGGCAATAGCTGCCAAATACTGGCCCTGACCTTCATATATCCGGCCCAGGTTAAAGTGCGGATAAAAATAACATTCATAACGTGGCGCCACCATCGCCTTCTTCAACCAAGGGATGGCACCAAAGTAGTCGCCTTTTTCGATGAGATAGGCGCCAATATCGTTGTAAGGATTACCAAAGGTATTGTCAACCGCAATGGCGCGATGGCATTCCTCAATTGCCTCATCAATACGATTCTGAAAACTGTAGGTCCAACCAAGGAAAGTATGTGCCTCGGCGGTAGGATAGATCTCAATCGAGCGTTTATAGAGTTCAATTGCCTGGTCTAACTCGCCAGCTATCTGCGCACGGTAAGCCTCTTGGAAATAGGCAAGCGCAGTCTCCTTTAAGGAAGTCTCAGCCATACTGTCATCCTCCGCAGATTAAGGCTAAGATTAAGGCTAAGATATTACAAAGAAAGTATAACATAATTCTTCTCAAGCAATCGCCGGCTGCGGCTACGGCGGGCATTTGACGTCGTTAATCACAGGGTGTAGAGTAACAGCCGTCCGAAAGCGACTATTCCCACCAGATGGCTCGGAAGATTAGATGCCCAGACGCACAGATATTCAAAAGATACTAATTATTGGCTCGGGCCCGATTATTATCGGCCAAGCCTGTGAATTTGACTACTCCGGCACACAAGCCTGTAAGGCGCTAAGACAAGAGGGTTTTGAGATTGTGCTGGTAAACTCGAATCCGGCTACCATTATGACGGATCCAGAGTTGGCCGATCGCACTTATATTGAACCGCTCACGGTAGAAGCGCTCACGGCTGTAATTGAGCGTGAGCGGCCACAGGCATTACTTCCTACTGTAGGCGGTCAGACCGCGCTCAATCTCGCGGTAGCGCTCTGCGAGCAGGGGATACTTGATAATTACAGTATAGAACTGATTGGCGCCAAGCTTGATGCTATACGAATTGCTGAGGATCGCAGACTCTTCAAACAGGCGATGGAAGAGATTGGCTTAGAGATGCCACGTGCTATCTTTGTTAAGACACTTGATCAAGCCCTCGCGGCTGTACAACAGATTGGCTATCCTGCAATCATTCGCCCCTCTTTTACCTTAGGAGGCACAGGGGGTGGTACAGCTTATAACACAGAAGAGTTTGTTCAGATTGCTGCTAGCGGTCTCAATCTCAGTCCTATACATGAAATTCTTGTTGAAGAGTCGATTATTGGTTGGAAAGAGTATGAGCTTGAGGTAATGCGCGACCTTGCCGACAATGTAGTAATCATCTGTTCGATTGAGAACTTTGATCCAATGGGCATACATACAGGTGATTCAATCACAGTCGCGCCAGCACAGACACTTACGGATCGCGAATATCAGAATATGCGTGATGCCGCTATTAAGGTGATACGCAAGGTTGGTGTAGAGACAGGAGGATCGAATATACAGTTTGCTGTTAACCCCTGGGATGGCCGACTACGTGTCATCGAAATGAATCCCCGTGTCTCTCGTTCCTCCGCGCTTGCTTCCAAAGCAACCGGCTTTCCAATTGCAAAATTGGCTGCTAAACTCGCAGTTGGTTACACACTTGATGAAGTGCCTAACGATATTACTAAAAAGACTCCTGCCAGTTTCGAGCCAACTATCGATTATGTGGTCGTGAAGATACCCAAATGGGCCTTTGAAAAGTTTCCTACCGCCAATGCTACGCTTGGTACACAGATGAAGTCGGTAGGAGAGGTGATGGCGATTGGACGCACTTTCAAAGAGGCATTACTTAAAGGGATCCGCTCACTTGAGATGGGAAGTTTATGGAATGTCAGCAAGTCTGATGAAGAGGAGTTACGACGTCATATCTCGATTCCAAATGCATTACGTCTTGCTTACCTACGTGAGGCGCTTGAGCGTGGCTGGAATGTTGCAATGCTCTATGAATTAACTGGCATTGATCGCTGGTTTCTTGAGCAATTACACGAGATCACACAAGTACAACAGCAACTACGCAAAGAACGGCTTGCGACAGTATCGCGCGAGATGATGTTGACTGCCAAGCGAGTAGGCTTCTCGGATGAACATCTTGCCAATCTGCTTGGTAGTGTTGCTGAACAGGTACGAGCCCGTCGTCGTGGATTACATATACGGCCTGTTTACAAGCGTGTTGATACCTGTGCGGCAGAGTTCGAATCCTACACACCTTATCTCTATTCAACATATGAAGAGGAGTGTGAAGCCGAGCCAACCAACGGTAAGAAGATTATGATTCTAGGCAGTGGGCCGAATCGTATAGGGCAGGGAATAGAGTTTGACTACTGTTGTTGTCATGCCAGTTTTGCCCTTAAAGAGGCGGGCTATCAGACCATTATGGTCAATTGTAATCCAGAGACAGTCTCGACTGACTATGATACTTCGGATCGACTCTATTTTGAGCCGATCAATTTTGAAGATGTGATACATATTGTTGAAGTCGAACGCCCTGATGGTGTGATTGTACAACTTGGTGGGCAGACACCGCTCAATCTTGCCCTACAACTGTTACGTGCTGGTGTGCCAATCATTGGTACTTCACCAGAATCGATCGATCTTGCCGAAGATCGCAAGCGCTTTGGCAAGCTACTAGCCGAATTAGCAATTCCACAACCGGCTAATGGTACGGCAACTTCGATTGAAGAAGCACGCCAGATTGCTGCTCAGATCGGTTATCCAGTCCTGGTACGTCCAAGTTATGTATTAGGCGGGCGTGCTATGGTGATTGTTTATGATGAAGTGAGCTTAGCTCGTTACATGAGTGAAGCTGTAGAAGCCTCGCCAGATCGCCCTATCTTGATCGATAGTTTTCTTGAGAGTGCTGTAGAAGTAGATGTAGATGCCCTCTCGGATGGCGAGCGTACAGTGATTGCAGGCATTCAAGAGCATATAGAAGAGGCAGGCATACATTCAGGTGATAGCTCTTGCGTACTGCCAGCTTTCAGTATTGCCAATGAGCATATTGAGATAATGCGCGAGTATACGCGTAAGCTGGCCAAAGCACTGCAGGTGGTTGGTCTAGTCAATATACAGTTTGCTATTAAAACCGGTCGTGTATATGTGCTTGAAGTTAATCCACGCGCTTCCCGTACAGTGCCTTTTGTAAGTAAGGCGACTGGTGTACCGATCGCAAAAATTGCTGCACTGCTAATGGTGGGGCGTAAGCTTGCCGAGTTCAACTTACCAGACGAATTGCCAGTACATCGTTTTCATATTAAGACACCGGTCTTCCCATTCGCGAAATTCCCTGGTGTTGATCCAATACTAGGGCCAGAGATGCGATCAACCGGAGAGGTGATGGGGGTAGCCGATACCTTTGGTCTTGCTTACCTGAAAGCGCAGTATAGCGCTGGTAACCATTTGCCACATGAAGGTACAGTCTTTATCAGTGTTAATGATCAAGACAAGATAGCTGTTATTACAGTCGCACGTCGGTTGCAAGAGATGGGTTTTAACCTTATTGCCACACGAGGTACACGCGATGTGCTGATACGTGCTGGAGTAACGGCTGGCTTTGTCTACAAAGTGGAGGAGGGACGGCCTAATATAGTCGATCACATCAAGAGTAATCGGATCGCACTAGTGATTAATACCCCGCTAGGCCGACTCTCTTACTACGACGAACGTGCGATCCGTAGTGCGGCAACACAGTATCGTGTTCCCTGTATTACTACTATCACAGGCGCACAGGCAGTTGTTAGCGCAATTGAATCATTGCAACGTGAGGAGATGACAGTTTGTAGTCTGCAGGAGTACCATAGTGGCGCACACACTGAAAAAATCTGATTGGCCGTGCCAGCGCACATCCCTCTATCTATAGATTTATGTTAGACTAAAAACTCAGCGAGCGATTCCCTGGAAAATAGGAAGTAGCAGCAATGATAAAGACGGTGGAATGGACCGAGCAAGGAGTAGTGATGATCGATCAACGGCGCTTGCCGACGGAAGAGATCTATCCTTGCTATCAGAATTATCAAGAAGTGGCCCAAGCGATCAAAGATATGGTAGTACGTGGCGCACCTGCCATCGGAGTAGCTGCCGCGATGGGCATAGCGCTGGGAGCAAGCGCACTTACGGTTAAGGATTGGGATCGCTTTGAAGAGGAGTTCGAAACAATTTGTCGCCACTTCGCTGCTACCCGACCAACGGCAGTCAATCTTTTCTGGGCAATCGATCAGATGCGGCAGCGGCTACTGCAATGCAAACAGGAGAGGCTCTCGATTGAGACAGTACAACGCGAACTGATCAAATCTGCGCAGCAACTGCATCAAGCCGATATCGAAGCAAATCAGCGTATGGGAGAGTACGGTGCGGCGCTGCTCCCTGATGAGGGTGTTGTGCTTACACACTGCAATGCTGGTGCGCTGGCTACTGCCGGTTATGGCACTGCCTTGGGGGTGATTCGTGCTGCTCGTAGCGCAGGCAAGCGTATAGAGGTCTATGCTGATGAGACACGCCCATTTTTACAGGGTGCTCGTCTCACCTGTTGGGAATTGCGTCAAGATAGTATTCCTGTAACCCTCATTACCGATAATATGGCCGGATACTTTATGAAAGCGGGCAAAATTAAGGCGGTTATTGTGGGCGCCGACCGTATTGCTGCCAATGGTGATGTTGCTAACAAGATCGGCACTTATATGGTTGCTGTGCTGGCAAAGGAGCATAGGTTACCTTTCTTTGTCGCTGCGCCTATATCCACGCTAGATCTGAAACTTGCCAGCGGTGAAGAGATTCCTATTGAGGATCGATCGCCTCGCGAGGTGATCGAAATTCAAGGGCAGCGGATTGCTCCCTACGAGATTAATGCTGCTAATCCAGCATTTGATGTCACTCCACACCGTTATATCAGCGCAATTATTACGGAGCGAGGTGTGGCGCACCCGCCCTTTACAGAAAGCCTCAAACGACTGTGCGGCTGAATCGAGTGGAGATAGTGGAGGTATTAAGGTAAGTATGGTTTCTCTATCTTTAGAACACCGGTTGGGACAGATGCTCTTCATAGGCATTGCAGGGCCGAGTATTGATGAGGAGACGCGCAAACTATTGCAGACGATACAACCAGGTGGCGTGATCCTATTTGCTCGCAATATTGATACTCCTCAACAGGTAGCAGAGTTAACGAGCGATATAAGACGATTGCTGAAAGTGGCGCCACTTATTAGTATCGATCAAGAAGGCGGCCTTGTCGATCGGCTTAAAAAGATCTGTCCACCCATGGCATCCGCACATATGCTGCGTCAGATGGATGATGCCCGTATTGCCCATGATCAAGGTGCAATTACCGCAGAACTGCTGCGCCTCTTGGGTATCAACATGAATTTTGCTCCTGTACTCGATCTAGCTGTACATGAAGAGGCCGATAATGCGCTACGACAACGCTGTTTTGGCAGTCGCCCAGCAAAAGTAATCAGGCTTGCTGGCGCCTATCTAGAAGGTCTGCAGAACAACAGTGTAATTGGCTGCGGCAAACATTTTCCTGGTCTGGGTGATTCTGTTGTCGATTCACATAAACAGTTACCTGTGGTCGAGCGTAGCGAGCATAAATTGATCGGTGAAGATCTGCAAATCTATGTCGATCTAGCTGCCAAGCTCAACTCTCAGTTACAGGTTGTGATGGTGGCACATGCCTTCTATCCAGCCTTTGAGGGTGCAAGTGTAAAGACACGTATTCCTGCCTCGCTCTCACCAAGAGTAGTAACCGATCTGTTACGTGGCAAGATCGATTTCCATGGCATGGCAATCTCTGATGATATGGAGATGGGTGCAATTACCGAATCTATCGGTTTTGATGAGGCGATGCTCGCGGCAGTAGCTGCTGGTGAGGATATGATGCTTATCTGCCAGACGCCTGCACGAGTGATGCAAGCCGCCGAGGTGCTAATACGTGCTGCTCGTGATGGCCAGATTACCCCACGCCGTATTGAAACCTCGCTCAATCGTATTGCTCGTGTGAAGTCGATGGCTAGCTCTCCACTTGCTTTCGAGTTGGTTGCCTTCAAGCGGGTCTGTGATCGTGTAAACGAACTTAACCATATGCTTGAAAGTCAGTTGAGCCGCCTAAGTGGCTAGTAACTGTAACAGGGTAAACGAAACTTTGGCAGGCGGCATCTAACCGCCACCGGAAGCTGATATAAGGCGGTAACCAAAGAATGTCAACCACTGAACAGATTGCTGAGAAGAATAATCTCGCCAAGACGGATACTGCACCCACTACCATAGAGTCACCACCACCAGTACGGAAAACTGCATTTGCAACCGCCTTATGGGTCAACACGACCTATTTCGCAGAAGGTCTTCCGTATATGATTGTGCGTATCATATCGACGGTCTTGTTCACTGATCTAGGTCTTAAGGAGCGATATTTAGGCTATCTTAATTTCCTTGCGATCCCTTGGAATCTTAAGTTTCTCTGGTCACCACTACTCGATATTTTTGGCACCAAGCGCCGTTGGCTGATATTGATGCAGTTTCTTATTTCGGTGCTGACAATGGCGATTGCCGTGACTTGCTACTTTATTCCTAATGCCGCTGATGCCACACGTCTAATCGCCTTTATTGCTGTAATCTTTGTCGGGATGGCTTTTGTTGCCGCGACCAATGATATTGCCATTGATGCCTACTACCTGGAAGGGCTGACAGACAAGAGCGAACAGGCCCTCTATTCAGGTCATAGGGTCATGGCCTATCGTGTAGCAATGATCTTTGCCCGTAGTGGACTGGTTGCTGTCACTGCGCTTCTTGCCGCCAAATTTGGCATCAAAACAGCCCAGAATCCCAATCCTCAGGGTATCCCAATGGCACTACCCTGGGCTTACTCATTTGGCGTTGGCGCGCTGGCAATGTTTTTGGTAACGCTCTTTCATGCTATTAAGCTTCCCCGCTTTGAACGTAAGAGCGAGGTTAAGGAAGAGAAGAAGCGGGAAAATATTTGGGATTTCTTTGGCCGCGCTTTCTTTTCTTACCTGCAACAGGAGCGTATCGCACTGGTATTGGTCTTTATTGTTGCTTACAAGATCGGTGATGAGATCCTTTTCTCTATGGCCACCCCCTTTCTTAAACGCGAGTTGGGTGTTACTAACGACCAATATTATTGGCTGGCAGGTTTTGTTGGCGCCGCCGGCACTGTGATAGGTGCTATGGTAGGAGGTTGGTGGATAAAACGTCAGGGTCTTAAGAAAGCGATCTGGCCGCTTACAATCCTTATGAATTTCAATATTTGGGCCTATATTTGGCTTGCTTATGCCAAACCCAATGCTGCTACGCTTGGTGGTATTGCGACGATCGCTTTTGTGCATGGCTATGAGCAGGTGGCAGCGGGTTTAGGCAGTGCCGCGCTACTTATCTATTTACTACGAACCTGTAAACCTGATTTTAAGGCTGCACATTACGCAATAGGATCAGCAATTATGACTCTGGGAGGGACATTTTTTGGCGGCTTTGGCGGTAGAATTGTTGAGCAGGTAGGTTATCTATACCTTTTTATTATTGCATTTTTTGTCTCTATTCCCTCAATGGTGCTGCTCTTTTGGGTACCTATTAAGGAAGAAGAGAAACAGAAGACCAGTTAGCTAAATATTTTCAGACTTTCCCCCGCCTGCTAATGTCTTAACGGAAGCAGGTGGCTGTAATGCCCTTCGTAATCCAATTAGAACTCATAAAGAGAATAATCATCCTCAAGGCTCTTGCGGCTAACCTGCAAATACTCGGAATAAGGTGGGAGAAAAGGTATATGAGAAATAGACTAAAGATGGTTGGCAGACCTACAGTAGTAGCGATAATGCTAGTATCGATTATCCTATTGACAGGATCGGCTACCAGCAGTGCCGCACAGGGAAAACAATTTAAACAGAGATTGGCAATTAGGGGAGCACAAGGAGTGCTTTCGCCACAGGAGCGGCAACAACGACGAGAGGAAAGGCGCGAAGAGCGGCGTGAAGAGCGGCGCGCAGAGCGGCTACGTGAGCGGGCTAACCTAGGTAATCTAGGCAAGCGTATAGATGGTATGTTTGGTGGTGGTATACAAGGGCGTTTGTGGGCGCGGGTGCTTAAGCTCAATGATGAACAGATCGGACGTATGCGCCAAATCTACCGCAGTAGTGCTGCTGAGTATATTGCCTTAGAGCAACAGATCCGCAATAAGCGTAACGCCTTGGAAGGGGCTATTTTTGGTGAGACTTATAATGAGGAAGAGATCAAACAGTTGGCTACAGAAGTGGCTCGCCTAGAAGGGCAACGCGTATTGATGAAGACAAGAATACAGGCACAAATACGCACTGTGCTTACCCCTGAACAGATACGTATTGTTAACGAGTTACGCCAGGGTGCACAACAAAGCCCAATCGATCCAAAATCCTATAAGGAGCCCCCAGCAGGGGAAACGAAGAATTAATACTCCTTAAAAAAGTTGTTTTTCCGCGCTTGTTAGCTAAAATTAGAGCTTACCATTAACAGCCAGATATTCTCTGTAATTAGAATAGCTGGCTGTTCGTCTGTTCGGCTTAATCGACTTTTGAGAGGAAAAGAGCATGAAGCAACCTTCGTTTTCACGCGGTGTGATGTTGTTTATGATAATTTCGCTGTTCGTAATGGGCACATTAGGTGAGTACTTGATCGTACAAGCACAGCGGGGTAGCGGGGCAGGAGGCCGCAATTTCCAAGTATTGGTCTCGCGCAACGGTAAGGATAATGCTGGCGAAGTAGGTGTCTTTGAGGCGGGCTTCAAGACCCGTGTCGGTATGGTGAAAGTAGGTAATAATGAGGGAATAGCTATCGATAAGCAAGGAGACCTATATCAGTGTGGTGATGGTGCGGGCGGTCCTAGCATCAAGATCTTTGCTAGATTCGCTGAACGTGCCAAAAAGGATGCCACTTTTGATCCCAAATATGACAGAGAGATCAAAGGTGCTAAGACAACACTAAAGAATCCTAAGGGGTTAGATCTGGATACTGCACGTGGCCTTATTTTTGTCGCCGAAAACGGCAATGGGACAGTATTGGTATTCAGTGCCGAGGCGGCTGGTGAGGTTGAGCCAATCGCCACTGTTACCCCGCCGGCCAAGCCCTGGGATGTCGAATATGATGATGCTACCGACAGCCTTTATGTCGCGCTGGTTAATGGCAAAGTTGCTGTTTACGATCGCTTTGTCTTTTCTGGTTTTGATGGCACGCCAGAGCGCAGTATAGAGCCAGAAGGAAGTGTGAACCTGCACGGTATCGTTTATGATCGCGCTCAGGATATGTTACTGCTTTCCGATGTTGGCCAGGCTACCAGCAATGAAGATGGTAAGCTTTTCGTAGTACGGCAAGCTTCTAAAGTCTATGGTGTGGTCAAACCTGCTCGTACCATTGAGGGGGTTAAGACCAAACTTGGCAATCCTGTTGATATCGTTTATGATGGCAAGGATCTTTATGTCGCCGAAAAGGCGAATGATGTTCTACTTGTCTACAGGAATTTTGCGCTGGGGCCAAGCGGTGCGATTGTCGCTGATGTGATCATTGATGACATCAAGCCCGAAGCGCTCTTGCTGCTTACGCAATAAAGCCGCTCAATCCCTTTATACGCACTGACAGCCAGTTGCCGCTGGCTGTCAACCTGCTCTGATTGTGGCATAAAGGCGGTTTGAGGAGATCATGTGCTATAGGCCAGCGCTAATCGCGTTCTGCTTTTCCAGCCCCTTTGGTAAGATATACATATGAACGAAAGAGCAGTGGCAGGCAAAGGAAAAGTTTTAGTGATGGATGATCAGTCCGTGATACGGGAAGTGGTTGGACAGATATTGACCCATCTAGGCTATCAGATCGAGTTAGCGGGTAATGGCACAGAAGCAATTGAACTCTATCAGAATGCCCAGCAGGCGGGTGTCCCTTTTGATGCGGTAATAATGGATCTGAGCGTACCAGGCGGGATGGGAGGCAAGGAGGCACTAAAAAAACTTTTGGAAATAGATCCATCTGTCAAAGCGATCGCTTCCAGCGGCTATTCTACTGATCCTATAATGGCCAACTATCAGCAACACGGCTTTCGCGCTGTCGTTATCAAACCCTATAAGAGTGAGGAACTACACCAGACATTACGTAGAGTAATTGATGGTACAGATGAGATTTCAGCGCAGAGCTAATATACAATAGCTGCTAGAGGGCCAGGCTATGAGATATCTTGTTATTGCTGCTGGAGGCGTACTTGGCACGCTGACACGCTATTTTTTGAGTGTTTGGGTAAACTCCACATATTGGGGCAAACAGTTTCCCTATGGCACGCTGATCGTCAATATTAGTGGATCGTTCCTGATAGGCTTGATTATGGGTTTAAGCCTACAGAGGGCGCAGCTACATGCTTATTGGCAATTACTACTTGTGTCGGGTTTTTGTGGGGCTTACACAACCTTTTCTACCTTCGAGTTTGAAATGCTGCAATTGATGTTGAAGGGACAGGCAAGATTGGCACTTATGAATGCTCTAGCCAGTGTCTTAATAGGACTGCTGGCAGTATGGGGTGGCTGGCTGCTAGCTCAGCGCATCGCGTAGGCGGCTCTAGGACTAACGAAAAATGAACTCCTTGCTCCTGCTGATTGGTTATAGGCTGCTCGCCGCTGGGCGTCAGGTAAAGGATAATATCTTTACTCTGTTTATTCTCGGCCCCTTGATTTTAGGGATTAGCTACCTGATTGTGCAGCCCTATCTGATAGCGATTGGCGAAGGTATTTACAGCCTACCGGCAGATACCATTCTGGAATTAGGCATTACCGCTTTTATATTTCTATTGCTGCTGGCGCCCGCCTCGGTAGTAGCAGCGGAATGCTATCCAATACAATCGCCGGATGCTTACCTGGACAGTCTACCGATTGCGCCAGTCTGGCATTTTTCTGCGCTGGTACTGATACGAGCTGCCAAGGGTCTGCCGCTAATGATTGCCCTTAGTGCTATACACTATCTTATTGAACAGGCTGCTGGTCGCTCGCCACAATTGGTTAGCCTTTGGATCTCGGTATTGCTGCCGGCACTACTACAACTGACGGCTTTACAATTTGTGCTTGTATTAGTAGCTGCCCATTATCGCTTTTTGCAACTTGGCCGACTACTGCCGATATTTGCTGTTCTGTTAATAATCATCGCACTGTTGCCAGCCGCCAGCTCAATACTACTTTTTCCCATTGCTGGCTGTCGTGAGCTATTTACTGGAGTTATTAAGCATTGGTTTGCTGGTGTGCCACCACTAGCATCAACTAGCAGCTCGCTGATTGCGCTAGCACTGTCAGTTATTGGTTTGATAGGAGCATTCTTCGCTTATCAGCGTTGGAGTATACAGGACCGTGAGGCAGTAGAAAGTATGTTAGGGATGCGTCGTACACGGGGTTGGCTGTTAGGGTTGGTGGAATCCTTCGAGCGGTTAATGGGTGTATCAGCAATGGCGCAATTATTGCGCGATCTACTGCTTACTTTCCGTTTCTTCTCCTCAGCCGTCTATCTAGGTTTTGCTGTTGCGATCCTCTGTCAATTCGGTTTTATCCTTTTCAGTCTACGCTATGGACAGACGGGACTAAGCTTTGAGCTGGCTGCGCAGACAGCCTGTGCATTAGCAAGTTTCGCATTAGCAGCATTGGCCTCTGCACTGGTAAAGTATCAGCTTGCCTTCCTCTGGCTAGAGCGTTCAACACCGGTAAAAGGGATTGAGATGTATCATGACAAACTTTGGTATGCGCGGCTGCTATCGTTACCAGCATTGATAATCAGCGCGGTGTTGATGTTTCTGCTCAGTTCGGCGGACATCTCTAGTAGAATATTTTTACTCGCTAAAATGCTACTTGTATGGTTAATGGTATCCTCATTTGTGGGCGCATTAAGCTTCGAAATCATAACCCGCCCTACACTGGCAATTCCTTTTGTTGCCATCGCTAGTCTCTCAATAACCAGTCTGACAATACGTTTATGGTGGCTATGGTTTCTTCTTTACCCTTACATAATGGCCAAACTGGCAGAGCGTGCACGTCAGCGCACCTATTTGTTATTAACAGGTGTGGAGGGTAATGATGATTGAGTTTCAAGGGATCACTAAGTGCTATGGTGAAGTCGTAGCGCTAGATGATATAAGTCTAAATATAGGCGCAGAAATCTTTGCCTTATTGGGCGCTAATGGCGCAGGCAAATCGACCCTACTCAAGCTTATTCTTGGTATTATCGAGCCAGATACAGGGCGGGTGCTGGTTTGTGGTCATGAAGTCAAACATCAGCCTGTACATGTACGCAAACTGATCGGTTACTTACCAGAAAATCTATTGCTTTATGAACGGCTGACAGGCTACGAATTTCTTCGTTTCGTAGCTGGTGTAAAGGGGCTGGATCGTCAGGCGCGTGCACAGATTGATATTGAACTAGAAAGTTTTGGCCTGCATGCCAAACGGGACCTGCTGATCAGGCAATACTCTTTTGGAATGAAGAAACGTATTGGCCTAATCGCTGCCTTGCTGGGCGAGCCGCAGATTCTCATATTAGATGAACCGCTCAATGGTCTTGATGTTGAGACCATTGCATTAACACGTGCACGTATAAAAGAGTTGCATAGCAATGGCAAAACTATCATATTCTCCTCTCATATTATGGACTTTGTAGAACGTATTGCTACACGCGCAGCAATTTTGCGGCGTGGCCGTGTTGCTGCAGAAGGCACTACAGACTCATTACGCGAACGCGCCAATATTGCTGAAGGCCATTTCGAAGAGGTCTTTTTTCATTTTGCCGATACACAGAAGTAGGCAACCAGCTATACTAAAAAATATTCCAACTACGATTCCAAAGTTAGCGCTATTATTAACTGAGAAAGTCTCTGTAGGAGGATCTTTAGTATGCTAATGGCAGGCCGCTCCTTGTGTTATAGATTCCATAAGACGATAAGTAGGCGAACTTCACTAGCCGGGATTACTGTTTTCCTAATCATTACATCAATGGTCAGTCAGACCTATATATCACATGCTGCACAACAGGGTACAACAGGTAGAAATGAAGAGGATGCAGTTGTGCGTATCACTACAAATCTAGTCCAACTCGATGTAGTAGTAACAGACAAGCGTGGTCAACAAGTAACCGATCTCAAGCCAGAAGATTTCGAAGTATTGGAGGATGGCCGCCCACAGCAGATAACCAACTTCTCTTATATTTCCGTGGCGTCACTACCATCCCTGCCGACCCCTACGGTCAACTCTAATACCAGCGAAGAACTGGCACTACCGCCAGCACGACTGCGTCCTGAGCAGGTACGTCGTACTATCGCGTTAGTGGTTGATGATCTAGGACTCTCATTCGAGAGTATGAATTTTACTCGTCAGGCACTTAAGAAGTTTATTGATGAACAGATGCAACCCAATGATCTGGTTGCGCTGATACGAACTGGTGGAAGTATCGGAACATTACAGCAGTTTACTAATGATAAACGACAACTTTATGCTGCTGTTGATGGATTGCATTGGAATATTGCTGGCCGTGCGGGTGTGAACGTAGTTGAGCAGACTACTACTAATGAGGGCGGACGAGCCGACAAGCTTAGGGCTGCAGGTGCTGATAGCGCATTGGCTGGCCGTCCTACTCCCAATGCTAACGAGATCGATCTAGAACAAGAGAATCAACTTGAGCTAGAGAGTTTCCGTCAACAGTTCTACGCGGTTGGTACACTAGGCGCGCTTGGTTATGTGATCAATGGTTTAAAGGAACTACCTGGCCGCAAGGCGGTAGTCGTGATCTCTGATGGTTTTCGTATACGTGATCGTGATGGCCAGATATTTAAATCGTTACGTAATCTTACAGAACAGGCTAATCGCGCTGCCGTCGTGATCTACACAATAGATGGGCGTGGACAGCAGACCCTCGCTTTCACTGCTGCTGATGACATCAAGGCGAATGAGGAGCGTACCTTTGCAATAGAGCGGGAATTGCTGACAAAGTTTGAAGAGCGTCGCAATTTTGCTTTTGAGACCCAAGAGGGTTTACGCTATCTCGCCGCTCAGACGGGAGGCTTCTTTAATCCTACTATTAATGTTGGTATCACACGAGTTTTGGATGATCAGCAAGGATTCTACCTGATTGGCTATGATCCAGATGAATCAACTTTCAGCGCCTCATCCAAACGCCGAGATTTTCATAAGGTAGCAGTAAAAGTAAAACGTTCCGACTTGCGTGTACGTACTCGCACTGGTTTTATGGCTATTACTGATGAAGAGTTTCAGACTGTGGCAACTTCACGTAGGGAGCAGTTAATTAGCGCAGTATCCTCTCCTTTTGCTGCTTCTTTGCTGGATCTGCGTCTTACTGCACTGTTCAGCTACGATCGACAAGAAGGTCCATTACTACGGTCATTGATCCATATTGATGCAAGTGATCTCTCTTTTACTGATGAAGCAGATGATTGGCATAAGGCCAACTTTGATATTATTGCGGTTGCTTATGGCGAAAATGGCGCCGTTGTTGAGCAGATTAGCCGTAATCACACACTACGTGTAAGAGGCGAAACCTACCAGCGAGTATTGAAGGACGGCTTTGTCTATATCCTTAACTTCCCTGCTAAGAAGCCAGGTGCTTATCAGCTACGCGCCGCCTTACGCGATGCTACTAATGCCCGAATCGGTTCGGCCAGTCAGTTTGTACGTGTTCCTGAGATTAAGTCGGAACAGATTAAACTCTCTGGTATCTTCCTTAGTGGTAAAGCACAGATACAGATCGAGCCAGTTACTAACCAGACTCAGTTTGGTAATGAAGTTGCTAACTCGCAGCTATTAATGTCAGCAGTACGTAAATTCCGTCGTGGTATGGCGTTGCAGTACTCCTACCATATCTATAATCCACAACTTGATCGCGCTGGTAAACCACAGCTAAAAACCCAAGTAAAGCTCTTTCATGACGGCCAGGAGATCTTTGCTGGTCAACAGACGGCTTTTGATGTGATGGGTCAGAAAGAGATGCAGAAACTGATTGCTAATGGCCGCCTCTATCTAGGCACAGAATTAAACAAGGGTGAATATATAATGCAGATCACAGTTATTGATGAGCTAGCCCAGCAGAAGCGACGTGTTGCTCGACAATTGATCGATTTCGAAATTGTCGATTGATCTGCTCTATCGCAGAACGCTTTTACCGTAGTTAGGCCACTGCGCGCCTTAGCGTGGTGGCCTAATTAGTTTTATCGACTTTGCCTACCGATCATTATGCAGTATATTTTCCTGTTTAACTTAGAAATAGGCTGAGGTGAATATGTCCAAGGGATATACCGAGAAAGAGGCTTGTGCCGGGCTGGACGCGCCACTACCGGCAATCGAGTGTTGGCCCAATCAGTTTAAAGGTTATGAAATAGAGATTGTGATACCAGAGTTTACTTCTGTATGCCCGAAAACAGGATTACCAGATTTCGGCACCGTCACACTACGTTATCAACCTGATGAGCTATGTGTAGAGTTAAAGTCTTTTAAGGAGTATCTACTTGCCTACCGTAATCTAGGGATATTCTACGAGAATGTTATCAATCGTATCTTAAAAGATTTTATTGCTGCTTGCCGTCCTGTCTGGGCTGAAGTGCTAGGCGAATTTACCCCACGTGGCGGAATACATTCGCGGGTACGCGCTCGTTATCAGCAGCAACAATAGTTGTCAAGCTATTACTAGCGGGTGCGGGCTGCCAAGCGTGATTGTCTAGCTGCTTGTTTTGGGCTACCATAGGCGGTTGCGCCAGAATGCGCAACACCACCTATAACCTTACTGTCACAAACACTTGGAGGTGATATGTTACCAGAGTCAATGGCGCAAGTTCCAACGGCAGCGGGGATATTCTTATGGTTTGACAGCCTTGTTCATCCTACTTTCGACGACACCTTTGTGCAAATGCTGGTTAGGCACTTGCATTTCCTTGCTGGCGTTACCTGGATAGGAATTCTCTATTTCTTTAACTTAGTAAATGTGCCCTTTATGAAAACGCTTGACGGTCCAACAAAGGGCAAAGTCATACCTGAACTGATGCCACGCGCGCTATGGTGGTTTCGCTGGGGAGCAGTGCTCACAGTGCTTTCCGGACTGATGTATTATGCGATGTATATCGTGGCCAGCGATAAAAAGAACATGGATGCAATCGGCTCTCCTTCCGCCGCCAACTTTAGCACTTGGGGAGCGCTGGGAATATGGATTGTCATCGTATTAGTCAGCTATGCGATCATCTATGGCATACTGCAACCTGTCTCTGGCGCGCTTAACAAAGGCGCTGTGTTGGCAGTACTGATCGGTATTGTTGTATTAGCAATGTCAGCAGCAATTCTCTATATGCTCGGTGTTCCAGATGTCAGTAACCGTACTCTCTCGATCGGTATTGGTGGCGGCATGGGAGTAATAATGTTCCTTAATGTGTGGGGGATTATTTGGCCTGCACAGAAGAAGATTATTGCCTGGACAAAGGAGAATGCCGAAAAAGGGACAGCAATTCCGGCTGAGTCGGCAAAGCTAGCGCGGCGGGCTTTCCTAGCCTCTCGCACCAATGCTTGGCTCTCAATTTTCATGCTCTTTTTGATGGGGGCTTCGACCCACTACGGTATGTTCGGCAAATAGGTCAACAATATCTACCCAAAGAGCTCTCTCGCTATTGCCAAGCCGGATCAGAGAAAACCGGCTTGGCTGCCTCACTCATCTCAGTAACACATCTCATTAGCAGATCAAGGTTATTTGAGAGGAGTTTGAATGTCTATTGCAAAACCGCCAAATGAAGTTTATCAGGTACAGAAATTTGATCTCAGCGGGCTTAAGGGTATCTCTGATCGACAACTAGAGATCCACTTTGAGCTTTACGCTGGCTATGTGAAAAACACCAACCTGCTCAATGAGCAGATCCTTGAACTGGTACAGAAAGGTAAAGCTGGCGCACCTGAATATGCCGAGTTGAAGCGTCATCTAGGGTTTGAATATAACGGGATGCGACTGCACGAGTACTACTTTAGCAATCTGACGGCAAATAGTAAGGAGTTAGCGCAAGATTCACGTCTCTACGCCAAGCTAGCAGAGGATTTCGGCAGTTATGATTACTGGAAGCAGGATTTCGTTAAAGTAGGTAGTATGCGCGGCGTAGGATGGGCAATTCTCTACCAGGATCCGCTTACTGGCAGACTCTCCAATCATTGGATCACCTTGCACGAGGAGGGCCATCCGGCTGGCTTCCAACCGATACTGATAATGGATGTTTGGGAGCATGCCTTTATGGTCGATTACAAGCCAACCGAGCGCGCCAAGTATATTGAGGCTTTCTTCTCTAATATTGCTTGGAATGTGGTGCAGAAGCGCCTCTATACACAATTGGCAGCGCGTGTCTAAATATTATGTAATATAGATTGAGAATCTAAGGCACAGAGGAGAGAGGCTTTCCTCTGTGCGGTTTGCTTTACCTGTGCGACGCGGAAGATTCCGCTTGCTTTTCTTGGCTTACCTGGTTATATAGCAGCTAAGCGTGGTGTCTTGATAACCGCGCTCAATAGCTACGCTTAGAAAAAGGATAACAAAAAATCATTTATGTACTATCTGATTATCCGTTCGCCAGGTATGCCTGCGCGCACGGTCTGGCTCAATCAGTGCAAACAGACCATTGGCCGCTCTAGTCGGGCCGACATAAACATTACCGATTCCTTCGCCTCACGTATACATGCTGTGCTTGAATTACGCGGCGATAATTACTGGCTAACCGACTCAGGCAGTCAGAATGGCACCTATCATAATGAGGTGCGAGTCACACAAGAATTAGAGCTAAGATCTGGTGATCGTATACGTATTGGCGAGACAGAGTTGCTCTTCCGTAAAGAGATGGCAGATGGCGCCACGGCTGCTAAGACCAGTGTAATATTCCATAATGATTTACCTGCCACCGCTAATCCTGAAGTAACCATTGGACCAGAACCAGGCGCGCGTATGTCACGTGTGCTTGCCTCTTCAACTCAGATTATTTCTGATAAAGAACGACAGAAGCAGGCAGCCAATGAGTTTATTGAGCATGCCCAGCGGCGCGACTTGCTCTCGTTAGTGAGCAAAGTAGGATTAATGCTTTCCGACTGGTCACTCAACCAGTTATTAGAAAATATCCTTGATATTGTTTTTGAGAATGTACAGGCCGAGCGAGGCTTTCTACTACTTGTCGATCGTCAAACTTCAGAGTTGGTCTGTAAAGTAGCTCGCTACCGTGTCTCACCACCAGATGGACGTGCCCTTGAAGTATCAATTAGTCGTCATATCTCAGACCTAGTGATGCAGCAGAAGTCAGTGCTTACCTCTGATGCACAACGTGATGCCCGTTTTGCTGATGCACAATCGATTCTGCTTTCTGGTATGCGCTCCTGTATGGCAGTGCCACTCGCACTACATGAGCAGGTATTAGGAATGATCTATATTGACAATCCTTATGAGCGCCGCTTTACCAAAGATGATCTACTCGTGCTCACCACAATTGCTTCAGTGGCAGCAATCAAGGTTGAGCAAGCGCGCTTTATTGAGGAGCAGCTTGAGCGTCAGCGTATCGAGCAAGAATTGGAAGTAGCCGCAACTATTCAGAAGCGTTTATTACCACAAGAACCACCTAACATACTGGGGCTAGAGTCGGTTGGTCTAAATATTCCTTGCCATACAGTAGGAGGAGATTATTACGACTTTGTCGTCAGTGGGCCAGACACAATCGGCTTTGCCATTGCCGATGTCTCTGGTAAAGGTATTCCTGCGGCCCTGCTGGTCTCGACTCTACAAGCCACTTTCCGTGCTATTATCGAGCAACAAGATCTTAAAGATGCCGTTACCCGTATCAATAAGGTTATTTGTCGCAGCACTCCATCTTATAATTACATCACCTTTTTCTATGGTCTACTCAACAAACGTAGCAAAACCTTTCTTTCCATCAATGCTGGCCATAATGCGCCCATCGTAGTTAAACGTAATGGTCGCATCGAGCGGCTCAATAAGGGAGGCTTCTGCTTGGGTATGTTTGAACGCGCCGAATATGAGATGGAAGAGACCTCTCTTTCTGAAGGTGATATTGTCTGTCTTTTTACTGATGGAGTAACTGAGGCGGCCAATCTTGCGGAGGAGGAGTTTGGTGAAGAACGGCTGATACAACTATTACAAGAGCACCGCTCGCTTCCTTTAGAAGAACTTTCCCGACGACTCTATGGCGAGATCGAGCAGTTTGTTGGCGAGGCGCCTCAGCATGACGATCTAACCTATGTACTCTTCCGATTTAACAATGAAGGCGATGGTGAAACGATCATATTTGATATTCCTGATGTTGATGAGGTAAGAACTTTGGGCGGGTAGGTGTGGCGGAGGCAGACATGATAGATATAAATGAGCATCTAGACAGACCATTAGAAGAGTTGGTAGAAGAGCGCATCTATGATCGTCTTACCGATCAGGCGCTCGCCCAGATCGAACAGCGTCTACAGAATCTTGAATCGATAATGCAGAGTCTAGTAGCAGAATTGCAGCGCCTCTTACCAAGAAGCGACCGTCAATCCAAAACACGCAAAATTGCTAGCAAAGCAAAGACTAAACGCAAGCAGACTACTTCCGGTAAATCATCAAAACAGCAGGTCGCTCGTGCCCGCACTGGTAGCAAATCAAGAAAGCGCTCGCGTTAGATTAAAGTAGATAAACAGTAAATAAGGTTCTAATATTGGGTTAATAAAGTGATTAATAAAGAGACTGGTGAGCTAAACTTTTCCAATGGTTTCTATGCTGGTCCTAATCTTTCTAGAGAAGAATTTTTAACTTCAACAATATCGGAAAAGGCAAAAGTGCATGTAGCAAATGGTCCATACTGTTCATATCAAGTTGAAGTGAGCAATGTAACAACATTAAATATAGTAGAGCATTGGATCGTTATTTTATTCTTTTACAAATTGAACTTAACATCAATAAAATTCTCAATAATGGATGGCAGTGAGGGAACATCTTGGGATGATTGGGATGAAAATAGAGAGATAGAGAAACAAGCATTTTATGATCGATGGTTAATGGAAAATTTTGCCTCCGCGCCACCATATGAATATTCCTGGGGAACAGTTAGATCATTTTATGATCCCAGAGCAGGTTTTAGCGGAATATATATCTCTTACAATATTGTAGATGAATCAAAATAGGCTCAAGACAATCGGTATTGCAGCACATAGTGCTGAAGGTAGCGCACTCTGTTTTCTTACAGTTTGTCGAGAGGGAGCAGTGCACTTAGGTCTAGATATGCATCCAACGATAGTGTTGAGTGCTGTACCAGTAGGCTTAAGTATGCCAGGTTGGCGAGACAACAAGCATGAAGAAGTAGCTAGATTTCTCACAGATGGAGTACAGATGGTTGCTGATGCGGGCGCCGATTTTTATATTTGTCCAGATAATACGGCACACATCGTTTTGGAACAGATAGCTGATCGCTTGCCGTTGCCAGGATTGCATATCGCCGATGTTGTCTGTGCCGAGATCACCGCTCAAGGCTGGCAGCGGATCGGTCTACTAGGGACAAAGTGGACTATGACAGGAAGCGTTTATGATATAGCTCTAAAGAGACGAGGACTGGAGCGTCTCATCCCTGACGAGCCAGTACGGGAATGCTTGAATAATGCAATTCTTGACGAGCTATGTCAGGGCGTTTTTACCGCCTACACTACACAGACATTCCTAGATGCGATCGATGAATTAAAGGTACGTGGTGCCGAATGTGTTATTCTTGGCTGCACCGAAATTCCACTCATTATTACATCAAAAAACTCTTCACTGCCGGTATTGGATTCAACACGATTGCTTGCCAAGTATGCGGTGCGCGAAGCTCTCAACGAGCGACCGATCACCATTAAGACAGGGTGGTTGCCGATCTATTAATAAAGCTTACCCTTTCCTCTAACCATTCATTTCAACAGGCCATCAACAGTAGTTTCTATGAGTGACAAAAATTTGCAAGAATGGACAGCTAAATGGTTAATCGCGCTATTTCGTAGCGATCAGCCCGATGTTGGTGTACTCAAAGGGCTTGATCAAATCAACTGGAGTGCACTCACACATGCATATGGTCAGGCGGAAGATGTACCTTCTCTACTGCGTGCGCTGCTTTCTCAAGATAAAGACCATCGAGAGTTTGCTTGTCAGTTGCTGCATGAAACGATCTGGCACCAAGGTGATATTTGTCAGGCATCAGCCTATACAGTTCCTTTCCTCTACGCTATGTTAGAAGCATCTGAGACACCTGATAAAGCATTAGTTGCATTCTTAATTGCTTCACTTGCTGATGGGCAACCATCCTGGGAGCGGATTTTGGCAGATAAAGAGCGTGAAGCCGAATGGAGAATTATTCTTGCCAGAAGTGGTGAGAGCTTGGAAGCAAGAGTAATAAAAGAACGAGCTGAAATCAAAGCAACAAGAGACGCAATCAGGGAGCGTTTACCGCTGCTCTACCCATATCTGGAGCATGAAGAACCTGCTGTTCGAGGACATATTGCTAAGGCGCTAGGCTATTATCCAGAGCGTGTACAAGAGTTCCTACCTATTCTTGAGAAGATGCTGGTTTCTGAAACAGATCAATTCACGATAGAAGATATTCAAGAAGCAATTGCAAGAGTAAAGGAGAACTGTTAGCAAGCCAGAAAAAAATTATTCGCGAGTTTAAGCGGAAAGTAGTTTGCCATTGGTAGATTTGCAGTAACTATATTACCTTGAAAATATTCGATCAATCTGCTTATTATTAGAAGCTACTCTGTAATTTGCGAGGTACAAATTATGAACCGGAAACAGGCCATTTTTTCTCTCATAATCACATTTTTACTGCTCTTGGCAACGTTTCAGGTGAGCCTGGGGCAAGGCTCATATGGCACGGGAAAACTTCCTAACACACCGCCAAAATCACGTCGTACTTTGAAGACGATTGTGGTTGTAGAGAGCATTAACGCGGAAGAGCTTACCTTTAAAGGGACAGACGAGATCACTGGTGATAAGAATACCTACCGCGCCAGCAAACGCACTACAGTTGTGGCTGATAAGGGCCTTTTGGGTTTGTTTGGCAAAAAGGAACTACAATTTACTGATCTACAAAAAGGGCAACGCATTGAGATTAAGTACAATGAGAACTTGCCCACTTCTGTGGTAGAGATCAAAGTACTAAAGACGAAGGATGCAGACTAAGCTTGGGGGATATTATGAAAAAGACGGTGCTGGCGGCAGTGCAAGCGCGCTCGGGTGCACAATTTATTGAACATCAAGGTTGGGAGATAGCAACCGATTATGGCGACCGTACCAAGGAGTACCAAGCCGTACGTAGTGGGGTAGGTATCATCGATCTCTCCCATCGTGGTCGTATAGAGATAACCGGCAAAAACCGTATACAGTTTCTACAAGGATTGGTAAGCAATGACATTAAGACCTTGAAGACAGGTACTGGTGTGATCGCTGCCTTCCTTAATGTCTCTGGGCGTGTCTTGGCTGACTGCTTCATCTATGCTGTTAATGATTCATTCTTAATCGATACTGCTGCACCTACACGAGAGAGGATCTATCAGAGCTTGGCGAAATTTAGTCCTGCCGGTGAATTCAATGTTAATGATGTTACTGAGACCACAGCTTTCTTTAGTTTGCAAGGACCACATTCAATCAAGCTGCTTGCTTCATTGGGTGCACGCGCTGTTTATAACCTAAACGAGTTGGAGTTTGCTGAGATTGAACTGGCAGGTAAGCAGCTTATTGCCTTGCGAAATTCGCGTACTGGTGAAGAAGGGTTCGATCTATTTGTTACTTGCGAACAGGCTGTCGCTGTTTATGAGGCACTACTAGCGGGTGGCGCACAACCAGTAGGTTTGTCGGCTTTTGATCTGTTACGACTAGAAGCAGGTATACCAGAATATGGTATTGATATTGACGAAACTGTGATTGCCCTTGAGGCTGGCCTTGAACGTGCAATCAGTTTTACTAAAGGCTGTTATTTAGGCCAAGAGACAATTGCCAAGATACATTATCGCGGCCATGATCAGACTGCCAAGAAATTGGCTGGATTGGTTATTGAAGGTGAATCGGCGCCTCCTATAGGGGCAAAAATCTACAACAAAGATGGTAAAGAGATCGGCCACATTACTAGCGCGGCGCGCTCACCGGTAGTTGGCAAGCCTATCGCGCTCGCTTACCTAAAGCGTGATAATTTCACGCCTGGACAGGAGCATACGGTTGAGATTGCTGATCAGCGGGTGATTGCTAAAGTAACTGCGCTCCCCTTTTATCGCAAAGCGGCCGTCTGATATTTTGCTATGTCTGAAGAAGAGAATCGCAAAGTGCAAACGGCTGCAGACCAGCAACTCGATTTCGCTACGGCACAGTCGACTTACAAAATAATCACTGCGCTAGTTGAGCATATTGACGCAGCTTCTAGCTTAATTGCGGTAATGGCGAGCGCGTTGGGAGAAGAGCCAACCCGTCGCCTCACCCAAACAGTTGCTTGGGCTGAGTACTTGCAAGCGCGCCGTACACTAGAGGCATTACGGCCAGAACTGGAGCGCTTTGCTGTTACTGTGACAAAGATTGCAGAAAGCCAGCCGCCGATTAGCAATGGAAGCGATAAATGATGAAGCGAATTGCTTAACCTCGCCTGAATAGCAATATCTCGCTACTCACTATGATAAGGCGAATGGAATGGTTTGGCTAAAAGTCGATCCACTGTTTGAAGATCTACGCATAGACCCACGCTTTCAAGACCTGTTATAACGTCTGGGTCTTACTTCTCAAATATCTTCTTGAGTTGTCTAATCAATTCATCATTCTCTTGTGGTGTGCCAACACTGAAACGCAGATAACGCTGTAGCATAGGATAACGACTTACATCACGTGCTAGTATCCCTTCAGCCTGCAGCATTGCCAATAGTTCTGCGGGCGGAATCATTGTCTCTGTCACGATAAAGTTGGCTTGCGAAGGTATAGGGCGCAGGCCATCAATAGTAGTGAGTGTCGTGTATAGACGCTCGCGCTCATTGATAATACGCTCAACCAGCGGTACTAGCAGTGTAGGATAGTGTTCGATTGCGACGATCGCAGCCATCATAGAGAAGAAATTGAGATTATAGGGTAGCTTGGCTTTAGCAATTTCACAGGCTAGTGCAGGGCTTGTTAGCAGATAGCCGATACGTAGTCCGGCCAGTGCCATAGCTTTAGAGAAGGTACGCAGTACAATTAAGTTCTCAGCCTTTGCTAACAGTGGCACACCACTACTGCGGGAGAACTCATGATAGGCTTCATCTAGTATCACCAGACCATCAAACTCCTTCAGTAATGCCTGCAATTGATCATCGGCCAATCGGCACCCAGTAGGATTATTGGGCGAGCAGATAATCACTAGATCTACTTGTGCATCATGGGCAGTGCGTCGAATCGCTTCAGCATCATATTGAAGATTTTCAGTAAGTGGCACACTGACAACTTCACCTCCGAGCACCTCAACAAGTAAGCGATAGAGTGTAAAGGTTGGCTCGCAGATCAGTACACGCACACCTGGCTGCACAGTTACTGTAAGTAATGCCTGAATCAGCTCATTTGAACCATTACCAGCCAATGTACCTTCATGACACCAACCGGCAAAACGTGCTAGTGTTTCAAGTAGTTCTGTAGGTACAAAGGTTGGATAGCGTGACCAGGGCCGCTGTGCTAGGCGCGCTAATACTTCGGCTTTGATCGGCTCGGGCAGATCGTAGGGATTCTCATTCTGGTTGATCTTAATACGAGAGTTGGGAGCGTTGAGTGTGTAAGCACTCAGCTTGCGTACTTGTGGTTTGATTTTATCCAATGGGTTGAACATTAGTCGTCGTCTTTAAGTCTGGGCAAACGGCCTGGCAGCGGCGTAGTAATACGGCCCAACTCCTCCTCTAATTGGAAACGCGCCAGTGCCGCGCGCGCATGTCCGGCTAGTCCTTCACATTCAGCCAGTCCGACAATTGCGGCAATCATCTTGCCTAACTTTTCTTTGTTGTATTTAATAATATTAGTGCGCTTGTAGAAGTCATAAACGCCTAATGGTGAAGAGAAACGCGCGGTGCCACCAGTAGGCAATACATGGTTTGGACCAATGATATAATCGCCGGCTGCTTCACATGAATAAGGGCCGACAAAGATTGCCCCCGCATTAATAATCGCATCTACAACAGAATCTGGCTCAGCAACTATCACTTCAACATGCTCAGGTGCGATACGATTGATCAATTCACAACCCTGTTCACGCGAGCCAACCACAAAGATTGCTCCGAATTGTGCCAGTGCATTAGTTGCGATCTCGCGTCTAGGCAGTTGTGATAGCTGATGCTCAAGCTCAATTTTGACCTCTTCGGCAAAGAGGTTACTAGTAGTGATCAATATTGCTGCCGCCATACTATCGTGTTCTGCTTGCGAGAGCATATCTGCCGCGACAAAGACAGCAGGCGCTTCCTCATCAGCAAATACCACAATCTCGGTAGGACCAGCGATCGCATCAATATCAACCATACCATAGACGAGTTTCTTGGCTGCTGATACATAAACATTGCCTGGTCCAACAATCTTGTCCACACGTTGAATCGTCTCTGTGCCATAAGCAAGCGCAGCGATTGCTTGTGCCCCACCTACTGTGTAGACTTCGGTAAGGTTTAGCTCTTTGAGAGTAGCAGCAATGATCGGCGAGGACATAAAGTTAGAGGGTGGTGTGGCTACAGCAATACGTGCTACACCAGCGGTAATCGCCGGCACCGCATTCATAATTAGTGTTGAAGGATAGGCAGCTTTACCACCTGGTACATAAAGACCAACACTATCGAGTGGACGTAAACGTTGTCCTAGCGAGACACCATCTGCATCAGTGAACATCCAAGACTGCTCGATCTGACGTTCATGAAAGGCGCGCACATTCTCGATTGCCTTGCGTATAAAGCTAAGCAGTTGCGAGTTCACCTGAGAAGCAAGTTCTTGTATAAGCGCTTGATCAGCATGCAGATTAACAGGACTGAGAGTAATACCATCAAGACTCTGGCTAAGATAACAGAGCGCTCGATCTCCCTGCTCACGCACCATTTCAATAATTTCTGTGACTTTGGTGAGTAGCTCTTGGTTGAGCGCTAAACAGCGGTTAAGGATTACCTCTAGACGCGCGTGAGTTTGATTTTTAGTGAGGTCTACGATTTCAATCATAATTTGCCTTGGCCATTTATGCTCGGCTGAGAAGAACCCAGAATATAATTACCAGGAGAAGCGCTTATAAGCAAGTTGAACCTTGCGACGATTGCCGTTCGAGCGCATGCGCCAGACATTCAATCAGTTTTGTTGTTGCTGTGCGCTTCAATTGGAAACTGGCTCTATTCACGATCAACTGTGCGGTTGACTCAGCAATCACTTCTTTCAATTCTAGACCGTTCTCACGTAGAGTACGGCCTGTTTCCACTAGATCGACAATACGATCTGCTAGCCCAAGCAAGGGAGCTAATTCAATCGATCCTGATAACTCTATGATCTCTACTGGTACAGCACGTCGTTGGAAATATTCCGCTGTTATACGCGGATATTTAGTAGCAATACGCAATGCAGAGAATCGGCTACTAAGCGCAGGTGCTTCTTCTTTCTTACCTGCGACGACAAGACGGCAGTAACCAATACCTAGATCCAGCGGTGTGTGCACATCAGCGGCGCGTTCAAGCAATACATCACGTCCACATATACCCACATCGGCAACGCCATACTCGACATATACAGGTACATCGGCCGGCTTAACAAAGACAAAATTGTACTCACCTTGTTGATCCTCAATAAGCAATCGCCTTGAGGCAAGTTGCTCAGCGGCAATTCGCACACCGGCACAGGCGAAGATCTCCAAAGCATCATCCTGTAATCTCCCTTTGGCAAGGGCTATTGTGAGTTTTGCCATTAATCTTTTGTCTCCCTAGACCGTGAAGCGAAATATGATACTGCGGCTAGCCTAATTGCGCCACCAGCCAATCCGGCTCGATCTTCTCCTAGCTCAATAGCGCCATCAAGCTTTATACGGTAGCTCTTGATGTCGTTAGGATAGGTGTTGCTAATACGCAGTAGTAGCCGTTTACGATCCTCCAATCGTACTGACAGACTCTTCTCTACAGTATTGTTACTACTTGCCGAGAGCGAGAAGGAGGTTGAATTATCTGAATATCGCAACCTTTTCTCTTCTGTATCAAACAGCTCTAAGTAGACGCTGCCACCATTGGCAATAACATTCAGAGTAAGCTTTAACTCACCAGGTCCAGCCGTAAAGCCATAATAGATATCTTTAGTTGTGCCTATTCCATTAATCTCTTTCGAGACCAGTGCTTTGGGTTGATCTCGATCAGAAAATAGCATAGCTGTCTGGGCTGATGCTGCAGTGTTGTCGCTCGATTTAGCTTCAGCCAATTCGACCGCACCGCCAAGTTTTATACGAAATCCTTCAATCACTTCTGGATAAGCATTGCTGATACGCATCAAGAGTGGCTGTCTGTTTTCTAATCGCGCAATTGCACTGGCTTGCTCGTTGTGGTTGGTGCTAGCAGCTAGTGAGAAAGAGCTATAGTTGCCTTCAAAACGTACTGCTCTGGCATCATTGTCAAAGAGTTCAAAATAGACTGTGCCGCCATTTGCGATAACGTTAACAGTAAATTTTATTTCTCCAGGCCCAGCCGTAAAGCTGTAATAGATATCTTTAGT